>JAFLKR010000195.1:0-14432 GCA_019163135.1 Desulfobulbaceae bacterium | reverse complement strand
GCCGTCGCCGCGTCCACCACGAAGCTGCGCACGTAGTTGTGGCGCAGACCGTGTGAGCCGCCCCAATTCTGCCCGGTCGCCAAGGACCAGCCACTCCGCTCCCTGTGAGTTGTGGCCAGAGGGGGCATAGCGGGCGATCTCGATCAAATGGGCCAATTCGGCCTGAGCCACCGGTTTATCCCGGTAAACCCGGATGGACCGCCTGCTCCTGAGAAACTGCTCGCTCTGTGCTACCGAAAGGGACAACTCCGGTTGTATCGGTGGACACGACTTCACCTCCATATCCCGATGACTCAGGCTGCCGGTCGGACAGACCGCGACGCAATGGCCGCAGCGGATACATATCTCCTCGGCCTCGGCAACGGGCACAGGCACACTGCCTGCGACAAAATCGATAATCCCGACGGGGCAGACTGCGGCGCAAATCCCATCCTGATTGCAGGTTAGCCGGTTGACGGTAAATAATTTCATTCGCTTCCTCCTTATGGGTATTGATTGACAAGGGACAAGGATTAATGGTCTTTTCAGCGGAGACTCGATCCAGTCCGGCGGGCCCCTTCAATACCAATCCTGGTACACGGTGCAAACGAGACCTCAGCCCTGACGAATTTTCCGCATAAACTTATCCCATCACCCAACCCCTATCAACACAGGTCTACTCAATATTTTTTCTAATGAAGCAGCCGGTCGCACCCCAAAAATCAACTCCTGCTGCACCGGTCGGTGCAGAAAAATCGAAACCCCGGGCCAAACCGGCGCAACCCCGTCCCCCTTCTCCTAAAAAACCCCGCAAGCCGCGTAAGAAAAAAAAACAGCTTTCCACCCGCCGCGTCCTGCTGTCGACCGGGCTGGAAATCACAGGCCTGGCGATCTGCACCGTCACCGGAATTGTGGCGCTGTTAGGTTACTCGGCTAACAGATTTTCAGGTACCCGATTTTTCACCAATCTGCTGCCGTTCACCCTGGGAGTGCTCGGATTGATAGTGTTGGCGGCCCTGCTGCTGATCGGCTGGTTACGCCTGCGCCGATGGTTACAGACCAAATCCCTGCTGCTGCCGCCTGCCATCGCTCTGGTCCTGGCCCTGGTCGTTGGCGGCCTTGCCTACCGAGGGCAGTTCTTCCAGACCTTCAGCCACTTCCGCACCTTGATCGGCGGTAAAGCGGAGGCCGGACGGGTGACCCTGACCCATCAGGTTTTCGCCGCCTATCGCCGCCTCGATCCCCGGCAACTGCAGCAACTCATCGACCGCGCCCGCCTCTTCACTAAAGACATCGATGCCGCTGCCGAGGCCTTCGAACTCGACCCCGATCTGCTCCACGGTATCGCGGCGACGGAATCGTCCTATGTGCCCAGGGAAAGCAAGGATGGCGGCCAGGGTCTCTTTCAGATCACCCAGGTTCCGGAAGCGGTGATGCTCAGGGCAGGCAGGCTGCTCGGGGTCAGCAGGCCGTTACTAGCAGATCATCGCCATAACGGGTTCATCGCCGCCGCCACCCTCAAATTTTACCTCGACCAAATGAACAACGACCTGTTCCTCGGCCTGCTCGCCTACAACATCGGGCCGCGAAACGGCGGTCTGCGCTTTATCATGCAGCAATACGGCGCCACCGATTTCATCACCATTCAACCTTATCTCCAGCAACTGCCGCGTGATTACCCGATCCGGGTTCTTTCCTACGCCCTGGCCTTCCGGCTTTTTCGCAAGGAAGGCAAACTGCTGGCCTACGAGGAAGGATTAAACGCCGTGCGTATCCAGCATATCGGCATCCCCGGGTTGTAAGAGAGATGCCCTGCCGACAAGTTCGCATCCGAAAAACATCATCCCTGTATTTTGACGGCCAGCAGGTAGCAACAGCATCCCTCGTAAACAGTCGCCAGTGCTGTCGCCAGTGCAAAAAAAAAGCGCCCTCTTTTTCAAAAAGAGGGCGCACCAAAATGACAAAAGACGCGTTATTCCACAGTCACACTCTTGGCCAGGTTGCGCGGTTGATCGACATCGCAGCCACGACGATGGGCTATTTCATAGGCCAGCAACTGCGCCGGAATGGTGTAGAGCAGCGGGTTCAGGTCCTCGTCCACTTCCGGCAGGTAGAGCACATCATCGGTCAGCGCGCTCAAGTGCTGATCGCCGCTGGTGCCGATCAGTACTAAGCGGCCTTGCCGGGCCTTGATCTCCTCGACATTGGAAACCGTTTTCAGATATACCGAATCTTTGGGAACCAGGGCCACCACCGGCATATCCCGGTCAATCAGAGCGATCGGGCCGTGTTTGAGCTCACCAGCAGCATAGCCCTCTGCATGGATATAGGAAATCTCTTTCAGCTTCAAGGCCCCTTCCAGGGCGATGGGAAAATTAAGTCCTCGGCCGACAAAGAGAAAATCCTTGGCTTCATAGTAGCGTTCAATCAATACTTTGATCTCTTCCTGTAAACGAGGCAGTTCGGTTTCAATTACCCCGGCGATGTCGATCAGGGCTGTGCCCAAGTTCTTCTGCACAGCCGGATCAATGGTTTTGCGCACCTGTCCAAGATAGAGGGTCAGCAGGAATAATGCCGCCAATTGGCAGGTAAAGGCCTTGGTCGAAGCCACCCCGATTTCCGGACCGGCATGGGTGTAGATAACCCCGTCGGCCTCCCGGGTCATGGTGGAGCCGACCACGTTGCAGATGGTCAGCACCTTGGAACCGAGTTGCGCCGCCCTGCGGATGCCGGCCAGCGTGTCGGCGGTTTCACCGGACTGGGAGATGGCGATGGTCAGCACCCGATCGTTGACCAACAACCGCCGATATCGAAATTCCGAGGCAATATCGACTTCCACCGGAATCCCTACCCATTTTTCAATCCAGTATTTGGCCACCAGGGCTGCATGCCAGGAGGTGCCGCAGGCCACCAGGGCAATCCGCTCAATCTTGTTGATGGCTTCGGAATCGAGCCCGATTTCAGGCAGATCAACAATGCCGGTGTCCGGGACGATGCGGCCGCTGATCGTATTGAGAATGGCCTGCGGCTGCTCAAAGATCTCCTTGAGCATAAAGTGCCGGTATCCGGCCTTCTCCGCCATCGAGGCGTTCCAGTCGATGACCGTGATCTTTTTTTCCAGCTCGGAACCGTCATCCACCTGCAGGATGGTGTAGGTGCCCTTGCGCAGCACCGCCATTTCCCGATCATCGAGAAATATCACTTCACGGGTGTAGGGCAGCAGCGCCGGGATATCGGAAGCTATGTAACAGGCGTCGCTGGATACGCCCATGACCAGAGGGCTGTGATTCCTGGCAGCAACCAGCAACTCGGGCTCTTTGGCCCAAAGCACCCCGATGGCATAGGAGCCTTCGACCCTGGCGAGCGCCTCACGCACCGCGGCAACCAGATCACCCTGCAAGCACTCCTCGATTAAATGGGCCAGGACCTCGGTATCGGTCTCCGAGGTAAAGATGTGCCCTTTGGCGGTCAGTTCTTTTTTCAGTGCGCTGTAGTTCTCGATGATGCCGTTGTGCACCACCACCAGTTCACCGGTGCAATCGGTATGCGGATGGGCGTTGCCTTCGGTAGGGGCGCCGTGGGTTGCCCAGCGGGTATGGCCGATGCCGGTGCTGCTGGCCACGCCGATATAATCGTCCACCACCTTCTCGAGGTTGACCAATTTACCTTTGGCGCGGTAACGCACTAATTTATTCTCAAAGTGATAGACCAGTCCGGCCGAATCGTATCCACGATATTCAAGCCGCCGCAAGCCCTCAAGCAGAATGGGCACGACCCTTCTAGTTCCAACATAGCCAACGATTCCACACATTTGATTACCCTCTTAGATGATCTTCGATGCATATTACCAACATTGGGGACAGTATCTACGAGGCTATCGGAAAATGCAAGCCATAACATCGGGAAATCCCGGTTACCCTTATACATTTCAGCGATACAAAGAAAATGACAACCAATGTTTTATTCTGACGATTTTTATGCTAAGAAACTGCACTCAGTGAAAACCTGTCTCCGACCGCACTCTCCTTGAGAAATCGTTTTGAGAAAACTGGAAAAGAGGATATCCTCTTTATAAATATAGCGTAAAGGGCAACCGAATGAACGAACGACAACGGCTAAAAGAACTGTTGCTGGAAAAATCCTATCGCCAGGGAACCTTCACCCTCACCTCGGGTAAGACTTCAGATTTTTACGTCGACGGCAAACAGACCACTCTGGATGCGGAAGGCGGTTATCTTTGCGGACGCCTGCTCTTTGAGTTGATCCGCAACCATCCGGATCCCATCACCGGGGTCGGCGGCATGACCCTGGGAGCTGACCCGCTGGTTACCGCAGTATCTCTCGTCAGTTATCTCGAAAAAGCGCCGATTCCGGCCTTTATTGTGCGCAAGGAAGCCAAGGGCCACGGCACCGGCAATTACATCGAGGGCAAAAACAACCTGCTTAAGGGTAGCCTGGTGGCTCTGATCGAGGATGTGGTCACCACCGGCGGGACGCTGCTCAAGGTCATCGAACGGGTTGAAAACGAAGGATTCAAGGTCGGCCTGGTGGCCACCATTGTTGATCGTCAGGAAGGCGGCGCCGAAGCACTCGCGGCGAAAGGCTATCCCTTGAAGGCGGTCTTTACCCGGGAACAGCTTATCGGTAAGGTATAATAACCGTGAAATGCCAAGAATGCGGAGAAACGTTGAAAGTACATCGGCGCTGTCGTCAGGTCCGTCTCAAATGTTCCGGCTGCCAGAAAGAGTATCAGATCCACGAAGTAGCCGCCGACCTGGACCGGGAGACCGAAATGGAACTTGAACGCTTTACCTGCATTATCTACGATTGACCGCCATGACCAACGTCAAGGTGCATGTCCGAGAGGACAACACGGCAACGTTAGTTTGTCCTGCCTGCGGCGCAGTCAAGCTTATTGCGGCGGATAAATTCAAACTGGCCAGACACACGCTCAAGGTAAAGTGCCGCTGCCAGGAGACCTTCAATGTGCTCTTTGATTTCCGCCGTCATTACCGCAAGCAGGTCAGTCTGCCTGGGACCTATGAGATCATCAGCCAGGGCGGGGTTGGCGGCGGTATCATTCACCTCAACAACCTCTCAAGAGGGGGGATCGGCTTTACGGTTTCCGGTTTGCACCAAGTCAAAAAAGACCAAGTACTGCTGATCGAATTCCAACTGAACGACAAGAAAAAAACTGTCTTGAAGAAAAAGGTCCTCGTTATAACGGTGGAACAGAACCTAATCGGTTGCCAGTTCGAGAACAACGTCGAAATGGAAAAAGATCTGGGGTTCTTTCTGAAAAACTGACCAGCCCTCTATTGCGCCTTTCAAACTCATTTTTCCCCTTCAAAGCAACAGCTCACCCCGCCAGTTCCGCGGATGACCGCAAAATTTCCTGCGCCTTGATTAGCAGAGGCTCAAGGGTGGCGCTATCCAAGGCGCTGATCCCTACACCGTCGTCGGAGAGCCGCACTTGCAAAGCCTCCTCAGGGCTGACCCGGTCGATTTTGTTAAAGACCTGGAGACAGGGAATGGCATCGAGTTCCAGTTCGGCCAAGAGCGATTCCACCACTTCAACCTGCTGCCGCCAGGCGGGATTGGAGATGTCGATCACATGGAGCAACAAGTCCGCCTCGAACAGTTCCTCCAGGGTGGACTCGAAGGCCTTGAGCAGGTCGGCTGGCAGGTTTCGGATAAACCCAACGGTGTCGGTGATGATCACCTCCATATCCTCGGGAAAACGCAGGCGTCTGCTGGTTGGATCCAGGGTGGCGAACAGCAGATCCTCGGCGTGGATATCGCTTTTGGTCAGGGTGTTGAGCAGGGTGGATTTACCGGCATTGGTATAGCCGACCAACGAAATCACCGGCACATCGCGCTTGCGCCGCCTGCTGCGGCGGTGGTAGCGCTGCTCACCCACGGATTTCAACTCCTTGCCCAGACGGGTGATGCGATCATTGATCCGCCGCTTGTCGATCTCCAGGCGGGTCTCGCCCGGCCCGCGGGCACCGATGCCGCCTGTCAGGCGGGAAAGGGCATCGTCGCGGGTGGTCAGTTTGGGCAGCATATATTTCAACTGCGCCATTTCGATCTGCAGTTTACCCTCGCGCGACCTGGCCCGACTGGCAAAGATATCGAGAATCAGCTGGGTGCGGTCGATCACCCGCAGATCGGTATGATCAGTAACTGAACGAATCTGCGAAGGACTCAGTTCCTGATCAAACACCAGCAGATTAGCTCCGAGTCGCAGGCTCATCAGCACAATCTCCACCAGTTTGCCCCGACCGAGGATGAAGCGAGAATGGAGATGCTTGCGACGCTGAATCACCTGGGCCAGATCCTCGACCCCGGCAGAGCGCGCCAATTCGACCAGTTCGGCCATCGAATCTTCGGCTTCAACCCGGGAACCGGTGGTCACCGAGATCAGAATAGCCCGGTCTTTACCTTTATCAACCTCGCGGATCGGGCGCTCCCGGATGAATTCTGCCTCCAGAGCCTCGATCAATTCGATGCAGGATTGCGGTTGTGACGCAGGATGCACCGGCGCCAGGGTCGCATAGTCGCGGCCGTCAATTTGAAGGGGAATAAGATGGACGGCATGCAGCAAATCCGGCAACCCTTCCCGGATGGTCAGGGCGGCCATCAGGTCGAGCCGCAGGCAGGCCAGATCCATGATGTCTTCTTCATTGATTGCGGTGCCCCCGCCCAAGACAGTATGGACACAACGCAGACCGCGCAAACGACCGCCGGCCGTGCCGACATTGGCCAGTGCCGGGATGGTGATGCGGTCGTAATCGCCGACCACCACGGTTTCAATCTGACCGGAACGGTGAATAAGCACGCCGACCCGGCGGTTAAGTTCCGCTGAAATCGCCGCCAGACTACGGGCGGTCTCCCTGCCGATGATCTCCTCGGGCGCTACCTTCTTCTGGGCAAGCCGCTCCAAATCCCGCAACTGCTTGGGCTTCAGCCCCTTGATATTACCGGTAACCGCAGCGATGGCCGCACTCCTTGAAATTGAGGAAGAAACTAAGGATCAGCAGGGCGCACTGCCCGGCGTCCGAGGAAACCCGATGACGTCGCGGATGTTCTGCATCCCGGTGACGAACTGCACCAACCGCTCGAAACCCAGCCCGAAACCGGCATGAGGAACGGAACCATAGCGGCGCAGATCCAGGTACCAGCCGTACTGCGCAAGGTCGAGCCCGGCTGCGGCCATCCGAGCAGCCAGGAGCTCATGGCGCTCCTCGCGCTGGCTGCCGCCGACCAGTTCTCCGATGCCGGGCACCAGGATATCCATGGCCGCCACCGTCCGGCCGTCGTCATCGAGGCGCATGTAAAAGGGTTTGATCTGTTTGGGGTAGTTAGTGACGATCACCGGCGCCTTGGCCACCTCCTCGCAGAGATAGCGCTCATGCTCGGCCTGCAGGTCAATCCCCCACTGCACCGGAAAGGCAAACTCCCGTGCCGATTGTTCGAGCACGGCGATGGCCTCGGTGTAGGTCAGATGAACAAACGGCCGGTCGCGGACCTGGGCCAGTTTTTCAAGCAGCCCCTTGGCAATGAATTGTTCGAACAGCTCGAGGTCCTCGGCACAGTCCGACAGGGCGGTCGCCATCAGCGATTTGATCATGGCCTCGGCCACTTCCATATTGCCGGCCAGATCGCAGAAGGCCATTTCCGGCTCAACCATCCAGAATTCGGCCAGGTGTCGGCTGGTATTGGAATGTTCCGCCCGGAAGGTTGGACCGAAGGTGTAGACCCGGCCATGCGACAGGGCAAAAATCTCGGCCTGCAGTTGGCCACTGACCGTCAGACCAGCGCGTCTGCCGAAAAAATCCGCGGCAAACGGTTCGGTTCCCTGCAGCTGGCCCGGTTCCAGCGCCGTCACCGTAAACATCTCGCCCGCCCCTTCGCAGTCCGAGGTGGTGATCACCGGGGTATGGACCTGCAGGAATCCCTGCTCATGGAAAAAACGATGGACGGCAAAACTGAGCGCGCTGCGGACCCTGGCCACCGCGCCCAAGGCGTTGGTCCGGGAACGGAGATGGGCAAGGGAACGAAGATATTCGAAACTATGCCGCTTTTTCTGCAAGGGGTAGGTCTCGGGGTCGGCCCATCCGATCACCGTCAGGGCCTCGAGCTGCACCTCCACCGCCTGCCCCTTGGCCGGCGAGGCTACCAGTTGCCCCCGGACCCGCAATGAGCAACCGGTGGTCAGTCGTTTGACCTCGCTCTCGTAGTTGGCCAAACGATCATCAGCAATCACCTGCAAATTGGCCAGACAGGAGCCGTCGTTGATTTCCAGAAAAGAAAGCCCGCCGGAATCGCGCCGAGTCCGTACCCAGCCGCTGATCTCGATCGTCTCGCCAACTGGTTGGCGCCGCAGGATATCGCCGATCCGAATCGTTTTTTGCATCTCGCCTTCTCCCCTTACAGCGGTAGTCCGTTGATTGTAACCTGACACGCTCCGGCCACCGAGACCGGACCAACCCTCAACTCCGCAATGCCCCCTGCTCATCCTCACTCAAACCAATGACCACGATACCGGCTCGATCCGCCGCCTGAAGCATGGCCTGCAGATCAAAGATCAACGACTGCCCGGCCTCCACAGCCAACACTGCGCCCTTGACCGCGGCCAGGGTTTCGATAGTTTTGGGGCCGGTGGCCGGCAGATCGAAGCGGAAATCCTGGCCCGGCTTTTTCAGCTTGACCACCACCGCGCCGGATCCAGCCAGTTCACCACCGCGGCGAATCGCGGCATCGGTGCCCTCAATAGCCTCCACCGCCAGCACGGAGCGGTCACGAACCACCACGCACTGGCCGATGTCGAGCCGGCCGACTTCGCGGGCGATGGCCCAGCCGAAGCGAATGTCGTCCATCTGGGCGGCGGAAGGTTTCTTGCGGGTAAGCACACCCTGGGGGAAAAAAAGATGGTCCAGGTAACAGGTTGAGGCCAGAACCCGGATGCCCTCTTCTTCGAGGCTGGCGGCCACGGCGCGTAGAATAGCGTCATCGAGTCGATTGTCGATTTTGTTCCACAGGGTCAGCCCTTTGAAGTCCGGCATGACATCCTTGAAGATGCGGGTTTTGGTGATCGTGCCGGCAAAAACGGTTTCATCGACCCCTTCCCGTCGAAAGTGGCTGATAATTTTCCCCAGTTGCCCCAGCTTGACCCAGTAGGTGAGATCGGCCCGGTCCTCGATTTCGGGCGAAGTTTCGTTAACATGGGCAATTGCCACGACTTTTCGCCCCCGCGCCCGGGCCGCATCGGCAAAGAGCAGCGGAAACTGGCCGCCTCCGGCAATCAGGCCAATGACTGGATTTCCCGTGTCATCAATCATCCAGGGTCCGCTTGACCACGCCACGCTTGCTGGTATGGAAGAAATCGACCATCAACTGGACCTCCAAACAATCCTTCATTTCCTCTTCCAGTTTAGCCAGCGAATCTTTGAGCAGCAACTGCGGCGAACGGAACAGGATTTTGAAGGCTTCCTCGAGATTCTTGATGGTCTCGCGGTCCATGCCCGAACGACGCAGGCCGATCTTATTAATCCCAGCGATGCGCATTTGGTTGCGCGTGCCTTCCATGATCACGTAGGGCGGCACATCCAGGCCGATCCCCGACATGCCGCCGACATAGGCATAATCGCCGATCCGGCAGTACTGGTGCACGCCCACCATCCCGCCGAGATTGGCATGATCGCCGATCTCCACATGCCCGGCCAGGGTGGCCAGATTGGCCATGATCACATGGTCGCCGATGATGCAGTCGTGGGCGATATGACAGTAGGCCATGATCATATTACCGTCGCCGATCAGGGTTTTGCCACTGGCTTTGACCGTAGCTCGATGGATGGAAACATATTCGCGAAAAAGGTTGTCGTCGCCGATGATCAGTTCGGTGGGTTCCCCTTTATAATGACTGTCCTGAGGCGGTGCGCCGATGGAGGCGAAGGAACTGATGGTGTTGCGGGCACCGATGGTGGTGGGCCCGGAAACCACAGCATGGGCGCCGATCCGGGTTTCCGGGCCGATGCGTACCGGGCCGTCGATAACGACATAGGGTTCGATCATCACCGAACTGTCGAGTTGCGCTCTGGGATCAATGACGGCGGTGGAATGTATTTTCATGAAGAGGGTATCCTGTTTAAAAACGAGAAATAGCGGGCCGAATCCACCCCGCCCTACGCCGCATGCAAAAGTAGATCAGCCAAAACTCGCCATCAGTTCGGCTTCGGTGACTAATTGGCCATCAACATAAGCTTTGCCGGACATCTTGGTAATTTTGCCTTTCTGCTTAATCATCTCCAACTGGTAGATCAGCTGGTCGCCCGGGCGGACCACCCTGCGGAACCGGGCCTTATCGACCCCGGCAAAATAGACCAGCCGGCCCATCATCTCCGGATCGGACAAGATGGCGAGGATCCCCCCGGTCTGGGCCAAGCCTTCGAGCATCAGCACGCCCGGCATAACCGGTTCGCCGGGAAAATGGCCCTGAAAAAAGGGCTCGTTCATGGTGACATTTTTCAACCCGCTAATGCTTTTGCCCTTTTCCAGGGCGACAATCCGATCTACCAGGAGAAAAGGATACCGGTGCGGAAGGAGCGCCATGATGCCTTTGGTATCAATCGGTAGTTGGATTTCACTGACTGCAGTCATGCTTCTGTCCCCTTTTCATGTTCCGTAGTTCCCAGCAGGCCGGTGAGCCGGTCCACCTCTTTTCGTAACCGTCGCAATTCCTTAACCATCTCCGGCAACCGACTGAAGGCGGCGGTGGCCCTTCCCCAGTTTCTGACCTCAAAGGCCGGAGCGCCGCCAACCTTCGCTCCCGGGGGCTGATCGTTATGAATACCGCTCATGGCCGCAGCCATGACCTGGTCTCCAAGATGCAGGTGCCCGGCGACCCCGACCTTGGCCCCAAGAACGACATTGCGTCCGAGGGTGGTACTGCCGGCAATTCCGGCCTGGGCGACCAAGATCGAGTTTTCCCCGACCACCACGTTATGGCCCACCATCACCAGATTGTCGATCCGGGCCCCGGACTTGATCCAGGTAACCCCAAAGGCGGCCCGGTCAACGCAGGCGTTGGCGCCGATCTCGACATCGTCATCGATCCGTACCGTTCCGACCTGCGGCTTTTTATAATGTTGTCCTCGGCCATCGGTGGCAAAGCCAAAGCCATCGCTGCCGATTACCGCTCCATGGTGGAGGATGACGCGTTTGCCGATGGTGCATCGTTCCGCGACCACCACCTTGGCATGGATGACGCTGTCATCGCCGATAACCGTTTCGCTGCCGATCACCGCTCCGGGGTGGAGGGTCACCCGCTCGCCCAGCACCACGCCATTGCCCAGACAGACCAACGGTCCGACGCTGACCGCCTCCGGGATGGTGCAGCCGGCACCGATCACCGCTGAAGGATGAATGCCCTGGGCCGCAAACGGCGTGGCCAGGAGGAACGTGTGGATTTGCGCGGCGGCAACCGAAGGCTGTGGCGTGACGATCGTCGGGATGGACAAAGGCCCGGCTCCGGGGGGGACGATGCAGGCTCCCGCACGGCAGTGGACCGGAAGCGGCAGTTGCCTGGCATCGAGGACGAAGGTAATCTCATCAGGCCCGGCATAGTCGATACCGTTGAGACCATGGAGCGGCAGGTGCGGATCGCCTTCCACCTTGCCGCCCACCAAATCAGCCAGTTGCTGCAGGGTGCATATGCGGGACACGTTTTGAAAACTCCTGACCATATATAGATTACTTGGGGAGCGAGGTGCGCCCTGATTTTCCATGGTTATCGCTTAATTAAACCGCCGAACGAAAGGGTCGAACATACTGCAGTTTCTTTTAATCGTAAAGAAAAACAGCGCGGCTGCGTTGCCGGTATTCGTCCAGTTCCGCTTGCCAACCGTGTTCCAGTTCCTCGACAGGCACCCCGTTTTCCAGCGCCTCCCGAATCAGACGATCGCCGATAATGAGATCCATCGGCAGTCGCTCGAATTCATATTCGTAGGGCGGTTGTTTGTAGGCAAACTGCTGGGGATAAAGGGTCCGGATCGCCTGAAGCAAAGCCAGGCTCGTCCGGTACGGCCGAAATCGCTCCGGGTCGGTGACATGAATCTGAAAGCCGTTGCAGCCCTGCCCCATCCATTTCCCCGAGGTCGGTTCAAACCGGAGGGGCCGTAGCCAACAACCGGGCAGGTCAACGGACCGGAGTGAGGCGAGCACTTCACCGTGTTGCAGAAACGGAGCCCCAAAAAGCTCAAAAGGCAGGGTCGTCCCCCTGGCCTCGGAAATATTGGTCCCCTCCCAGATGACCTGGCCAGGATAGACCAACGCCGCCGTAAACGACGGCATATTGGGGGAGGGAAAAACCCAGGGATAGCCGGTGGCGGGAAAAAACATTCGACGCTTCCAGCCGCTCATCCTGACGACTTCGAGATCGGCGTCGATGGCCAGTTCACGGTTGCAGAAGAGGGCAAGCTCGCCGAGGGTCAAGCCGTGGCGCATGGGAATAGCGCATCGGCCGACAAAGGAGGCGCAGTCCGCCCGCAGCAGGTTGCCCTCGACCAGATGCCCGCCGATGGGATTGGGCCGATCCAGGATCACAACTTTGATGCCGGTTTCCCTGGCGACCTCCAGGCAATGGACCACGGTCCAGATAAAAGTGTAGACCCGGGTGCCGACATCGATAAGATCGACCAGCAGGATATCGATATCGGCGAACATCGACGGGTACGGTTTGCGGGTTTCTCCATAAAGTGAATAGACCGGCAGGCCGCTTTCCAGGTCAAGGCCGTGCTCGGACTCAATCATATTATCCTGTTTCTCGCTGAAAAAACCATGCTGGGGTGAAAACAGGCAGGTCAACTGGCCCGGAAAGGCCTGGAGTAACAGGTCACGGCTATGGGTAAACCGGCTGTCGGTGGAAGCCTGGTTGGACAGGAGCCCCAACCGTTTGCCCGCTGCTATTATATGCCTCGAAGATACGGTCAACTGTTCTATGCCTAATCGAATCACAATACCCTCTATAATAATTTCAAGAGAAACGTATAAAATGGTTGGCAGCAAGACCAGGAGCGACCCCTCCGCTCGGGCGCTATCCGGCAAGGATGCCAGCCCGACGAGGTCATGTTGCTATCCCGTTTCTAGCCAAAGGCTTATCCCCCGTCAATTGCTATCCAGAAACCACCGATAAAAAAAGACTGTAGAGAAAAGTACTCGACCGCGAAAAGGGGTTACGCAACTGGCTTCCCGGGTGCCTAACCCATAAAAAAGGGGCTAAAACAAGCCAAGTGCAAATTTTTATTTTTTTGCTTTACACTTACAAAACAGCATGTTAATTAAAAATCATGCTTTCACTGTTCAAAATTTTGTATTTTTTTAGCAAAGCATATTGCCATCCCCATTTTGTTTTGTTATAGTGTAATCAAATAAAGAATGGTTCTTGGTGCAAGATTGAAAAGGTAAACAGATTGCACCATTATCCACTTCGGTAAAAGAAGTACCTTGTCAGGTGATGGCAACATAATTTTTTTTAGGGCAATAACGCCCCAGGTAGTCATAACAACTTATAGCGTAGGAGAAAGAATATGAAAAAAGTATTGAGTGTATTAGCTGTTTCAGCTTTAGTACTGACCGCAAGCGTCGCCTTGGCCGGTGGACCTGGCAAGAAAGCCGCTGGTTGTCCGGAAGCATGCCAGGGTCAGATCGACGATCTGAATTCTTCTCAGGCTCAGCAGAATGAGACCTTGGGCGCCCATGGCAAACAACTGCAGAACCATGAGGGTCGGATCACCGCCCTTGAGGCCGCTGACGTTGATCCTTGGTTCGTCAGAGTTGGCGCCCGCGCTGCTTGGATGACCCAGGATGTTTTCGGTTTTTATAATGAAGTCGATAGCGATGCCGGTTGGGGCGGAGCATTGGCTTTCGGTCGTGAGTTCGGTGCCCTTGAGGGCGTAGGCAAATTCCGGGCTGAGCTTGAGGTTGCTTATCAGGGAGCTGATTTGGACGTAAACGATGCAGTCCTGAACGGTCTTGGACTTCGCAATGCCGAGTACAACCTGATGACCGTCATGGCCAATGGCTACTATCAGATTCCGGTTGCCGACGCCTTCTCCGTCTATGTCATGGCCGGGTTGGGTTATGCAAAATACGAACTGGAAGCTGAAGAAGATTGGTTTGGTGGCTGGCAGAATATCAGCGGTAGCGACAACGTCTTCGCTTACAAAGCAGGCGTTGGTATGACCTATGACTTCACCGAAATGGTAGCTGGCGATCTGGGTTATGAGTACCTTGGCGTTGCCGACACCGATCTGGCCGAGAGCATCAACGGTCACAACGTCGTTGCTTCTGTTCGTTTCAAATTCTAATTTTTTCTTAGAATGTAATTCCGTCGTGCAATCCCCGGCCATAGTTGGCCGGGGATTTTTTTTGTCCAAAATTCCTCGTTCCCG
>JAFLKR010000128.1 GCA_019163135.1 Desulfobulbaceae bacterium | reverse complement strand
ACGGACGCCATGGCGGCCGGCGACAAGGTTACCCTAATCGGTTTTGGTACTTTTTCGGTAACTGAGCGAGCCGCTCGTGAAGGACGAAATCCTCAGTCCGGCCAAACCATGAGCATACCTGCCAAGAAGGTCGTTAAGTTCAAGGCCGGTGCCAAGCTGGTTGATTCGGTAAAATAGGTTTTACCTTCCCAACTGCTCAATTCGATCAATCGCTTTCAACTTGTGATCATCCAGAAGGTGAGTGTAGCGCTGTACCATCTGCATGGTGCTATGCCCAAGAATATCAGCCAAAGTGCGTAAATCGACTCCCGCCATCAACAAATAGCTCGCAGAGGTATGCCTTAAATCGTGCATGTGAAAATCTTCTATGTTCGCCTTTTTCACCGCATTCTCAAAGGCGCGGCGGAAGAATAAATTGGGGCGTCTTCGGATAATGTCAGAGCAGTTCTCCGGGAGGAAAACAAATTTGTTTTTCTCGCACGGCTCTGGCATGATTTCCAAAAGAAGCTCAATCGCTTTTATTGTCAAGGGTACACGCCGTGGTCTTGTTTTCGTTATTGTTAGATCAATAATTCTTGCATCAACATCAATCTGCCCCCAAGTCAAGCTGGCACCTTCAGATGGTCTCATGCCAGTATGAAGCAGCAATTGCATATAATGATAGAGATTTTTATTTCGACTCTTTTTCGATATTTCCAGTAAATGCCGTGCCTCATCTTTACTGAGAAGACGGAGTCGGCTATCCGGCATGGCAGGTTTTCTTATTGTTGCTACCGGATTTTTTAGATCCAAAGCCCATTCCGCATTGGCAACAGTGAACAGATGGGATAGCAAAGCAAGATCTTTTTGAATTGTTGACGGCCCCACACTTTGCATTCGCTTATCTCGGAAAGCCGCGACCAACGCAGGTGTAATATCCTTCAGCTTCAATCCTGCAAAATTCTCTCTAAGCTGGTTAGCAGAAGTTCTTTCTCGAGCCTTGGTGTTAGGCCTTTTCAAACTGGACACATCAAGTTCATACCTATCGAGTGCTTTTACAAACGTCATGTCGTCTGGGATATCTCCACTGACATGCCCTCCAGATCGAATTAAGGCTTCCGTATCTTCCGCCCAACGCTGGGCATCGGATAACCGGTCAAACGTCTGGGACAAACAGGGATGCCCGAGCAGCCTAATTTCCACTTTATAGACAACACCTTTCTTTCTTTTTCGTTTAGTAATACTTGCCATTTTTTGGGCGCAATTTTGGGCGCAATTTTTAGTAAAACGCTGCTCGTTTAAGTCAAAATATGCTAAGCGTAGCTAAAATGCAATCAAAAAGAAAAGGCCAAAAGCTCTGTATTCTTGAGCTTTTGGCCTTTATTTATTGGTGCTCCAGGCAGGATTCGAACCTGCGGCACCAGGATTAGGAATCCTGAGCTCTATCCACCTGAGCTACTGGAGCATATTTATATTTTAAGAGGAGGCAGGAAGGATCGTGTTTTGACCATTTGAGCACCCAAAACGGCAATTCCACCAATCCTTTACAGATGAGACGTTTTTGGGAAAAAAAATACTCGTAATCCTGTCCCGTTGCAAGCTATTATTGCCGCGTACCCCAGGTCAGCAACGAGCATCCGTAGTTTCAATGAGCGATACGGCTCAGATCGATTCGCCATCGGCCAGGGAAGTTTGCCCGCCAAAGGTCTCGTCATCATACCCGAAATTGACGATGCAATTTCGGCCGATCTTTACGCCTGCTGGTATTCTGGCCTCTTTGCCGATCAAGGTGATCCCGGTATATAAATGTTTAGGGAACTGCTTGTTCGGCAAGGTCAAGTTCTCGCCGAAACCAACCACAGCCCCCGTCCCGACATGCACGCCTTTATCGCAGATCACCAGATCAACCACCGCGTTTTTTTCGATAACGCCATCGGCGAAAATCACCGAGTTGCTGACCATCGCGCCTTTTTCCACCCGCACCCCCGGAGACAGCACCGAATTGATTACCGTCCCCTCAATGACACATCCCGAGGAGATCATTGATGAGGTGACCTTACTACCGGTCAAAAAACGTACCGGGCCGCGATCCATGGAACGACCGCCACCGCATTCGGGATTGGGGCGAATCTCCCATTCTTCCGGCGAGATCCCGGAGTGCTCGCGGATTATATCCATATTGGTTTCCCAATAGGACTGGATGGTTCCGACATCGCGCCAATAGCCATAGAAGGGATAGGCATAGACCCGGTCCTCGTTGATGGCGCGAGGGATGATATGCATGCCGAAATCAGCTTCCTGCCGGTCATGAGCCAAAGTCCGCAGCAAGTATTTGGTATCGAAAACATAAATACCCATGGAGGCGAGGTTGGTCCGAGGGACGGCGGGTTTTTCCTCCCAGTCGATAATCCGGTTTTCAGCGTCGACGATCCCTGTGCCGAACTGGTGAATATCACGCTTCGGTACCACCATCATGCCGATAGTGACATCGGCCTTTTTGTGTTGGTGATAGGAAAGCATAGCGTCAAAATCCATGCGGTAAATATGATCCCCGGATAAAATAACTACCTGTTCCGAGGGGTTGGCAAGGATAAAATCGATATTCTGCCGAATCGCGTCTGCCGTACCCTTGTACCAGTCTGAATCCTTCTCGCCGGTACGCGGCGGCAGGATCTTAATGCCACGGGTACGACCGGTAAAATCCCAGGCCTCTCCATTGCCGATATGGGCCATGAGCGAAAGCGGCTTATACTGGGTCAACACGCCGACCCTGGTCAAACCGGAATTCATGACATTGGACAGGCTGAAATCGATAATCCGGTAAATCCCGCCAAACGGCACTGCCGGTTTCGCTCGATGCCCCACCAGGAGGTTCAATCGGCTACCGATACCGCCGGCCAGGAGGAGAACGAGCGCATCACCACTTTCTCTCATTTCAATTCCTCCCCATCGTCAAGATTATGCGCCGGCCATTTTTCAGCCGGGATGCGAGGGGCCACCGTGCAGCCACATCCGATGCGGAAGCCTTCCGGGATGTTGTTGTTCCACCCGATCACACTAACGCGACTCAACTTTTCACATTGGGGGGCACCAACCCGCACATTCTCATTAAACACGGTGTTAACATCGCTGACCATCCGGTTGAGACAGGCACCCTGGTGCACGATATTATCAAAAAACAGAATGGAATCATTGATCTCAGCGCCTGCCATAACATGGACGCCGGGAAAGAGAATCGAATTGCGGACCGTGCCATTGATGATGCAGCCATTATAAACCATGGAATTCTCGACGCTGCCGTTCGCACCGATCTTGACCGGTTGGCGGTCGGCAATGTTGCGGTGCGCCAGATTGGTGCGAATACCCCACGCCTCCAGATCAATTTTTGGTGTCGGACCGAGCAAATCCATCGAGGTCTGCCAATATTCATCGATGGTCCGGGTGTAACCCCAGTACCCTTTGAATTTGTACCCATGCACTTTGTAGTTCTGCGCCATCATCATTGGAATGATGTCGCGGCCGAACTCATAGGAGGTGTTCTCCTGATTCTTTTTCAGTACCTCGAAAAGGACCGCAGGCCGGAAACAGAACACCGTGAGCGAGGCCCAGTTGCTTTTGGGCACAGACGGTTTTTCCTCATAGGAGAGCATCCTGCCGCCCTCGCTGCAGTCATCGGCGATTTCGGCGACACCGAAGCGGTTGGCCGAGGCCATGGGGACTTCGATGAAAGCTGCGGTCAGATCAACATCTTGCTCGCTGTGGTAGCGGATCATTTCCCGGTAATCCATCTGATAAATGTGATCGCCGGACAGGATCAAAATCACCGAAGGACCATAGTAGCGGATATAATCAAGATTCTGATAGACCGCATCGGCGGACCCACGATACCAATGGGGATTTTCATAATCCTTGAACGGCGGCAGGATGGAAATTCCACGGTTGCGGCCGATCATATCCCAGGCGGCGCCTGTGCCGATATGGTTGATCAGGGAGTAAGAGCGGTATTGACTGAGGATGGCAATGCGCTCAATGCCGGAATGGAGGAGATTGGAGAGGGGGAAATCAATAACCCGGGCGAAACCGCCGAACGGGACTGCGGATTTCGGCCGGTAATGGGTCAGAACGCCTAATTCATCGACGCGGCCACCTGCCAGGATCATCGCCAAAGTCGAGGGTCTATACATAGGACACCGTGCAGATGGTTACCGACGCCCTTGATTAGAAAGCAATGTCTCGCCGCAGAGCGCCAACGATAGAGGAAAGACTTGTCTGCATATTATTGCATAACCCCCTAATGGCGCAAGCAATATCTAGCAGAACCAGGCAAATCTAGGTTCAAGACGACTGACCGTTTTTTCCGGTCAAGGGAAACCTTGGCGCGGATCACTTGATATGCTGGGTGATAAGCCGAATGAGGGTTTTGGTGGTGAACTCTTGATTTTCCCTGAGCGGCAGGTTTTTCAAGGGTGATTCCGCCCGGGCCGCTTCCTTGTGTCCACCCGCGGGCCCGAATGGTCCGAACGTGGCTTTAGCGAGTTTTCCGGCGTTTTTCCGGTAACCATCACAACGAAAGATGACCACCAGCTTTTCTCCGTGGACACCGGAAACTATCACCCAGTCAAAGCCTTCGACCCGATTGAAGAAATCGGCGATAATCACCAGGATATCCGGGGTGCTCACCCTGCCAAGATGCACATAGGCCCGACGATTGCTGGCCTTGACTTCATTGAGGGCGGTGCGAAAATAGCGAAGTTCCGAACGGCGCAACTCGGTCAACTCAAATTTGCGCACCAGATTGAGGTTGGCAATATTGAACAGGTACCGGAAGCAGATGCTATCGGCCACTTGCATGTTCTGTTTCTGAAAATTCTGGGTATCTACTTTGACGCCGTAAAACAGGGCAGTGGCCAAGGAAACAGACGGTTTTATCCCGGCAGCCCGCAGATATTCGACCATCATAGACGAAACCGCTCCGTACTCGGGGCGAATGTCAATGAAGGCGGCATCCCAACCGGTGGTTACTGGATGGTGATCGATCACCGCATTAAAGGTCATTTTTTCAAAACAGGCCAAATGATTAGGCTGAGAATCGAGCAGAATCTTTTTGGAGAATTCCTTCACTGGCAGAGTGTGGAGCCGTTCGATGGGAATTTTCAGGCGCTCCACCATGGTCATGTTGTTGAGCCGTCGAATCTCGTTGGGATAACCGATAGCAACACTATGGACGCGATAGCTGAGCAGCCGTTTGAGCGCCATCGCCGAGGCAATGGCATCAGGATCGGCGTTGATAACGATCAGTACGTTATCACTCCGCTCGAAGATGGCCCACAACCCGTTGAGTCGAGCTAACGCGGAGTTTTTACTGGGACTGCGCGTTATGTTGTTATCAGCAATTTTCTCAAGTCGTTTCTGCATAGACAAAGGTCGTGAAAAACACCGCCGCCTCTTGAAGCGAAGGCAGTGATAAAGGATCTTAACTGCCGAAAACAAACGACAAACTGTTCACGGCCTTTCCAGAACGGTAATCTCGGCCTGGGATATCAAACACATGAAGACCATACGCTTCAGGTAAGGACTTCCATTAAATACTCATTGCCTGACTCAGCTTAGAAAACGAGTGATGAGACTGTATACTTTACCATAGAGACAGAAAAAATAGCAAGGTCCGTCTTTCCGGAAGATCTTCCTGAATTATTCGCAAGTACATGAGGAATCGTTTGGAGCCAGTTGTTTTTTCATTCGGGGAAGTGAGAAACCACACCCGTTCTCTTCAAAATCGAGGCACCGTTCCAAAACTCCCCCTACGCTGGACGCGCGGTAGTCCTTGACTGAAAGAACCGTAGGGATTACTACATTTCCGAAGACACACTGCGTCCTCACGGGCTTCAGGATCAGCGCTCCCTACTGTCCGAGACCCTAACAATGCTGCCGCAACCACTTCTATTGATTCATGTACTGATAATAACCCCTCGTGATACTCCTCTACCGTTACATTCTGTATAATTTTATCCGTAATCTCGGAATGATCCTGGCCAGTTTCATCAGCCTGTATCTGTTGATCGATTTTTTTGAAAAGATCGACAATTTCAGCGAAAAAGGCAAATCCTTTGGCCTGATCGCTCAATTTTTTGTGTACAACATTCCCTTTATCATCGACATGATGAGCCCGGTCTGCATTCTGCTGGCCGGTGTTGTCACACTAGGCGTTCTCAACCACAGCAACGAACTCATTGCGCTCAAAGCCTGCGGTATTCCCCTGAAAAAAATCACCTACCCTATCGTCGGGGCTGCCATGGCGTGCATCCTGCTTTTTCTCGCGATGGCGCAACTGATACTGCCCACCACCATTGCAACCACCAACCAGATCTGGAACAAAGAGGTTAGGGGTAAGGTACCACTCGGCATTTATCGCGGCGGCCGGTATTACTATCGGGGTGAGGATGGGTTCTATTCCTTCGGCCGTCCCGATCCCCAAAAAAATGTTTTCAATAATTTTTCCTATACCGGTTGGAACGAAAACTACGAACTGAGCAAACTGATCGTCGCGAAAACGACGCAGTGGGACCAGGGGATCTGGACACTACAGGACGGACAAGTTCAGGAATTGAGCAGCACCGCCCGGTTTACCGACCAGGTATTCAAATTGCGGACTTTTAACTTTCCCGAAGTGCCCGGTGACTTTTTCGTACCGCCCTATCGCACCATGGAATTATCGCTGGTTGAACTCTACAAGGAAACCAAAGATGCGAGATCCGAGGAAGAGCGCAACAAAGCCTGGGCTGATTTTTACGGCAGGATTTCCTACACACTCCTCGGTCTTCCGCTGCTCCTCTTAGGACTACCTTTGCTCCTGCTGGTCTACAGAAAGTGGGGTCGTGACCTGTCGCTGGCCATCCCGGTCAGTTGCGGCATGGCCTTTGTCTGCTGGGGGGTCTATACCGCCTTGCAGTCCCTGGCCAAAGCCAGCTACCTCAATCCCCTGGCGGCGGCTTTCTCCGTTCACCTGGTGGTCGGATGCCTCGGAATCCTACTGCTGGTGCGTGAGGATATCTAATGCAGCAGCGCGTAGGCATCGTCGGCGTCCCGCCCCTGACAATTATCAAGGAGATCGCCCGTAATGGCGACAGCATCATCGATCTCGACGAACTGCAGGTACGTGCGCCCATTGACCAGAGCGCGTCCCGTATACCGCGGGTGTACTGCGCCATCCTGCGCACTGTCGTGCTCAACTGCCTCCACCTGAGACTAGATCGCGTCTATATCGATGTCGGACCAGGAAAATGCGATTGCGCTCTGCATGTGGCTGATATCATAGATGATATGCTGGCCGTGCCGGTCATCCGCACCCGCAACCAGGACACCCGAGCTTTCGGGCATCCCCTGTGTACCAGCCGAATGCCGCTATTTGAAAAATTCAGCAGAATTACCAAAGGAGTTCAGAGTCCACATCCCTATCTCGAGCACGCCGCCTGTGTGCCCAAATGCGGCTTTTGGGGAGTCCCACCCCGGGATTTTTCGCTGCTCTCCCTGTTTCCGGATACCACCCATATCTTCGGCTGGACCCGGTGCATGGAAAATAAAACCCCTGCCGACCTGGACCTGGAGCGTGTTTTTGACCCGGCACTGCCCACCGTTTTTTTCTCGCAGTCGTTCTGTGCAAAATCGGCGCTAGCCAAACACCTGGCGGATAAACATCCCCGAGCCATTGCCATCGACTGCGATGTCACTGCGGGCAGTTCCACTCGAGCAAAAATCGAGGCCTTTCTCGAACTCTCCGGGATTGAACCCGCCAACTGGAGCACTGCCTGATGCTGCTCGCCGACTTCGGAACCTCGTATTGCAAGATTATTGACACGGACTACAATGCTCTGCCCCGGATCATCGCCACCCGCGAACTGGATCGTACCTTCTGCGCCGATCTGGCCACCGGACATAACGCCGCCCGCCGCAGTAAAAAAAGTATCAATGAATTGACTGCCTTGGCCCGTGGGGGCAAACAGTTGGTCAACCGTTCGGATTTCGTGCTCCTTGATTGCGGCAGCCGCGATATCAAATTTGTCCGTTTCCTCGAGGGCAAAGTAGTCGACATGGGCTGGAACGCCGAATGCGGCGCCTCCATGGGCTTCACCATTGAACTCCTCTCCGCCTACTACCAATTGGACTATGCCACCATTCCTGTGCCCGCAACCGGCTTTTCCATCACCTGCGGCGTGCTCGGCATGAGCCATATCTTTGATGCGGTGGTCACCGGTACCTCCGAAACGGAAGCGGTAGCAAAATTTGTTCGTGGCATCGCTCTCAATGCCCACCGCTTTGCTCATGAGCCGGAAAACCTGTATCTCTCCGGTGGCCTCTGCGACAATCCGCTGTTTGTTGCCAGCTTTCCTTGCCGGGTTATCCCCTTGGGACGCTTCGTCCTCCTTGATGGTCTGCGCGCGACCTTGCTGGAAAACACTTCACCCCAGTAATCGCTCCGAAAAGCTGATAAAAAAAGCCGGACATCGTATGACGACGCCCGGCTCAAAATAATCAAAAAAAAGACTGTTACTTTTTATCTTTCTTCTTGTCTTTTTTCTTATCCTTCGGTTTTTCCTTATCCTGCAACGGACAACTGCCGCACATTTTACCTTTCTTGAGGTAGCCTTCGCAGCATTTATCCTTTCTTTTCTTTTTCTTGTCCTTGCCCATAATTCGCCTCCTGCAACATGCCAGTGGACTACAAAGCCCCCGTTCCCAGCCGAGTAGAATCATACTTAAAAATGTTCGCTGCGGCCGGAGTCAAAGACTGGAAAGGGGTATTATTCTTTCTTCTCTTTTTCCTTCTCTTTTTCCTTTTCCTTGGCTGGTGCTTGAATTTCAAGCAGTTCGACCTGGAAAACCAGCATGGAGCCGGGCTCGATCACAGGTGGGGCGCCACGGTCACCGTAGGCCAGATCCGTTGGGATATAGAGCTCATAGGTCGATCCGACTTCCATAAGCGGCACCGCTTCCTGCCAACCGGCGATCACCTGATTCACCTGGAAAACCGCGGGTTCGTTGCGTTTATAGGAACTGTCGAACTCTTTACCGTCAAGCAAAGAACCTTTGTATTGCACTTTGACGGTATCCGTTGGTTTGGGCTTAGCGCCCTTGCCCTTGGTCACGACCTTATACTGCAGGCCCGATTTGGTCTCGACCACACCTTCTTTGGCTTTGTTGGCCTTCAGGAACTCTTCGGCAGCCTTACGGTTTTTCTGGACCATGGCCAGGGTTTTTTGGATCTGTTTTTCCTGCTGACGCTTGGCAAAGGTCTGTTGAATGGCGGCCGCATCTTCAGGGCTGAGCAGGGGCTTATTGCCGTTATACCCGTCATTAATACCCAGCTGCAACACGCCTAAGTCGAATTTATCTTCAAGGCTTTTAAAATACTCGCCAAGATCAAGCCCCATGGCGTAACTGAGTTTCTGCTCATCCGTTTTGAGCTCTGCGGGCTGATCGGCTGCAAAAGCCGACCCAGCACCAAGCAGCAGGACAAGCAGGCAAGACATAAACAATTTCATACAATTCTCCTTGTGTTGAGGTCTTTAAAATAAAAAGGAAAAACGATCATGGGTTGAGAAAAGGATAGCTTCACCAACCAACATGATCGCAAGTCATTGCCCGTAGTTGCTTCAAACGGTGCCTTGATCAGCACTCCCCTTCTTTCACCGGTCATTCCCCCGCCGGTTTACTCAAAAAGCGCTCATAAGCTGATAAGGTTGAAATAACTTAATCATCCTTCAACGTCTTGTGTCCATAAATTTCGTCATGGAGCGCAGAATTTTACAGCTTCCTGCGGTCGACCACTCGTTTCGCCTTGCCCATAGAGCGCTCCAACGTTTTTTCCTCCACCAGTTTAACATCGACATTGACGCCTAACTCTGCGGCCAGTCGATTTTTTATGTGCTCGATCATCTTGCCCTGCTTTTTCATCTCATCAAAGAAAATCGATTCCATCACCTCCACCAATACCGTGATTTTATCGGCATGATTTTCCCGCTCGACAATGATCTGATAATGGGGTTCCGTCCCCTCCACCTCAAAGAGCACCTTCTCAATCTGAATGGGGAAGATGTTGACGCCCTTGATAATCAGCATGTCATCGGTCCGCCCCATGACCCGCTCCATTCGCTTCAAGGTGCGACCGCAGGGGCAAGATCCTGGGATAATTCGGGTCAGGTCCCTGGTCCGATAACGGATCATGGGAAAAGCCTCCTTGGTCAGCGTGGTGATCACCAGTTCGCCAATTTCCCCCTCGGCCACTGGTTCCAGGGTTGCCGGATCCAGGACCTCCAGGATAAAATGATCCTCGTTGATGTGGAGGCCGTTGCACTCCTGGCACTCGCCAGACACGCCCGGCCCCATGACTTCGGACAGGCCGTAGTTGTCGGTGGCAATGATGCCGAGTTTTTGGTGGATCTCGTTGCGCATGGCCTCGGACCAGGGTTCGCCGCCGAACAGTCCGTAGCGCAGGGACAACCCATTGGGATTGATCCCCATTTCCATCATCGTATCCGCCAGTACCAGGGCATAGGAAGGGGTACAGACCAAGGCCGTGGTTTTGAAATCCTGCATGATCTGGATCTGCCGCTTGGTGTTGCCGGCGGAGATCGGAATGACCGAAGCCCCGATCAACTCCGCTCCATAATGCAGCCCGAAACCGCCGGTGAAGAGTCCGTAGCCGAAGGCGATCTGGATGACATCATTTTTGGTGACTCCGGCGGCGGTGATCACCCGGGCGACCAGATTCGACCAGGTCTTGATGTCGTTACGGCTATAACCCACCACCGTGGCGCTCCCGGAGGTGCCCGATGAGCTATGGACTCGGACCACCTCGCGGAGCGGCACTGCGAACAGACCGTAGGGATAGTTGTCACGCAGATCCTGCTTTTCGGTGAACGGCAGCCGCCGCAGATCGTCAAGGGTACGAATGTCGTCGTAATTGAACTTGAGCTGGTCAAATTTCCGTTTATAAAAGGGGACATGAGTACCCACCCGGTACAATGTCGACTGAAGCCGCTCCAACTGGAGCTGCTCCAGATCCTCCCTTGCCATGCATTCTTTTTCCGGTTCCCAATACATACGTTTTCTTACCGAGTTGAAGTGCTACGAAGTAACCCCTGATGCCTAATGATTGTGTGTTCCGATGCCCCGAGACGCGTTCACGCTATTTTCTCCCGGCCCAGATAGGCCCGCTGCACATCGGCATTGGCCAACAGGTCGGCAGCCGGACCCTGCAGGATCACCTTGCCGACCTCCAGCACATAGCCGCGATCGGCGATCCCCAAGGCGGCCTTGGCGTTCTGTTCGATCAAGAGCACGGTATTACCCTCCTGCCGAAGCCGACGAATAATCTGAAAAATATCGCGGACTATCAGCGGAGCCAGACCAGTGGAGGGCTCATCCATCATCACCAACCGTGGCCGAGACATCAGCGCTCGTCCCATGGCCAGCATCTGCTGCTCACCGCCTGATAGTGTTCCGGCCAGTTGTCGGCTCCGTTCCCGCAGAATGGGGAATAAATCATATTGGTGCTCAAGCTCGGCCTGCACTGCCGCCCTGCCCTCTTTCCGCTGGAGCACATATCCGCCGAGCAGCAGGTTCTCCTCCACCGACATTGGGGCAAACACCTGACGTCCTTCCGGCACCAGAGCGCAACCGGACGCGACAATCCGACCCACCGCAGTCCGGACGCACGACTGCCCCTGAAAACTAATTTCCCCTTTGGTGGGGTTGAGCAGGCCAATGATGGTGTGCAGCAAGGTGGTCTTGCCGGCTCCGTTGGCACCGATCATGGTCACGATCTCGCCACCATCGACATGGAGGGAGATGTTTTTCAGTACCCGCAATTTGCCGTACCCGGCATCTAGATTTCGAATCTTCAGCATGACCCATGGGCTTGTAGCAGGAAGATGGTCGACGATACCCTCGAATCAAGCCGTAATAGCATCGTCTTCCCCCAGGTAAATTTTGATAACCTCAGCGTTTTTCTGGATATTGAACGGAATATCCTCGGCTAATTTCTGCCCGAAACTGAGCACCACGATCTCGTCGGAGATGTCCATCACCAGCGACATATCGTGCTCCACCAGCAGTACCGTGATTCCCATATCCCTGATCCGGCAGATCAGACGAGCCACTTCGGCAGTCTCATAAATGTTTAAACCGGCCGCTGGTTCATCGAGGAGCAGCAACCGGGGTTCGGCGGCCAACGCCCTGGCCATTTCCACCGCCCGCTGCTGGCCAAACGCCAGGCTGGTGGCCTCGACCTCTGCGAACTCGGCAATCTGCATCAACTCGAGGAGTTCCATGGAACGCTCACGGATGGCCCGCTCCTCATTCCAGGTCGAGGGCAGCGAGAACATCCCGGCAAAAAAACCGGCTCGGCTTTGCACATGTCGTCCCACCATGACACACTCGAGGGCGCTCAAGCCATGGAACAACTTGATATTCTGGAAGGTCCGCGCCATGCCGAGGTGGGCAATCTGATGCGGCTTTTTACCCTGGATCTCACTTCCTTGAAAATAAATTGTTCCGCTAGTAATTGGGAGGTTGCCGGAAATCAAGTTAAACAGGGTGGTTTTGCCCGCGCCGTTGGGACCGATGACCGCCTTGATGCTGCCCGGAGCCACCTTGAAACTGACATCATTGACCGCGTGCAGGCCGCCAAATCGTTTGTGGACTGATTGCAATTCGAGCATGGCTTCCTCGAAGAAAGGAACCTGCTCCAACTCGCTCCGTAGACCATCGCCTGAACCGTTCATGACCGAGCCCCGAGAAAAATCTTTTGGAAGAACAATTTCAAGCGCAAGCTGAGAATTCCCTCCGGGGCAAAAAGCATGACAAAGATCAGAATCATGCCGAAGACCGCATCGTCATAGGTACCGAAGACCCCGCGCAGCGAAAGAAAAGTCAGCCCCACCCCCATCAGCAGGGTGCCCCAGAGATTAGTCATGCCGCCGACCGCCACCAGGGCCACATACCGCACCGACTTCATCACCGAGGCCTCGCTCGGACCAATGCCGCCGTTGAAATGGGTGAGCAAAACCCCGGCGATCGCGGCATAGACCGCGCTGAGCACAAAAACCTGGAGTTTGAAACGGCTGGTGTCGATCCCCGCTGCTTCGGCAGCTTCTTCCGAACTGTGCAGCGAGCGTAACGCCCGACCGACCCGGCTGCCAATAAGGTTGAGCAGCAGTAAGGTGCCGACGATCAAGACACCCCACGCAAGGTAATAGTTGACCACCCGCAGACCGGCGTCGCCGCTGACCACGATCGGCCCCAGGGTGCCCATGGCCGGCAGCAGGGTGAAGCCGGGTACTTCGGAAATGCCGTCGGCCTCGCCAAAATAGGGGGAGGCCAAAAGAATCCGGTAGATGATCGTGCCGAACCCCAGGGTGGCCATGGCCAGGTAGTGCCCTTTAAGTTTGAGCACCGGAATGCCGATGACCAGAGCAATCAGAGCCGCAGTGGTCACGGCTATACCACAGGCGGCCCAGGGTGACACGGTCAGCAACAGGTCTCCGCTGAGATCCTGCCCGGTTTTGAGCATATTGAGGGCATCAAGCCCGCGTAGCGGCCAGGTTTCCTGGAAGACTGCCAGGTTCCTTGTGGTCAGGGAGGCGGCAAGATAGCCACCTATCGCGAAAAATCCGGCATGACCGATGGAAATCTGCCCGGCATAGCCCATCAAAGCGCCCAGCCCGATAATGACTAACCCGTAATAGGCGGCCATGGTGGCTTGGGTCAGATAAAACTGAGTACCGGTCAGCAGGGTCAGCAGATGGACGCACACCGCCGCCAGACAGAGGGCGGCAATCGCGAGATTTTTGCGTCGTTTCATCAGAAATCCTTCAGCCGCGCCGCCTCGCTGGAACCGAACAAGCCATGGGGTTTTACAAATAAAATGAGAAGGAGAATGGCAATGGAAATAGCGTCCTGAAAGGCAAGTGGCACCACCGATACAGAAAAAGCTTCAAGGATGCCCAACAAAATGCCAGCCGCAACCGCGGCCATCGAATTGCCAAGCCCGCCAAGAATGGCCACCGTGAATCCCTTGATCGCCAGCGAGGCGCCGCTGTCGTACTGGGTATAAGTAATCGGCGACATCACGCAGCCGGCCAGGGCACCGATCCCGGCACTGAGCATGAAGGAAAGGGTCACCATGTTGCGAGTATTGATGCCGCAAAGCATCGCGGCGGTCCGGTTGGCGGCGCAGGCGCGCATTTCCCGGCCAATCGGCGTGCCCTTAAAGAAAACGTTCAATCCGCCCACCATAACCGCACAGGCAGTGATCACCCACATCACCTGCGGCGAAAGATGAACGCTGCCCAGCGAGAAGGTGGTGATCTCGTTACCGTAAAAATAGGGCAGGCTGCGGATGGATTCCCCCCAGACATGCAAGGCCAGTTCACGCAACAGGATGGAGATACCGATGGTGATGATGATCAGCCGCAGCACTGACGGGCTTTCCAGCCAGCGGATGAACAGGATTTCAATCAGGGCACCTATCCCCATGGTAATCACCACTGCCCCGGCAATCGCCAGCGGCAGTGGCATGAACTGGAGCAGGGAAATGGAGATCATCCCGCCGAGCATTACGAATTCGCCTTGGGCGAAATTAATGATACCGGTGGCGTTGTAGATAATATTGAACCCTATGGCCACAATGGCATAAATAGAGCCATAGGTGATGCCGGCAAACAGGTATTGAAAAAAAAGATCCAGACTCATGCGTTTAAAAAAACTTGGCGGGCCGCTTACGCGACCCGCCAGGGAGCACCTTATTGGCCCTTATAGGGAATAAACTTGCCGTCTTTCACCGTTAGCATGGCAAAAGAATCGATATCGAGGCCGTTGTGATCCTGCGGAGTGAATGAAAAAATGCCACCGACTCCGGGGAATTTGGTCAACCCTTCGACGGCATCGCGCACCTTGGCCCGATCGTTGCCAGCTTTCTTAATCGCCGCCACCACCATGTTAATGGCGTCAAAGGCATAACCGCCAAAGGCGGAGGCGTCTTCCTTGTATTTGGCCTCATACTCGCTTTTATACTGAATCAGCAACCCTTTCTGGGGATTGTTGTCGGCGAGCGAATCGACAATGAGCAGACGACCGCAGGGAAAGATGATCCCCTCGGCGGCAGCCCCGGCGGCTTCGGCATATTTGATATTGCCGAAACCATGACTCTGAAAAAGCGGCACATTCCAACCGGCCTGCCGCATATTTTTGGCGATGATCGCCTGGGCCGGCACCACCGACCAGTTAATCACGGCGCCGATGGCTGGATCAGCCTTCAGCTTGGCGACCAGGGCGCTCAAATCGGTGGCCTTGCTGTCGTAGGTTTCGGACGCAGCCACCTTGATGCCGAAGGTGGGGGCCATCTTCTCCAACTGCTCCTTGCCAGCCTTGCCAAAACCATCGTTACCGGCGGCGATGGCGATGGTGCTGATCTTGAGCCGCTGCATCTCTTCAAAAATTTTCTGGGCGGCAAATGAATCCTTCTGCGGCGTCTTGAAAACATAGCTGGCCACCGGATCAACGATCACCTCGGCGGCAGCACAGGAAATTAGCAGGGTTTTGCCTTCCTCGGCGATCTTCTTGACCGCCATGGATTCACCGGAGGTCGAAGGCCCGATAATCGCGACCACCTTGTCTTCCTCGATGAGTTGCTTGGCAAAGGATACCGCCTTTTCGGAACTGCCGGCAGAATCCTTGACGATCAGTTCGATGGTGTTGCCGTTGATGCCCCCGGCCTTGTTGATCTTTTCCACCACCATTTCGGCACTTCTGGCCTCCGGGCCGCCTAAAAAGGAGGCGGGGCCGGTGACGGCAAAAATGGCCCCAACCTTGACGGTCCCGGCCTGTGCGGTTTGCAGGGATGCTGCCAGCAGCAGCACGCCGGTTACGCATCCCCCTAAATAGTGTTGCACACGCTTGTTCATGTTTCCCCCTTATCTAACATGAATGAATAGCAAACCCCGCCGAAACCCTACGGCAGAGTGGTCAGCCTTCTAAAGAGCGCAGATTTCTTCCCCAGTCAACAGGGTGAAGTTGTTCTGCTGCAGGACCTCGATGGCCTTGTCCATTTCATCGAAACGAAAAATCAGCACCGCGTTAGCGCCGCTTTTGTTGACAAAGGCATACATATATTCGACATTCAATCCGGCGGCATTCACCGCTTGAAGCACCCCGGCCAAGCCGCCGGACCGATCCGGAACCTCGACCGCGACCACGTTGGTTTTACCGACGGTGAAGCCCCCGGCGCGCAACACCTCCTTGGCCAGGTCCACCTTGTCGACAATCAGCCGCAGGATGCCGAAATCCGCAGTATCGGCCACGGAAAGCGCCCGGATGTTGATATCGTTCCCAGCCAGAATCCTTGTGATTTCCGCCAGACGGCCGGATTTATTCTCCAAAAAAACCGCAATCTGTTCAACGCGCATGAAACCCTCCAGATTTGAATAAAAAACAACAATTCCCGGCCGCAGTTGGCGACCTTGGCCATCGCAGAACCAGGTTTGCCTGTCTCACAGTTTCCGCTTATCGATCACCCGCTGGGCCTTGCCCTCGGAACGCTGGATGGAACGAGGCTCCACCAGTTTAACCTTGCAGGTAACCCCGAGCATGTCCTTGATCTCCGCTTGAATTTTTTTGCTGAGTTTTTCCAGCACCTTGATTTCATCGGAGAAGATATGCTCGCTTACCTCGACCAGCACCGCCATCACGTCGAGATTGCCTTCCCGGGTGACTTCGATCTGGTAATGGGGTTCCACACCCTCGGTGCCGACCAGCACATGCTCCACCTGGGACGGAAAGACGTTGACGCCGCGGATAATCAGCATATCGTCAGTCCGGCCGGTGACCTTTTCCATGCGAATCAGGGTGCGGCCGCAACCGCAGGGTTCGAGGAACAGCCGGGAGATGTCCTTGGTCCGATAACGGATCAGCGGGAAGGCCTCCTTGGTCAGGGTGGTAAAAACCAGTTCGCCGGTTTCCCCGTAAGGAAGCGGCTCGAGAGTATCAGGGTCAACGATCTCGGGTAAAAAGTTATCCTCCAGGATGTGCATGCCATGCTCGGAGTGCAGGCACTCCATGGCCACCCCCGGGCCGATGATCTCGGACAGCCCGTAGATATCCACAGCCCTGATCCCAAGCTTGCGCTCAACTTCCTCCCGCATGCTCTCGCTCCACGGCTCGGCCCCATGGATGCCGACCCGCAGGCGGAGTTCGTCGGGCGAAATGCCGACATCGGTCATGGCATCGGCAAGATTGAGGGCATAGGAAGGCGTGGACAGCAGCACGGTGGAGCCGAAATCGCGCATGATGGTCACCTGCCGCCGGGAATTGCCGCCCGAAACCGGAATGACCGTGGCCCCGAGAGCCTCGATGCCGTAATGCGCCCCCAACCCGCCGGTGAACAGGCCGTAGCCGTAGGCATTGTGGACCATATCGCCCCGGGTGACACCGGCCATGGTCAGGCAGCGGGCCATGACCGAGGCCCAGAGCTCGATATCCGTCTTGGTATAGCCAACCACGGTCGATTTGCCGGTGGTGCCTGAGGAGGCGTGCACCCGGATAACATCATCCATAGGGGTGGCAAAAAGCCCGAAGGGATAGCTGGCGCGCAGATCGTCCTTGGTGGTGAACGGGAGTTTGCGCAGGTCGACGAGTGTCCGGATGTCCGCCGGTTTCACCCCGGCCTGGTCCATTTTCTCCCGGTAGGGCAACACCCGTTCATACATCCGGTGCACCAGCGCCTGCAGCCGTTTAAGCTGGATCGATTCCAACCCGGCCCGCGGCAGAGTTTCTATCTCATTCCAATTCATTGCTCCCCCTCAAAGCTTGCTGTAGGCGATGGGCTCAGGCGTAGACCGCTGCCCGACCGGCCGCGAACGCCTTCTTGTTGACCTCGCGGAACTGCTCCTTCACCGTGTTCTCGATCACCTGGAGAAAGACCTCGGGGCTAACCGCAAGGAAATTGGACATGGCGCCGACCATGGCGACGTTGGCGGTTCGCAGTTCGCCCACCGACTCAGCCACGGCAAAGGCGTCGATGGCCACGACCTTGATCTGCCGGGCGGTGAGTTCGTCCAGGATATTTTCCGGATAAATTGCCTTGCCCAGGGCCACGGACGGCGGCAGAATCTTCTGAGTGTTGACCACTACCGCGCTGTCCTTATGCAAATAGGGCAGATAGCGGACCGCCTCCAGAATCTCGAAGGCCACCAAAATGTCGGCGGTCCCCGGCTCGATCAGCGGAGAGTAGATTTTTTCCCCGTAGCGCAAATGGGCCTCAACTGAGCCGCCGCGCTGGGCCATGCCATGCACCTCGCTCTTTTTCACGTCGAAGCCGGCGGCCAATTGAGCATGGGCGGTCAGCTCGCTGGCGAGCAGGATGCCCTGACCGCCAACCCCGGAAAAGAGAATATTGCCACTCTGTTTCATTACTGCTCCTCCCTTCTGGTGATCGCATCAAACTTGCAGACCGCTGCGCACTGGCCGCAACCGGCGCACTGGACCTCGGCAATCTGGGCAAAACCCTTCTGTTTCTCACGGTAACCGCGCGCCATCGCTTCCTCCGGGGTGAGCGGCGTCCAACTGATCGCCGGACAGCCCATCTGTACGCAGAGCGAACAGCCGGTGCAGTTATCGAGGTTGGTGAAGTAGACCGGTTTTTTGCGCCGCACCTCTTCGGGCAGCAGGACACAGGGCGCCCGGCTGATGATCACGGAGAGATCCGGTGATGCAATCTCTTCCTTGAGCACCTTGCGGGTCACCTCGACCTCGTGGGGATTGACTACCACGACCCGCTTGACCCCCAGCGCCCGGCACAACTGTTCCAGATCAAGGGCCGGGGCTTCAGTGCCCAGGATGGTCCGGCCCGAGGCCGGATTATCCTGATGGCCGGTCATGGCGGTGGTACGGTTGTCGAGGATAATCACCGAGGCGTAAGAATTATTATAGACCGCGTTGAGCAAGCCGGTGATGCCGCTGTGCATGAAGGTGGAATCGCCGAGGACGGCCACAATCTTGCCTTCTCCACTTTTCCCCAAGGCCTTGGACATACCGTGGGCCATGGTCACCGAGGCGCCCATGCAGACGCAGGCATCCATCGCGGAAAGCGGCGGCAGAAATCCTAAGGTATAGCAGCCGATATCGCCGGAGACGAACACATCCTTGAGCCGCGACAGGCCGTAAAACAGACCGCGGTGCGGACAGCCGGCACACATGTTGGGCGGTCGCATCGGTAGCGGCAGGGGTTCAAAGAGCGCGCCGATCGAATCCGGATCCACCGCCTTGCGGACGATGAACGAGTTTAATTCCCCCTGATTGGGAATGATGTCCTTGCCGTGGCAGGCAATGCCCATGGCCTTGAGATGGGTTTCGATGAAGGGGTCGAGTTCCTCGACCACGATCAACTCCTCAACCGAGGCGGCAAAGGTGCGGATCATCTGTTCCGGCAGAGGCCAGACCATGCCCAACTTGAGTACCGGGGCATGGGGAAAGACCTCTTTGACGTAATTGTACGGAACGCCGGAGGTAATAAAACCGCGCGTCCCGGAACCGGGCTCTATCCGGTTTTCCGGCAGGGTTTCGGCCAGACGACGAGCCTCTTCCATCCGTTTTTCCACCGCCTGGCGGCGGACACGGGCGTTACCGGGCAGCATTACCAATTTAGCCGGCATCTTCTCGATGGTCGGCTCCGGCAGCTCGCAACGCGTCCCCTTCTTGACCACGCCTTTGACATGGGCGATCCGGGTAGTGATGCGGACAATCACCGGGGTGTCCAGTTGCTCGCTGAGAGCATAAGCCCGGATCATCATTTCTTTGGCTTCGGCCGGATCGGAGGGCTCCAACAATGGTAGCTTGGCGGCGAAAGCATAGTTACGGTTGTCCTGCTCGTTCTGGGAGCTGTGCATCTGGGGATCATCGGCGTTGAGGATCACCAGACCTCCGCGCACACCGGTATAGGCAGCAGTAAACAAGGGGTCGGCCGCCACATTGAGACCGACATGCTTCATGGTCGCCAGCGCTCGGGCACCGGTGAAACAAGCGCCGATGGCGACTTCAAGCCCCACCTTTTCATTGGGGGCCCATTCGGCGTAGACACCCTCATAACGAGCCAGATTGCCCATGATCTCGGTCGACGGCGTGCCCGGATAGCCGGAGGCCACCTTGACCCCTGCCTCCCAGGCTCCCAGGGCTATGGCCTCATTGCCGGAAAGCCACAACATTGTTTCCTTATCAAAAACCACCTCATCCCTCCTGTTATCACCCGCAAAGGGGTGGGTCGAAATGCTGCTTTCAGGGGTGGAGCCGGAACAGGATACCGGTCGTTTGGATCGACTTTCGGCAACCAATTTTTCCACAGCCTGCGCCACTCGCCATTTGCTCTATCAGGGTGCATCCTTACCTTGAATGCAGGCGGTTAGGCAAGAGCTTTTTCCCACTTCTGCCCCTTGTTTACCTTCTTCCGCATCCTCGCAGCAAAGGTGCCGACAAAAGGGGCGCAATGCCCGCTGACTGCCCCATTCCACCATCAGTTCAAGTACGCCGCTTAGTTTGCGGATCAGTTATTGCGCCGGTTTTCCTGCGGGCTGGGGCGGAGCCAGCTTGAGGGTCATGGACCAGTCGGCCTGCTCTCTGGTCAGGTCGGAGGTGGCCGCCAATAGTTCAGTCGATTGCATCAATTGCACCATCTCCCGGTTAAGCCTGGATATCGAAATATTTTTGGTGGTGACCAGAATGCCAGCCACCCAGTCGATCATCTCACCGGTCTGACGGGACATCCGCTGCGGATAGATGATAAAGCTGCCGAAATTAGCCCGGGCGAGCCGGCTGCTGAGTTCGGTTCCAAGCGCCGATATCACCGGAGCGGCCAGCACCTCGCGGGGAGCCGTGCCGGTGAGAATCGCCTTGAGGGGTTGTTTGCTGGTCGCCAGATAGAACATGGAATCGGTCAGAACGATCGATGGCTGGGTCGCCTCGCCGGGCAACAGCGGCCAAGAATAGATGGTGCTGCCAGCCACCGCCTCCTGCTCCTCGCTGGCGACGCCATATTCGGCGATGGTCTTACGCAGCCCATTCATTGCGGTTTCAGCGATTTTGCGATCGCGTATCCCCAGGAACAGGGTCATTTTCGGCGCTGGAAAGAGGCCGGTCTTGACAATATCATCAAGAACACCGCCGTATTGCGGTCCAATGGCCCGTCCCAATTCGTCAAAGGATACGCCCAGGGCCTTATGCACCGCGGTGTCGAACTGACGGTAGTCCTGCGCATTGAGCGAAAACGTTTGCTTGAAAAGTTCGGGCCGCAGCGATGAGGCCCAACTGTAGGCCAGGGTGCCTTCCTGGAGCAGGTGGAGCGATGGGTTGGATTTCGCGGCCGAATCGATCGCGCTTTTCACTAAAGCGTTGAGCTGATCATAGCGATACTTGGTCCGCGCCCTGCTTTCCAGCCCCTGACCGGTCCCGTAGGTGATGGAGACCGCGCCCTCCATCCCCTGGAGCAGTTCGCCGCTCTGCTTGAGTTCGGGATTGCTGGAAGTTTTCAGGAGGTCGGCGAGTATGGGGGTATTGAGAAAAACCCGGCTGTAGGTGGTTTCGAAGGGATAGGGCTGCCAGAAAGTTGCGGCCTCCTGGAAGGCGGCGGCTTTATCCAAAGATTTATCCGTTTGCCGCGCCGCCATGCAGGTTTTGAGGGCGGCGGGGGTATAAGCCAGCAATACGGTCTGCCCCTCGGCAAGGCCGTAAATGGTCTGGTTCGGATCAATCACAATTTTGGTGAGCTGGAGTCCGTCGATGGCCTCCTTGGTGACGGTCTTGCTCGTCACCAGACGGCTGAACAGGTCAAGCGCCCCGGAAGCAGGGGTTGCAGACACCACGACCAGAGAGGCGCGCAGCGCCGCCACCGGATCCCGCTCGAGCAACTGCCGGTCGGGTTGCAGCACGGCCACGGTCGAGTCATCGCCAAACACGGTGCGGAAGGCCGGATTCTTCAGGACTTGGGCGACGGTGTCATACACCTGATCATACTCGGCAATGTCCTTCGACTCGATCCGCATCTCCTGCATGATGGCATGGATGGTATCTTTGGCCAGAAAACGGCCTAGAGCAGTGGCGGCAAAACCGTCGGTGATGGTGTTGAGGTGGGTAAGACTGACCGTCGCCACCGCATCCTGAGGCAGGTACCGGGCGTACTGGGCGGCGGCCGCCCCTTTCTTCTGCATCAGCAGATGGGCCCCGACACCGCCGATCACCACACAACAAAGGATAATTCCCACAATTTTTTTCATCATTGTTCTCCGCAAAAAGGGTCTGTATGTCGGCCGGACCGCGCTGCGATTATACCCGCAGGCGCCTTGCTCCGTTTGGGTCATGCTTCTTTTTCAATGGCCTCCATGGCCTGCTGCGCCTCTTCCCACTTCTCGTAGGCCCGCTCCAAATAGCGTTTAACCTGCTCATATTCCTTGCTGGTGGCTGCCCAGCGTTCCTGGTCGCTGTACAGATCGGGATCGGCCATCAAGGCCTCGAGTTCGACCTTGCGGCCTTCGTGTTTCTCGATTTCCTGCTCGGCCTCATCGCTCTTCTTCTTCCAGGGACCGAGCTTGCGATTCAGCATTTGCCGCTCCTGGGCCCGTTGTTTGCGCTGCCCCTTTTTATCGCTGCTCAGGGCCTCGTCGCCACCATCGATCTTGCGAGCCTGCGCCACGACTTGGGCCTGCTGCACGCCCAGTTCGGATGCTTCCCGCCGCCGTTCGAGATAGTCGTCGATATTGCCTTCAAAGATGGTGGCCTTACCGTCCTTGATCTCCAGCACCTTGTTGACGAAAGAATTTACGAAAAACCGATTGTGAGAGACCACGATGATCGTACCCTCATACTGGGCCATGGCCTCCTGGAGGATCTCCTGGCTGCTCATGTCGAGATGGTTGGTCGGCTCATCGAGCAGCATCAGGTTGGCGGGCCGCACCAGCATCTTGGCCAGCGCCACCCGCGATTTCTCGCCTCCCGACAGGACCTGCACCTTTTTCTCGACCTCATCACCGCTGAAGAGAAAGGCTCCCAGCAGGCTGCGCACCTGGGTAATGCTCATGTCGACGGCGGTATGATAGACGGTGTCGAGGATGGTCAACTCGCCGGGCAGTTCCTGGGCCTGATGCTGGCCGAAATAGGAAAGGATGACATTGTGCCCCGGTTTGATCGATCCCTCGGCCGGTTCCACCCCGGCCATAATCTTGAGCAAGGTAGTCTTGCCGGCACCGTTGACCCCGACCACGCCCAGTTTGTCGCCCCGCTGCAGGGAGAAACTGACATTATCGAAAATGATCTTGTCGTGGTAGTGCTTGTGCACCCCCTCGAGGGTGAGGACATCGCGGCCCGAGGGCGCGGCGGGCGGAAAGTTGAAACGGATGGCGCGGTCGGTCTCGGAGAGCTCGATCCGCTCCAACTTGTCCAACTGCTTGACCCGGCTCTGCACCTGTCGGGATTTAGTGGATTTGGAGCGAAAGCGAGTGATGAATTTTTCGCTCTGGCGGATCATGGCCTGCTGATTGTCATAGGCCGAGCGTTCCAATTCGAGCCGCAGCACCTTCTCCACCAGATAATGGGAATAGTTGCCCCGGTAGACGGTGAGCTTGCCCAGACTCAGTTCCCAGGTGATCGAGGTGACCCGGTCGAGGAACGACCGATCATGGGAGATAATGATCATCGCCCCCTGATACTGTTGGAGAAAATCCTCCAACCAAGTGAGCGAATCCAGGTCGAGATGGTTGGTCGGCTCGTCCAAGAGGAGCAGCGCCGGTTTCTTCAGCAGCAACTTAGCAAGCATCAGCCGCATGATCCAGCCGCCGGAAAAACTTAAAACCTCGCG
>JAFLKR010000168.1 GCA_019163135.1 Desulfobulbaceae bacterium | reverse complement strand
CCGCCGGAACAACGGCAGCAGCATCAACAGCCACTGTCCCATCCGGTCAATCGGCAATGCAATCATCGGCTCAGCCCCAGACCTTCACCATTGGAGAACAACCAACGCTTCCTTCGTCGGCATCCCCTCCAATAGCCATGGCGAAAAATATGGAAGTCGCCCTTGGTGTGCGCCTAAATTCCAGCGGTGGAAGTGGGACTCTTCAGACTGATGACACCGCCGTACAAACCCGCGAATTCTATTTATCAAGGGCCGAGACAACCCAGAACAACGGGACAACCAATCCACAAAATCCGCTGGCTCAAATGATGAGCAGCACGCCTCCCGACCTTACACAGGTCGAACCGGAAGCCGCCCAGAGCATTGCTCAACAAAACGCAGCCCAGCAAAACAACGAACAAATCGTGCAAAACAAGTACGGCCAGATTATCACCATCCATCAGTTAAGCGAACCTGAAGAGATGGCCGCCGCCACTGGAATTGCCGGCCAACCCGCGGCCACCGATACCAGCGGCCAGAGCAAAGAGGTCAACAGCAATTACATCCGATCCCATCTCCCCAACGATGCGCCAAAAACCGTGGCCAATGAAAACCACACCAAGCAACAGGATACAAACAAAGATAACCAGCCCAAAGGCACAAATACTGCTGAAGCTTTAGCGGATGGACTGTCCCAAACCGAGCAGACCGCAACCCCGAAGCCGCAATTCACTATCGGTACGGAAAACCAGCCGCTCGTTTTCGCCCACCAGCGGACCAGCGCACCGCTTGCCGCCAGCACCTCATCGACGGATGCTTTAACCCTGAGGCTTCCTTCCGGCCTGACCGTGCCCGACGGGGCCGTGGTCGACCAGATGATATCCCACTTCTCCGTCAACAAACAGCTGGAATCCGGCACGATCAATCTCAAACTCCATCCGCAGGAACTTGGCGAATTGCGGATGGAAATCAAGGTAGAACAGGATAACATCAAGGCGCATATCGTTGCCCAGAATCCCCAGGCCCAGGAGATGATCGAGCGGCACCTGCCCCGTTTGCGCGAAACTCTTGCCCAGCAGGGATTGCAACTGCAACATATCGAGGTGACGGTGGCGGCTCATGACAACGCCGGCGGGGAACGATACCAGGACAATAGCCGGCAACAACTCAATCAGTCCCAGCATAAGAGTACCAGTCAATCGATGTTTACCCTCGATTCCGAGGAAGAGATGGTGGAATCCGCATCCTCTGTCAATAATCTCAGTGTCTTGGCTTAGACCTCAGGAGCAAATGCTATGACAACGACAACAGGCACCACTGCTGCAACCGCTGCGGCAACCGCAGCGGCGGCCGCAAGCAAAACAACCAGTAAAACCAAGACACTCGGTCAGAGCGATTTCCTCAGTCTGCTGGTTGCTCAACTGAAATATCAGGACCCGCTCAACCCTTCCGACCCCACAGAATTCACCTCCCAATTGGCACAATACAGCCAACTGGAACAGCTCTTCAACCTCAACGATTCGATGACGCAGCTCTCCACCGCCCAAAACAACTCCGAACGGCTGTCAGCCTTATCGTTGATCGGTCAGGACGTGGTGGTTGAGGATTCCGAGTTCACCTTGGGAAGTGAGGATGTGCAGCTTGGCTACAAGGTCGATGGCATGGTCACCGGCATCAAACTGCGGGTCGAAAACAGTTCCGGAAAAACCGTGGCCACGCTTACGGCCAGCGATCTGTCCGAAGGTAATCATTTTCTTACCTGGAACGGTCAAGATAATACCGGCAATCAACTTGCTTCGGGAAAATACTCCCTTGTTGCCGATGTCGTTGGCAGCACGGGGACAACCGCCACCGTCGCGCCTCTAGTACGAGCCGAAGTAACCGGGATTGATCTGAGCGGCAGCACCCCTCAAATTGTCACGGGGTTGGGGGAATATAAGATTTCCGCCATTCACGGCGCCTATAACAAGAGCCAAAGTGCCGTTAGCAGTGGCAGTTAAATCACCACGCCAAAGATGAACAACGCGGCTTACCTGCAGGCAACAATCGCAGGGGTTGACGCTAAACAAAAATAAAAAATAACACCGCAGACGCTGCCAAACAAACGGCAGATAATGCGACTACAGACAAGTCTCTGACGCAACGGACGGCGCGGGGATAATTGTGGAGAGCCTGACCGGATTGGCAGCCAACCGAACCCTTCCGGCGCGTTAATTCTCTCCATCTCTTTTTCTTGACCAATTATCCAATTTACCACCCACGCAGGAGGTTGTTATGGGCATCCAAAGTGCAATGTACAGCGGAGTCAGCGGACTCAATACCAATTCCCAGGCGATGAGCGTTATCGGCAACAACCTGGCCAACACCAATACCCTGGGATTCAAAGGCTCACGCAGCGTCTTTTCCGACCTCCTCTCCAGTAATGTCTTCGGCTCCGGCGGCAGCTCCCAGGTCGGTCGCGGGGTCGGCCTTTCAACCGTCGACAGTATCTTCAGCCAAGGAACCTTCGAGACCACCGCTTCAGATACCGATGTCGCTATTGAAGGCGATGGCTTCTTTGTCCTCAAAGAGGCAGGCAATAATACCTCTTATTATAGCCGGGCCGGTGCCTTCCGCTTCAACGAAGAGGGGTATCTGGCCAATCCGGAAGGCTTAATTGTTCAGGGCAAACATTTTGATCCGGTTAATAATGACGAACTCCTGCCCGACGACCCCTCCGATATCCAGGTGGCCAATGTTGGCCTGATCCCGGCCAATGCCACCACGGAACTGACGTTCACCACCAACTTGGATGAAAACTCGACGCAAATAGGGGCAGGCGTCATTGATCCTGCAATCAAAACCACCTTCAACTATTCCGCTTCTAGTCAAGTTTATGACTCCCTGGGTGATTCGCATCTCATCTCCCTTTACTGGCGCATGATGGACGATGCAACCAATACCTGGAATGCTGCCTATACCATCGATGGAGGTGCCGCAACCGCACTTCCCGCGAATCTCCTGGTCTTTAATTCAACAGGTAAGTTGGCGGCTCCGGTATCCGCCAATGTCAACATCCCCGCCGCCACCTGGGCTAATGGCGCTGCCGCTTCGACCATTGCCATCAACTTTGACTGTACCCAGTACGACAGCGACTCGATTGTTATCGGTCAGCAGCAAAACGGCTATGGTGCCGGCGAGTTAACCAATGTCGCCATCAACAACGACGGCGAGGTGGTAGCCTCGTATTCCAATGGTAAACAGATCAATATCGCCCAACTCGTACTGGCCAAGTTCCAGAATGTCGGCGGCCTGAAACTGGCAGGTTCCAACCGTTATACCGCCTCTGCGGAAGTCGGCACCATTCGCACCGGCCTGCCCGGACCCGAGTTAGGCAAGCTCTTCACCAATTCCCTGGAACAGTCCAATGTCGACATGGGCCAGGAGTTTGTTAAGATGATCACTACCCAACGCGGTTTTCAGGCAAACTCGAAAATCATCACCACCGTTGATGAAATGCTCGGCGAACTGATTAATCTCAAGCGCTGATCTAAGTCATTATTCCGACACACGGCTGCGCTGATCCCCGGGGGTCGACGCAGCCGTTCGCTTTTGGTTTCCTGCTTCTTTCCCGCCACGTTACTGGCATCCCCGCCACAACATCGAGATTATGGCTATTGGCATTTTACTTGCATAATTGCCATTAATTGGAAGATCAGATAAATTCTGTTCACCGATGGAACCAGACCGCCAACCATCCCCCACCACCCCTTAAGGCGGTGGCATTCGTCGCGCACAAGGAAAGCATCATGGCAGAAAAAGAAAAGAAAAAGGATGAGCCGGAGAAAGGCGGCGGTAAAAAAAAGCTGATCATTATCATTGCGGCGGTCGTTTTGTTACTCGCGGCAGGAGGGGCAGCCTATTACCTGCTCGTAATGAAACCGCACAAAGCCGAACAAGAGCACCAGAAGGCCGAAGCCAGCAAGGCGGCGGCGCTGATCAAGCCGATCCCCGAAGAAGCAAATATCGGCCCCATGGTCGAAATCAAGGAGTTCGTCGTCAATATCATCGGCGAAGACACCACTCACTACGTCAAAGCGTCACTCTCGCTTGAACTGGATAAGGAGAGCACCAAAGACGAGGTCAATAAGCGCATGCCGCAGATCAGGGATGCCATCCTGCTGCTTATCAGCAACAAGACCTTTGCAGAACTGCAGGACATTCAAGGAAAAAATCAGGTTAAGGCCGAGCTGAAAAGCAAAATCAATTCATTCCTCAAAACTGGCAGCGTCAGCAATATCTACCTCACCGATTTTGTTGTGCAATAAGTCCCATGGAACCGATCCTCTCCAAAGAAGAAATCGCTGATCTGCTGGCGGCGATCAGAGCAGGCAAAGTCTCAACGGATTTTGTTGAGAACGGACAGTATCGCCCCAGGCATATCATCCATGCCACCGATATCGATCTTTTCCGGACCTATGAGCGTACCAGGGGTAGCGGGGAAATGCGCATCCCCAACCTTGATATCGTCATCGATAATTTTGCCCGTAAATTCTCCACCAGCCTGACCAATTCTCTCCAGCGTAATTTGACCGTGGAGCGCGAAGAAATCACCTCCACCGATTTCCAGCAGAGCCTGAAGAATCTCAACGGCCAAGGCGCGGTGGGCATTTACAGTATCGCCCCCCTCAAATACGGCTGTCTTTTCCACTTCGACACGCTCCTGGCTTTTACGCTGCTGGAAATCATGCTCGGTTCCTCCTTGTCCAGCGAATCGCTTGCCTTGGACCGCAACCTTACCACCATCGAGATCTCCATTCTTAAAAACACCATGACCGAGATCTGCAATGAGTTGCAGAACGCATTCCGCCCGATCATCGACCTGCAGGCGCACCTGACCAAAGTAGAAAACAATTTTCGCCTGGTCAGCATCGTCGAGCCGGAAACTGAGGTTCTGGTCACTCGCTTCAACCTCCGACTTGCCGGCGAAATCTGCGGCCAGATGCAATGGGTCATCCCCTACCTCACCCTTGAACCGTTACGGGAAAAATTTAAGGCGCTAGTCACTTTCACCCAGGCAGCGTCCCCCAATTGGTCCAGAGTTTTTGCCCGTGAGACCTTGGAGATGGAAAGCACCGTCATCGCGCGTTCCGGCCTGATCAACATGAGTATCCGGAAGATTCTCAATCTGCAACCGGGAGACATCATCGATCTTCATTACAACCCGGATCAACCGTTGACCGTCATGGTTGAGGATCAACCGCTTTTTCTTGCCATCCCGGGAGAACGAAACGGCAAAAAGGCCTTTCATGTCACCGGCCGCCACAGCAACAGATTAGGAGGAATTCATGGCAGCACCTGATACTTTGGGGCAACAGCGATCCAACACCCTGAACCCCGAAGAAACCGCAGAATTACTCAAAGAAAATTCGCACCAGACTTCCAGTGCCCATGACCAGGACAGCCTGACCAGGGATCTTGAGTTTTTGTATGATGTCCCGCTCCAGGTTTCCGTGGAGGTGGGCAGAGCAAGAATACTGCTCAAGGACCTCCTCCAGATGGGGGAAGGCTATGTGGTCGAACTCGACAAACTCGCAGGTGAACCGCTTGACCTCTATGTCAACTCCAGACTTATCGCCAAAGGCGAAGCGGTTAAGGTGGGGGATAAATTCGGGATCAAATTGACCGAGGTCGTCAGCCAGTCCGACCGGGTTGAACGACTGGGCTAACCCATGCAAGCCCTCTATCTTTTCCTGCTGGTTCTCAGCCCCGCGACCGCTCTGGCCGCAGACCCGCCGTCCATGGGCGCGGCCGCGCTCCAGGTGACCTGGGCCCTGCTGGTGGTGGTTGGTCTGATTCTCGCCATCTATGGGATAGCCAGAAAACGACTGCTGCTGGGCAAGATGGGCGGCAACGCCATCAAAATTATCGAGATCCGTCCGCTCATGCCGAAATCGACCCTGGCTCTGGTAGAGGTGCGCGGCAAGGAATACCTGCTTGGCATCAGTGCAAACGGGATACACCTACTCGCCGATTTTTCTGGGGACGCAACCGGCCGACCGGATTTCCAATCACTGCTGGCCAAACAACCATGAAACGATTCGCCCCCGCTATCGGCCTGTTGCTGTGGTTTATTCCGGAGCTGGCGGCGGCGGTCAATCTGCCGACGCTTTCTCTGGGCATCAAAGAGGCGAACACCCCGGCCGAAGTCTCGACCGCGCTGCAGGTGCTGTTCACTCTGACCATCCTGTCGGTTGCCCCGGCCATTCTCCTGATGACTACCGCCTTTACCCGAATCATCATTGTCCTTAGTTTTGTCCGTCAGGCCATGGGCACCCAGAACACGCCGCCCAATCAGGTTCTGCTGGGACTGGCGCTGTTTCTGACCTTTTTCATCATGGCCCCGACGATCAACACCATCAACAGCGAGGCTCTGCAGCCTTATATGCAGGAAAAAATCACCCAGCAGCAAGCTCTGGAACGATCGCTGGGGGTCATGCGTGATTTCATGTTTTCCCAGGTCCAGGAAAGCGAACTGCAGCTGTTCATCGATATTACCAAGGTTGAACAGCCCGCCGATAAAAAAGAGGTCTCTTCCATGATCCTCATACCGGCCTTTATGCTTTCGGAATTAAAGCGTTCTTTTCAGATGGGCTTCATGATTTACGTGCCCTTCCTGGTCATCGACATGCTGGTCAGCTCGGTGCTGATGGCCATGGGCATGATGATGCTGCCCCCGATTGTCATATCCTTGCCCTTCAAACTGCTGCTCTTTGTGCTAGTCGATGGCTGGCAGTTAGTGATCGGCTCGCTCATGAAAAGTTTTGGCTGAAACGTGCGCTATGTATCTTCCTTCCACCCCCTGAGAACCCCATGACGCCAGAAGCAGTCATCCATATCGGCAGGAAGGCCGTTGAAACCGTCCTCCTCACCTCGGCCCCCATGCTGCTCGCCGCCATGGTAATCGGCCTGTTGATCAGCATCTTCCAGGCTGCGACCCAAATCAATGAGCAGACCATGACCTTTATTCCGAAAATCGTCGCGGTCTTTGTCACTTTGCTGATCTTCGGCCCCTGGATCATGGAGCTGCTGATCACCTTCACCACCGGAATCATCGGTCAGATTGCCACGATTGGGCAATAAGGTCCTAGTTGCGAAAAAGGCGTATGGACCTGCAACTTGTCCCCATCCAACAGTTCCAGACCTTTCTCCTCTGCCTGGCCAGGGTTATCGCCTTGGTGGCAGCCATCCCTGTTTTTGCCGGCAATCAGGTCTCGGGGCAGATTAAAATCGGCCTCGGGGTGACCACGGCCCTCTTGCTCTTTCCAGCCATGGCACCCTACACCCCCAAAGTGGCCTTCACCCTTACCGAGTTCGGCCTGCTGATCGTCAATGAAGTGCTGCTGGGGGTAATGATCGGGCTGGTTGCCCAGTTGGTCTTTACCGCGGTGACCTTTGGCGGCACGGTCATCGGCTACCAGATGGGATTTGCCGCCGCCAATATTTTTGACCCGCAAACCACCCAGCAACTCTCCCTGATGAGTCAGTTTATCAACATCCTCGCCCTGATGGCTTTCCTGGCGATGGATATCCACCATTTCTTTTTCAGGATCATCGTCGAATCCTACATCCTCCTCCCCCCTGGTTTCCTCGATTTTTCCCAGGGTGCCGTTCAGGAACTGATGCGACTGGGCAGCCACATGTTTGTGCTCGGCGTCAAATTCAGCGCCCCAGTCCTGGCCCTGCTGCTCATTGCCAATCTGGTGCTCGGCATCCTTGCTCGGGTTTTCCCCCAGCTCAATGTCTTCATGCTTTCCTTTCCCGTTAATATCGGCATTTCCTTCCTAGTCATTGGTCTGACACTTAACGCCATGTTTGCCGTCCTGCGACGTGAATTTGACACCATGGGCGAAAACATCCTTAACCTCTTGCAATTGCTTAAATAATAAACCATAGACCTCCTCCGCTTCCCGACTCTCCCTTAACAACCCTCCCCATTTTTCCGGTGTGCAAATTGCAAGATTAGAAGCATTGCACGACGACCAAGCAGCGTCTGCACTAGAATTCCAGGCCAAGACACCCTCACAACCTACCGCAACCAGCCAGGCAACAACGAATCATGGCGGAAGATACCAGCTCCGGTGAACGCACCGAAACCCCCTCGTCCAAACGGAGAGACGATTTTCGCAAGAAGGGCCAAGTTGCGCAAAGCCGTGAAGTGCAGGCTGCGGCCATGTTCACCATGATGCTCTTGTTCTGGCTCTTTTTCGCCCCCTCTTTCTGGAGTGATATCCAGGAACTGATCATCTCTGTCTGGAAAGACAGCGGCACCTACGCCATTACCAAGCTGTCCCTCATGCGACTGGCTTATCACCTGACCGCCGGCCTGGGCATGATCTTGGCGCCTTTGTTCCTGGTAGCGCTGGTCACCGGTTTCTTTTCCACCTTCCTCCAAATCGGCTGGCTATTCACCACCGATCCGCTGATGCCTGATTTGAGCAAACTGGATCCGATCAAAGGCATGGCCCGATTTATTTCCAAACGCTCCCTGGTGGAAGTCATCAAATCGCTGCTCAAAGTGGGGCTTATCGGTTACATCGCCTTTAAAACCGTGGCGGGAGAATTTGGCAATGCCCTGCTCCTGATGGAAATGCCTGTTGATTACACCATCACTTACCTGGCGAAAACCGCAGCCCTGGTCATGACCAAAGTCGCGGCCATCATGATCTTTCTGGCCATCCTCGATTACGGTTTTACCCGCTGGGAGATGGAAGAAAAAATGAAGATGACCAAACAGGAACAGAAAGAAGAGATGAAGGAAACGGAAGGCGATCCGCACCTCAAGTCAAAAATCCGTTCCATTCAGCAGCAGATGGCCCGTCGTCGGATGATGGCCGCCGTCCCGAAGGCCGATGTAGTCATCACCAATCCCACCCATGTGGCGGTGGCCCTCAAATACGAGGCCGGCAAGATGGACGCCCCGGTGGTCCTGGCCAAGGGGCAGGAACTGGTCGCCGAAAAAATCCGCAAAATTGCCAGAGAACACGATATTCCCCTGGTAGAAAATCCACCAGTGGCAAGATTATTGCATTCGAAAGTTGAGGTGGGTCAGGCAATCCCAGATGAACTCTTCAAGGCGGTGGCGGAAATACTCGCCTACGTCTATTCACTCAAAGGTTTTAAAAAATAATGGAAGCAACGGGCACGCCAACACTGTGGGAACGAATTCGCCTGGGCGATCTTCTGCAGCGTAGTGACATCATGGCCTCGGTGGGACTGATGGGCATTCTCATGCTCATGGTCGTTCCCTTGCCGCCCGTGGTGCTCGATCTCTGCCTGGCGTTAAACATCACCATTGCCATCCTCATTCTCATTATCAGCCTGTACACCGAAAAGGCGGTCGAGTTCTCGATTTTCCCTTCCATTCTCCTGACCACCACCCTCTTTCGCCTCTCCCTCAACGTCGCTTCGACCCGGCTGATCCTGCTGCACGGTCACGAGGGCATGGATGCCGCCGGATCAGTGATTCAGGCTTTTGGCCAGTTCGTGGTCGGTGGGTCTTATGTGGTAGGTCTGGTTATTTTCGTTATCCTGGTCCTCATCAACTTCATCGTCATTACCAAGGGTGCCGGCCGCATCGCCGAGGTAGCGGCCCGTTTTACCCTGGATGCCATGCCGGGCAAACAGATGGCCATTGATGCCGATCTCAACGCCGGCCTCATCGACGAAACCACCGCCCGCCGCCGCCGTGAGGAAATCTCCAATGAAGCCAATTTCCACGGAGCCATGGACGGTGCCTCGAAATTTGTTCGCGGCGACGCCATTGCCGGCATCATCATCGCCCTGATCAACATCGGCGCCGGGTTCATCATCGGCGTCTTGCAAAAAGGAATGCCGCTCGCCGAGGCCGCCAAAAATTACACCATCCTGACCGTGGGGGAAGGCCTGATTGCCCAGATTCCAGCCCTGATCATCTCTACCGCTGCCGGTATGCTGGTAACCCGCTCCGCCGGCCACGACGATTTCGGCACCGAATTGAAAGAACAGTTCACCAGGTATTCCAAGGCCTTGTGGGTGGTGTCGGCAATCCTGTTGTTATTTGCCTTGATTCCGGGCATGCCCTTTATCCCCTTCCTTGCCATTTCCGCAGGCCTCGCCTATATGGCCTATCGCATCGACCAGGCAGAAAAAGCCAAAAAGCTGGAAGAAACCGTAATCGAGCGGCCGCAACCCCTAGTCAAACCCGATCACGATTACGAGAAAATGCTCAATGTCGACCTGATTGAACTGGAAGTTGGCTATGGCCTGATTCCCTTTGTCGATGCGGCTCAGGACGGCGAACTGCTCACCCGGATTCAGTCGATCCGCAAACAATTCGCCCTGACCAGCGGCTTCATTGTTCCGCCGGTGCACATAAAGGACAACCTGCAACTCAATCCGAACCAGTACACCATCAGCCTCAAAGGGGTTAATATCGCCACCGCCGAGATGATGCCCGGCTATTACATGGCCATGGATCCGGGCATGGTGACCGAGACCATCAAAGGCCTCCCCACTAAGGAACCGGCTTTTGATCTGCCAGCTATCTGGATTACCGAAGATAAACGCGAGCGGGCGCAGATTGCCGGTTATACCGTGGTGGATTGCATCACGGTCATGGCGACTCACATCAGCGAAGTCATCAAGAATCACGCCTACGAACTGCTCGGCCGCCAAGAAACCCAGACCCTGATCGACAATCTCAGCAAGACCTATCCAAAACTGGTTGAGGAACTGTTGCCCCATGTCCTCAACCTGGGCATAATCATGCGGGTTCTCCAGAATCTCCTGCGAGAGGGCCTTTCCATCCGCGACCTGCGTTCCATTCTCGAGACCATGGCCGATTATGCCACCATGACCCAGGATGCCGATGTCCTGACCGAATACGTACGCCACGCCCTTTCCCGCTCAATCTCCGCTGCCCATGTGGACAACGACGGCGTCATGCCGGTCATCACCATGGACCGGAAGGTGGAAGAGACCATTCAAACCGCCATTCAACACCGGGAACGCGGCAGTTATCTGGCCCTGGATCCCAAAATTGCCCAGAAGGTGCTCGACAACCTCAGCGCAATGCTCGCAACGTTCACCGGCGGTCAGCAACCGGTGCTCCTGGTCCTGCCGCAGATCAGACCGCATGTCCGCCGGTTGACCGAACGCTACTTCCCCAACCTGGCGGTACTGTCGCATAACGAAATCACCCCGCAGATACGTATTCAATCCATCGGGACGGTGAACATCAATGCAAGTTAAGGTCTTTGAAGCAAAAGACATGGCCAGTGGGCTGAAGATGGTCAAGGAGGCGTTGGGGCCAGACGCCCTCATCCTCTCTACCCGCACCATTCGCAGCGGCACCTTCGGCATGCTCGGCAAACCCATGATGGAGATCACCGCCGCCGTCGACAACAACTGGCAGGAACCGCCGGTGTCACCAGTTGCCAACCCCAAGCGACAGGTTCAGCCCCAACAAACCCATCGCCCGGATCGCCGACAGGATATATCCTACGGGGAAATCTGGGCGCAAGACGAACCGCCGCCCGTCGCCCAGCCCGCGCGCCGGCAACCACCGGTAAACCGCGAAATTCAAGATGAACTGGCGGAGTTGCGCAATATCGTCAAGGGACTCTCCAACCGCATCACCGGTCTTGATTCCTCAGCCCTGCGCAAACCGTATATCGAACCCGAATATACCGCTCCCGGCAGCGGCAATGCAGCGGTCGACCCGGCCATCGCCTTTCTCACCGGCTACGGCATCAATCCGGAAACCGCCCAGGTCGTCGCCCGTTTCACCCGCGACACCATTGAACAGGCCTCTGACCTCGACCGCAACGACCTGACCGCGATTTTCAAGGCTGCCATTGCCCGCCTGTTCACCACCGAACAGTTGCTGAAATCCCGACCAACTCACCAGCGCCGGATCAGCCTGATCGGTCCCACCGGAGTGGGCAAAACCACCACGCTGGCCAAAATCGCCGCCCATTATCTCAGCCAATTCGGCAGCAGAATCGCCCTGATCACCATCGACACCTATCGCATCGCCGCGGTTGAGCAGCTCAAAGTCTATGGTGAGATTATGCGACTGCCGGTAGAGGTCGTGATCAAACCCCGGGAACTCGAGCAAGCCCTGGATAAGTTTCGCGACCATGAGCTGATCCTGATCGACACCGCCGGCCGCAGCCCCAGAAACGGGATCGATCTGCAGGAACTCGCCGGCTTTCTCCGTCCCGAACTCGGCATTGAAAACAATCTCCTGCTATCGGCAACCACCAGAGAACGAGAACTGGAAGAGACGATTAAACGCTTCAGCATCCTGCCGATCAGCAACTTCATTTTCAGCAAAATCGATGAGTGCGACCAGTTAGGCGTACTGCTCAATATCCATTACAAAAACGATACGCCGATTTCTTTTCTCACCAATGGCCAAAGGGTTCCGGAAGACCTGATCATGCCGTCTCCCGCAACCATCGCCGATCTTATCATGAACGACCACAGGACCCTGAATAATGGCTGAGAAAGCAACAGGCCCGGCAGACCAGGCTAACACCTTGCGGACCATGAACAGTCCGGAAAATACCGAGGGGAAATTCGGGCAGACCGCCACCCGGGTTTTTTCCATCACCAGCGGCAAGGGCGGAGTCGGCAAGACGGCGGTGGTCGCCAATCTGGCGGTCCTCCTGGCCCGAATGGGCAAACGCGTGCTCATCCTCGATGCCGATCTTGGTTTGGCAAATATTGACGTGGTTTTCGGCCTGGCGCCCGGACATAATCTCAACCATTTTTTCACCGGCGAACAGGGCCTGGACGCGATCCTCACCGACGGTCCCGAAGGCATCAAAATTCTGCCGGCCGGATCCGGCGTCCAACGCTTCACCCGGCTTGATTCCGAACAGAAGATGCGGCTCATGGAAGCGCTCGATTCCATGCACAATGACTTTGATTTCGTGCTCATCGATACCGAAGCCGGCATTTCGGAAAACGTCACTTATTTTACCACCGCAGCCCATGAAATTCTGGTGGTCACCACCCCAGATCCGACCGCTATTACCGACGCCTACGCCTTGATGAAACTGCTCTCCAATCAATATCACGAGAAGCATTTCAACCTGATCGTCAATTTCATCAAAAATGAGGAAGAGGCCCTGGATGTCTACCGCAAACTGACCATGGTGGCGAACCGATATCTGGATATTTCCATCGATTATATCGGCTCCATCCCGCGAGACAAACTGATGGTGGACGCCATCCGCAAACAGCAGGTCCTGGTGCAGTTGTTTCCGGATTCAAAAACCAGTGCCGCCTTTGAGTCGCTGGCTCGAACCATTATTCAGGAGCCCCAGACTCTGGAACCCAAGGGCTCGATCCAGTTTTTCTGGAAACGACTGCTTGAATTCGGCGGCAAATAATGACAGCCTGCAACCTTGATCCCCACGCCCACCAGAGTTGACACCTATGTATCCTCCTGTACCGCCTCTTGATGACCGCTCCCAACTGATCCGGGAGAACATGCCTCTGGTCGAGCTGGTGGTGCAGCGCATGGTTCCCCAGGTGCCGAGCTTCATGACCAAGGAAGACATGATCAGCGCCGCCATGGTCGGACTAGTCGATGCTGCCAATAAATTCGATCCCACCAAAGGAGTCAAATTCAAGACGTTTGCCGAATATCGGGTACGTGGCGCCATATTTGATGAAATGCGAAAGCTCGACTGGTTTTCCCGCTCGATGCGCGACAAACAGAACCAGTTGACCCAAACCATGCTCCGCCTCGAACGGCAATTCGGCCGTTCACCGGAAGAGGATGAAATGGCCCAGGAAATGCATCTTTCTTTGGACGAATACTACGATCTGCTCGGCCAGGTCAGTCACCTGGGCTGCGTCAGTCTCCACGAAACCCTGGACCACTCCGAAGAAGGACGAAGCTTCCTCGACAGCCTGGAAGATATCGGCGGCCCCGCTCCAGCCGATATCATCGAACGGGAAGAACTGACTCATATCATGGCCGATATCCTGGAAGAACTGGCGGATAAAGAACGGTTGGTCATCGCGCTCTACTATTATGAAGAACTGACTCAGAAAGAAATAGCCGAGGTCCTCAGCGTTTCCGAGGGCCGAGTTTCCCAACTGCACAGCCAGGCGCTGCTGAAACTGCGGGTGAAGTTTCTCAACTCCGACCTCTACGAACCCTAATCTCAGAAAACCGCGAGGAAAACATGCTCGAATCCTTCAATCTCATCTCCTGCAGCAGCATGGGCGCAGCCGGTCTCTGTCTGTTCACCTCCTATTATTTCGCCAAGCGCCAACGCGCGGAAAAACAACGAGAAACTGCGCGAATCCGGGCCATTCAAATCAAGATCGACGCGGCCCTGCACGATGAAGGTTTTGATGCCGCCCGGGAAGCTTTCAGCACCACTTTGAAAACCGCTAGCTTGACCACCGAACTGCAACGTCCCCGTTTGCAGAATCTGGCAAAAGTCGACAAGCAGCCCCCGGAAAAATATAAAATTATGACCAAATTGGCTTCCCAGGGCATGAATGCCGAGGAGATCGCCTCGATCCTGGGCATTTCCCGCATGGAGGCCGGGCAACTGCTCAGCCTGAGCAATGTGGCCAAGTGCGGCCAGTGAGCCGCAACCGGTAGAATCTTGGGTATTTAGGCGTTAAGAAAGAACCCGATTCTACCGAAAAGAAAATTGACTATCTCCCTCACTGCATTGCACACTAACCCGGAAACAGTATGGTCTCAGGAAAATACAGCGCCCTCAGCGGAGCCGTGGCCAGGGAACAGGCCATGGGCAACCTTGCCTCCAACCTGGCGAATGTCAACACCACCGGGTTCAAGCGGGATCGCATCAGTTTCGCCTCCATCTTGCGCGGAACCAAACAGACCACTGAAGCAAGAGGCATCAACTATTCCAGAATTAACAAGATCGGCACCGATTTCAACCAAGGCGGTATGCAACCCACAGGTCGACCACTGGATGTGGCCATTGACGGCCCTGGCTTTTTCAAGGTCCAAAAGAACAACCAAATTTTATACACCCGGGTCGGGCATCTGATGCTTGATGCCAACGGCTTGGTAAAAACCGAAGATGGGCTCAATGTCCTTGGTTCCGGGGACGCGCCGATAACCATCGACACCTCGGCCGGCAAGGATATCGTCATAGCCGAGAGCGGCGAGATTTCCGTCAACGGGGTCTTGGCCGACGTCAAAATCCAGGTCTTTGCCATCAACGACCAAGACAAACTGACCAAGGCCGGTCAGTCGACCTATAAGTTGGAGGCAGGTGCCGCAGATCAGCCTCTGGAAAACTACCGGGTGCTCCAAGGGAACCTGGAAGGCTCAAATGTCAACATGATGGAAGAGATGGCCACCATGATCGCCACTCAACGTTCTTTCGAGGCCCACAACAAGGTTATTGAGAGCTACTCCAAACTCGGCGAAAGATTGGATGAACTCGGATCGATCGGCTAACGGTCCGTTGCCATTCGACCAGGAACTATAATAAACCACACCTAAGAGGCTTAAGATAATGCGATCACTCTGGACAGCTACCACCGGCATGACGGCCCAGAATATCAACATGGACGTTATCGCCAACAATCTGGCCAACGTTTCGACCTCCGGATTTAAAAAAAGTCGGGCCGATTTTCAGGACCTGCTCTATCAGATCATGCAAGTTCCTGGCAGCCCGACCTCGGCCGACACCAAATCGCCCACCGGCATCCAGATCGGCTTGGGCGTCAAGCCCGCCGCGGTCACCAAGATTTTCACCGAAGGCGATATCGTCCAGACCGGCAACACCCTGGATGTAGCCATTGAAGGACAAGGATTTTTCCAGGTGACCATGCCCGATGGCAATACCGCCTATACCAGGGCCGGTAATCTTAAACTCGACGGCGAAGGCCGAATCGTCACCTCGGATGGCTATCCGCTGCAGCCCGAGATTGTCATCCCCGAGGATGCCCGGGCCATCACCATCAGCCAGACCGGATTGGTCAGTGCCATTGTCGGCGACGATACGGTTTCAACCGAACTCGGCAATCTTGATCTGGCGGATTTTATCAACGATGCGGGTTTGATCGCCATCGGCAAGAATCTGTTCCGCGAAACCGAAGCCTCCGGTACTGCCATCATCGGTACCCCAGGTGACAATGGGATCGGCACCCTGCTGCAAGGATATGTGGAAAATTCGAATGTAAACCTGGTTGAAGAACTGACCCAGATGATCACCGCGCAACGATCTTTTGAAATCAACTCCAAAGTTATCACGACCTCGGACGAGATGATGCAGACGGTCACCAACATGGTATAATTTGTTGAAATTCTGGCCATCCTTCACATTTTTATTTGTATTACTGACGTTCTTCTCGAACGCCGACGCCCAAATTTCGGTGAGTTTTCAGGCCAATGCCAGTGTCACCGCTGCCAAGATAGTGCTCGCTGATATTGCAGTGATCAAACCCACCGGCAGCGCCGCCGACGCCATCGGTCAACTCCCGGTAGCCGCCGCCCCTGCCCCCGGCAAAACCAAACAACTCTCCACGGTCTCGGTTATCACTTCCCTGCGCAATCGGCCGGAAGTAGCCGATGTCGATTGGCAGGGCAGTCAATCCATCGTCGTCGAGCGCAAGGGCAACCAAATCAGCCAGGAACAAATGCAGCAGATCGTAACCGATTATCTCTTGGAAAACAGTGCCAAGCTCCAAGCGCAAGTTGAGTTTACCGCGGTCCGTTCACCGCAACAGCTGGTCCTGCCCGCCGGTCAGCTGAGTTGGAAGGTTACCCCCTCTAACCCTAATATTATTGGGAGTTCAAGTTTTTCGATCTTCTTCACCGTCGATGGCAAACCGGCCGGCAACTGTGTGGTCCGCGGCAGGCTGAATACCTTTTCCGACATCCTCACCGCAGTTAAAACCTTGCACAAAGGCGACGTCATCAAGGAAGAGCACCTGGCCTTGCAACGTCAAAACCTCGCAGGCTTTGAAGATCCTTTTCAGGATCAGGAACTGATCATCGGCATGCAGGTCGCCCGGACGGTGAACGCGGGCAAACCCCTTACCCAGAAAGACATCGTTTCCCCACCTATAATTAAAGACGGAGAGATGATCAAAATTTTCGCCCGTAAAGGGACGTTGCTACTCTCCACTAGTGGAATCGCGCAAAGCGATGGTCGTCTGGGCGAGACCATCAAGGTGAAAAATATCAGCTCCAACAAACTGATCCATTGTCGGGTCGATGGTCCCGGTATCGTGTCCGTGGATTTTTAAGCATGCGACCATCGGCTTGCACCATTTCTTCCCGCTGGCATCATAGGTTTTATGTGAAAAAATATATACTCCCCATACTCTTAGTGCTCACCACAGCCCTGTTGCCATGCTGTGGTCAGAAACAAGAAGTAGTCCCCATCAAGGAACCTCTGGAAGAGCCGGTGGCTGCCAATCCCAAACCGCAATCGCCCGGCAGCCTCTGGAATGGCGATGAAGGCAATTGGCTGGCCGACATCAAGGGCCGCCGGGTCGGGGATATCGTCACGGTCATCATCAAAGAAACTGCCAAGGCCTCCAAGGAAGCGTCCACCGATACCGACCGCTCTTCCAGCATTACCGCCGGCATTGCCAACTTTTTCGGATTGGCAGAATCGGTCGCGGAAAAAAATAGCAACATCGACACCACGGCACTGATTGGCGCCTCCGCCGACAGTAAATTCTCCGGAAGCGGCAAAACCACCCAATCCGGAAACCTGGTCGCCACCCTGACCACCCAGGTGGTCGAGGTCTACCCGAATGGCAATCTCAAGATCCGGGGCGGCAAATCGGTAACCGTCAACAACGAGAATCAGATCATTTACCTGACTGGCATTGTCCGACTCTTCGACGTCACCGCTGACAACACCGTCGATTCCGGGAATATTCTCAATGCCCAGATCTCCTACACCGGGAAGGGCGCGCTTTCAGACAAACAAAAACCCGGTTGGCTGATGCGTATTTTTGACAACACCTGGCCGTTCTGATCCTCCGCCGGAGCACTATTATATATGAAATTTCGATCCTGCATAACCGGCCTTATCCTGCTTAGTTATCTCCTGCTGCTCTGCTCGCAGGCCCAGGCGACCCGCATCAAAGATCTCGCCGATATCGAAGGGGTCCGCGACAACCAGTTAATGGGCTACGGTCTGGTTATCGGCCTCAGCGGCACCGGCGACGACATCAAAAAATCGGTGTTCACCAAACAGGCCATTATCAACATGATCAAACGGCTGGGCATGGCCATCCCCGCCGAGGTTTTCAAGCAGATGAAAACCAAGAATGCGGCGACTGTCATGGTAACAGCCCAACTCCCCGCTTTTTCACGCCCTGGATCGTCCTTGGATATCCAAGTTTCCTCGATCGGCGATGCCTCCAGCCTCTCCGGCGGCACCCTGCTGATGACCCCCTTGAAGGGTCCGGATGGCGCCACCTACGCCGTGGCCCAAGGGCCGCTGGCGGTCGGGGGCATTGCCTTTGGCGGCAAGACGGCCAAGGTTCAAAAAAACTTTCCTACTTCCGGCCGGGTCTCGGGAGGGGCGATTGTCGAACGCGCCGTCGGCTATGCCCTACCGGCTGGGGGCGAGCTCCTCTATCAGTTGCGGCAGACCGATTTCACCACGAGTTCGCGGATGACCGATGCCATTAACAGCCATTTCGGCAGCGGTACCGCCCACTCCATGGATTCACGCTCGGTCAAGGTGCAGAAACCCGCTAATTACCAAGGCGATCTGGTCACTTTCATCTCCGACCTGGAGAGTATTGAAATTGATCCGGACAGAGTGGCCCGGATTGTGGTGAACGAACGTACCGGCACCATTGTTATGGGACAGGATGTCCGGATTTCGACGGTGGCGGTCTCGCACGGCAACCTTAATCTGGTCATCACTGAAACCACGGAGGTCTCACAGCCTAACCCGCTTGCCGCCGGCACCACTGTGGCCACCACCAAAACCACCATCGATTCCATAGAAGATAAAGGCAATCTGGTGGTCCTGCAAATGGGGGTCAATATCGGTGAAATCGCGCGAGCGTTGAACGCTATTGGGGCCACACCGCGCGACCTTATCGCCATTTTTCAAGCCATCAAAGCGGCCGGGGCCCTGCAGGGCGAACTCGTCGTTTTATGATCCACCTGATGGCGAACTGTTTTTTCGACGTTCAACGGGTGCCGTTCCCCGGACATTGTTTTTGACCAAAAAATGACGGTTTCGCAAAAAGGAAGAAAACCTTTGTTTTGTCATTTCGAACGCAGAGAGAAATCTCTGAAATAATTGAAAGATTTCTCGTCGCTTTGCTCCTCGAAATGACAGAAATCACCTTTTTGCGAGACCATCTGAAATTCCAAAGCCTGATTTGGTGCGCCCATGAAATCCGCCCTTGATGCCACGCCCCTGTTAAACGCCGCGCAACCAACCCCTCCAGACATGCAACGTTCCACGCGCGACAAAGAATCGCTGAAAAAATCCTGCCAGGGCTTCGAGGCGATTTTCATCCAGTCGCTGTTCAAGGCCATGCAAAAAACGGTTCCCGATGGGGGATTAATCAAAAAGGGAAGCGCCACTGAGATGTTTGAAGAGATGCTCCATCAAGAAATCGCCAATAAAATATCCCAAAAACAAAGCCTCGGTCTGGCCGACCAGATGTACCGTCAGATGGAAAAAAAGGTCGATCCCGCCAAATAATTTTGTTCTGCATACTTTTTTTAAAAAATAATGCATTTTTTTTTAAAGTTTTTTTTTGCCTCAGCCGATAAAGAGCTAACAGGAAGAAATCTTTCCTGTTCAAAACAGGCCAGGATGGCTTGGAAATGCTGCAGGGAGGCAGAAAAATGTTGAACAATATCAGTCACAGCCAGATTCGCCAAACGCTTTCAACTTATCAGAGCTATAGCCTGGAGACTACCACAGTTTCCAGTAGCAATGAAACCAATACACAAACCAGTGCATCGGATAGCATTACTCTGCGAAGCGAATCCAGCCTGTCCGTTACCTACTCCGGCAACATGAAGATGAATGACGGAGACAAGGCAAAGTACGGGATGTTGCAAAACCTGGTAGCCAACCTGCTCAAAGAACAAGGGATCGACACCAAGATAGCCATCGGCGACAGCGAAATCGACATCGCTGACATCACTCCCGAGGAAGCTCAGGAACTGGTCAGTGCCGACGGATACTTTGGTGTGGAACAGACATCCGACCGGATTTTCCAGTTTGCCACAGGAATAGCCGGGGGTGATCCATCTCGCATTGAGGCGATCAGGGAAGGAATCGACAAGGGATTCGCCGAGGCCAAAGCAGCCTTTGGTGATTGGTTGCCGGAAATCTCCTACGATACCTACGATGCGGTGATGAAAAAATTGGATGACTGGGTGGCTAATTCGCAGGCTGTGGCCTGACAAATCACTCATATAGGTGAACGTGATGACCGTGGAATTTTTTGGGGTAAGAGGCATGGGGCAGATAGGTGGTCTCAATAAAATCAGCCGAACGGGCGAAGCTCAAAAGTCGGCAAAAACCGAGGGCAAGGAAGGCGCTTCTTTCTCGTCCGCTCTCCAGGGAGCAACCGCGGCGCAAGCTGCCGGCAAGACGGAAGATCCCGACCGCGCCGCTCGGGTTCAGGAACTGAAGGCTCAGGTCGCCAGCGGTCAGTATGAGCCGGACCTGAACAAAGTCGCTTCCAAACTGCTGCAGTTCTTGGTTGAGGGTTGATCCATGGATCGTGAAACCATTCGCGGCTTACTGTTGCAGTTGCGTGACACCATCCGTGCCGAGCGTGAGCACGCCAAGGCGTTGGACCTGGAAGCTATGATGGCCGATGTCAAACGTAAAGAAGTACTTCTTCGCGCCCTCAACGGCATCGAAAGCCTGCATCCCGACGATCAGCAATTCGCCAGGGAAATTCAGCAGGAAAACCGGCGCAACGCCTATCTCTTCCGGGCGACCCTGAACTGGATACAGGACACCATGGTATTTTTTGGCCGCAAAACCGTACCGATCACCTACAGCCAGCGGGGTCTCTCGAAAAATAACACCATCAACGGTCGTCTGCTGTCCGGCACCATCTAAACCCTCACGCCCTCCAGGTTTTTCCAGCCCCGATTTCCCCTGTTGCCTTAGCACCCAATCCTGCTCAAACTCCAAAAATTCACCGCCCGGCCTAAACTCCCCCCGCGATTCTGCCGATAGTATTCTAACGATACAATTTGTTACGGTGGAATAACAATTCCACGACACCAGCAACACCAAACGACAGCCCATACCGATTGCCGTCGTAATCGGATATGAAGGGGATGCGACAGCAGCCATGACGAGTCTTCTCAACGCACTCAACTCCGGCAAGACCAGCCTGCTGACTAATCAAAAAGCCATCGAGATTGTCGGCAACAATATTGCCAACGTCAACACCGAAGGCTATTCCCGCCAACGCGCCGAAATGATTCAAATCCCGGCGGTTAATTTCGGGGATTTTTTTATCGGCCAAGGCGTGGCGGTTTCCGACGTCAGCCGCGACTATAGTGTGTTTATCAACCGGCAACTCCAGAGTAAGTCCATTGAGTACGGTGAAGAAACGGGACGATCCGGAGCGTTGACCGAGATGGAGCGGATTTTCAATGTCTCTGAAGATAACCTGGCCTCGCAAATCAACGATTTCTTTGACTCCTGGCAAGAGCTCACCGCCAATCCGAGCGGCCAGGTGGAGCGGGATGTGGTCATGCAGCGGGGACAACTGTTGGGCGATGCCTTCCGCGGCATCACCGATGAGTTGGATACGGTGACCCAGAACATGAATACCGAAATCATTGCCGAGGTTGAAACCCTTAACGAAAAGATTTCGGAAATTGCCAAACTCAATGACCGTATTTACCTGGTCGAAATTTCCGGCCAGACCGCCAACTCCGCCCGCGACCAACGCGACCTCCTCGTCGAAGATCTCTCGGAGACCTTGGGTGTACAGACCTATACTGACAATCGCGGTATGCTCAACGTGCAGTTACCAGGGGGCAAGCCACTGGTTCAGGGTAATCAGGCCATGACCATTAAAACCGTGACAAATGGGACCGATGTTGACCTGCAACTGGAAGCCGCCGGCAACACCCTTGACATTACCCTTGACGATCTCGGTGGCAAATTCCATGGCATGTTCGCAATGCGTGATGTCTTCATCGGCGACCTGCGGACCAAACTCAACACCCTGGCGATCGACTTGACCGACGCGGTCAACAGTGTTCATCGTGGAGGGTATGCCCCTGTGATCGATATTGCAACCGGCTTGCCTACAATCGGGCTCAACTTCTTTAAGCCTATAGTACCCCCGGATACCCTTAATGCCAGCCGGTATGTGGAATTGTATATCACCAGCACATCACAAGTTGCAGCTGCGGGAAATCCCGAAGCCGCCCCTGGCGATAACAAGAACGCCTTGACCATCTCCCAGTTGGAGGTCACCCATAAGGTTGGCGTGACCAATGACACTTTTGACAACTATTTCAGCCAGATGGTGGCCACCGTTGGCATCGAAGCTTCCCGCAACGATCTGGCACTCTCCGGGGCCAAAGATGCCACAATTCAACTGCAGAATCTCCGGGACGGCTATTCCGGCGTTTCACTCGAAGAGGAAATGATCGACCTCATTCAGTACCAGCGAGGTTTTGAATCTTCAGCCAAATTTCTTTCCACCGTCGATGAAATGATGGTGGCACTCCTCCAGCTTAAGGGATAAACCATGAAAGCTACGCAGGGAACGACCTATAGAATGCTGGGTTCACGCCTTAACGACGTGGCCCAACAACTGGAAGAACTACGGAAAATAGGCGCAACAGGTAAAAAACTCAATGCGCCCTCCGACAATCCGGCCGCGATCCGCCCGGTGCTGAACACCCGCAAGCAAATCTCCAATGTCGACCGCTATACTGAAACCATGGGCAAGTCGCTCGACACCATGCAGGCGACCGACGGGCATCTCGATCATGTAGAAAACATCATGCAACGGGCCAAGGAGATCATGACCAACTCGATCAATGGTTCCTTGAATGATGCCGACCGCACCGTGCTGGCCGACGAACTTTCCCAACTCCGCAAGGAATTGCTCGATGCCGCCAACGGGACGGTGGACGGTAAATACCTTTTTGCCGGGTACGAGGAAGACACCAAACCATTCAGTGAAAACCTGGGCTACACCCCGGCTGGTTACGTTGCCAACAACCCTGCAACCTGGCCGTATACCTACAGCGGCGATGGCAATGCCACGTCCTTAGAAATAGCCACCGGCGAGGAAATTCAGGTCAACCTGACCGGCAGCGACCTTTTCTTTGGTGCTTCGACCTGGGATCCGACCGATCCCACCAAACAAGTACCCGATAGCATCCCCCAACAGCGCTACAACATCTTCACAGAATTGACCCAAGCGGAGGAAGCCATCCGCGCAGGCGATCCGGTAGCCATGCAGCAAAGCATGGATGATCTTGAGGGCGCAGCCGAACAGAATCGCCGCATGCGGTCTCAACTCGGTAATCGGGCCAACAGAGTTGAAACGACCATGAATTACCAAGATGGTGTGCGTATCGACCTCGAGCAAATCCTCTCACGCTACGAAGATGCCGATGTCATTGAATCTTTCAATGCGATAGTCGCCCAGGAAACCGCTTTCCAAGCTGCTCTTAACGTTACCGGCAAGGTTTCACAACTTTCCATCCTCGATTTCATCTAGGGTTGCCAACCAATTAAAACTGCTTGCCTTTTTATTTTTTTTGCTGAATACTGGTTTACAAGAATTCATGCAAACAGTTGCAGGCGGTTTTCAACCGGCAGCCCTGTCAACTCGGCAGAACGCATGTTCTTTTTTCTATTTACTCCATCGGGCTGCGGCCCGAGTTTGCTACAGGTGCCAATATGCTGGTGTTGACCAGAAAACCCGGTGAAGGAATCATTATCGGGGATAATATTAT
>JAFLKR010000132.1 GCA_019163135.1 Desulfobulbaceae bacterium | reverse complement strand
ATAAGTAGCATGAAGCCAAAAATCGCCCAGGGAAAAATAGCCGTCACCATTTGGGAGCATCGGGTATCACCGGTGTTCGACTCGGCACGAACCCTATTGATCGCCGAGATCAAGGACGACGTTTTGGTCAACACCTCCTACCTGGCCTTTGATCCTGACCGTCCCCTGGAACTGTTGCAGATGCTTCAGGCGCAGAAAGTCATGATCATCATCTGCGGCGCGGTTTCCGAAGGACCGGCTGACATACTGGAGGGTGCTGGATTTGAATTGATTTCTTTTATCGCCGGTGATGTCCACCGAGTACTGGAAACTTTTCTTCAGGGTGAACCACTCGGGGCAGCGTTTAAAATGCCGGGGTGCGGCAAGCACATCTGTTGCAGGGGAAAAATAAGACCTGGTCGGGAAATCAATACATTAAACAAAAATGGCCGTCGGGAAAAAAGTCGAGAACCGCGATGCCCGGAAGCCGTTACCAATACATGTGATGACAAAAATGGCAGTGTAACCTCTGCGGAAATGTTCGTGAGGTTGCCAGTAAAATCATGAACACTGCCCAAAAGATTCACTTTACCCAATGGAGATATGAGTATGCCTGGAATGAATGGAAAAGGTCCTTTAGGAAATGGTCCGCGTAGCGGCGGACAACGCGGTGTCTGCAAACAGACTGGCATAGCACAGCCTGATCAACCCCAGGACGCCCCGACCGATGCAGTTCCTGGTCAGGGTCAAGGTCAGGGTTTGGGTCGTGGCCAAGGCGGCGCTGGCCGTTGCGGTGCGGGGCTTGGCAAACGAGGCGGTGGCGGAAAAGGCCAGGGTGGCGGCGGCAACCGCTAACCGGCAAATAATTTTCTGACCTCTCTACGACAACAGCTCTATCCAGCTGCCGCAGCAACGGCAGCTGGATTTTTATGGAGAATATTCTTGATCGTCTTAATTACAGTAAAAGATTTTTCGCGGTTTGCCGCGCTGGTGGCCAAGCTGCGGCGCGCACCGGATATCGAACTGGTACCTGCCGCCACCGGAGCCGCCGGACTAACGGCGCTCAAGACCAAGCGGATCGACCTGGTGATTGTCGATGAGCAGCTCGACGACATGGACGGCATCACCTTTATCAATCAAGTGGTCAAAGTCAATCCGCTGGTCAACACCGCCTTGGTCAGCGGGTTGACAGCCGACGAATTTCATGAAGCCACCGAGGGACTAGGTGTACTGATGCAACTGCCGTCGCACCCTCGGGAGACCGATGCCGAGGCGCTTCTGACTGTGCTTGAAAAGATCGGTGCCCTCATGCAACCCGTGACGCAAGCGCGTTCAGAGGCGCTAAACTCATGATTATCAGCGTAGCCAGCGGCAAAGGCGGCACCGGCAAAACCACAGTCTCCGTTAATATGGCACTTGCGCTTGGCACCGGAGTCGAACTGCTAGACTGCGACGTCGAAGAGCCCAATGCCCATCTTTTCCTCAAACCGGTGATCGAACGGAGCGAACGGGTGGAAACGCCTGTACCGCTGGTTGATCTGACAAAATGCACCTTCTGTCGCAAATGTTCGGCTATCTGCCGGTTCAACGCCTTGGCGGTGGTAGGAGAAAAAGTACTGGTTTTCCAGGAGCTGTGTCACAGCTGCGGCGGCTGCATGCTGGTCTGTCCCGAAGGGGCGATCACCGAGACCGGCCGGGAACTGGGGACGCTGAACTTTGGCGCCCGGGAGAGCATCGGCTTCATCAACGGGCAACTGCGGGTCGGCGAGGCCATGTCGCCACCGCTGATCAAGCAGGTACGGGCGGCGGCGGATCCGAAACGGCTCACCATCATCGACGCTCCGCCGGGCACCTCCTGTCCGGTGATCGCGGCCATGAACGGTGCCGATTTCGTCCTCATGGTCACCGAACCGACCCCTTTTGGCCTCCACGACCTCAAACTGGCGGTGGAAGCCGTCCGCCTGCTCGGCATCCCCGCAGGGCTGGTGGTCAACCGGGCGGACATCGGCGATCGTGAGGTGTTTGAGTATGCCAAACGCGAACATCTGCCGATCCTGCTGACCATTCCCTTTGATCGCCGCATTGCCCAGGCCTACTCCCGGGGCAAGAACATCGTTGAGGAATTTCCGGAATGGCGGGAGCGATTTGTGGCCCTCTACCATGACATCGAAGCAATCATCACTGCAAAGGGCAAGGCGGTTTCATGCGCGAAATAGTAATTATCAGCGGCAAGGGCGGCACCGGCAAAACCAGCCTGACCGCAGCTTTTGCCGCTCTGGCGAAAAACAGCGTCCTCTGCGACGCCGATGTCGATGCGGCCGACCTCCATCTGCTGATGCAGCCTGAGGTCCGGCAACGCACCGATTTCATGGGCGGCAGCAAAGCCGTGATCAATCCCGACCTTTGCACCGGATGCGGCACCTGTATCGACCTCTGCCGGTTCGGCGCCATCACCGAATCGTTCCAGGTCGATGCCATCCGGTGCGAGGGTTGCGGTGTCTGCGTTGATTTCTGCCCGGCGACTGCCATCGATTTTCCGGTGCAGCGCTGCGGCGAATGGTACCGCTCAGACACCCGTTTTGGGCCCATGGTCCATGCCCGCCTGGGCATTGCCGAAGAAAATTCCGGCAAGTTGGTCAGTCTGGTGCGCAAGGAAGCCCGGCAACTGGCCGAACAGCGGGGCGCTGACCTGATCATCACCGACGGTCCTCCGGGCATCGGCTGCCCGGTGATCGCTTCCATTGGCGGGGCCACGGCCCTGGTGATCGTGGTCGAACCCACGGTTTCCGGCATCCACGACATGGAACGGGTGGTGCAGTTGGCCGCCCATTTCAAGGTTCCCGGCATGGTCTGCGTCAACAAGTTCGATCTCAACCTCGAAATGACCGAGGCCATTGAGCAACTGGCGCGCCAACATAATGTCGTCGTGCTGGGCCGGGTCTCGTTCGATCCCGCCTTCACCCGATCGATGGTCGCCGGAAAAACCCTGTTCGAATACGGCGAGGCGACCGCAACCTGGCAACAGGTCCGCGACATCTGGACCCAAATCATCAACTCACCAGCCATGCATTCCCTCGGGATCGTGGATTTCAAAGCAACCATACAATAATAACGGAGAAACAAGAATGACCATGGTACGAGTAGCAATCCCTTCCGAGGGCAATGGCGGCATAGACGGAACGAGGGCCGGACATTTCGGGCACTGCGATGTGTTCACCTGCTTTGATGTCGAGGACGGCCAAATTAAGCAAATTTCTATCCTGGCCAACAAGGAGCATGTCCAGGGCGGCTGCATGGTGCCGGTAAATCTACTGGCCGAGGCCGGGGTCAATGCCCTGGTGGTCGGCGGTATCGGCATGCGTCCCTTGATGGGATTCAAGCAGGTCGGCATCGAAGTCTATCATGATGGCGAACGGGCCGCGATTCGACCGGTGGTCGAGGATTTCCTCGCTGGCAATCTCCAAAAAATCACCGATAATCAGGTCTGCGGCGGTGGCGGCGGTCAATGATTTAATCAGCAAAGGAGCACAATGAAAGTAGCAGTAACATCAAAAGGAACCCTACTCGACAGTGAAGTCGACCCCCGCTTCGGCCGAGCGCCGTACATTCTGATTGTCGACACCGACACTTGGGCTTTTGAAGTGGTCGATAACGGCAACAATGCCAATGCTTTCAAGGGCGCCGGCATCCAGGCGGCCACTATGGTCAGCGACAAGGGCGCGACCGTGCTGATGACCGGCTATTGCGGCCCCAAAGCTTTTGAAACGTTAGAAGCCGCCGGAGTCAAAGTGATCGATGACATCACTGGCAAGGTGCGAGACGCGATCAAGGCCTTTAAAGAAGGCAAGGTGACCTATGCCGCCGCTGCCAACAAAGAGGCGCACTGGTAATACTGCGCTGTTGCAAACAATCGATAGAAACCTTGAAAAGACAGGCTGCGCAAGTGGCCTGTCTTTCTATTGGGGAGGCCTCTGTGGGGGTGGACTCTGATTGCAAATCAATCGTTTTAAACTTGGAAAGAACAATGAATGACCAGCAATTCGAAGACCTGATGGATGGAATTCAGGAAAAAATTTTCCTCGAAGCCGAACAGATGTATGGCGAAAAAGGGTTGCATCGCTGGAAGAACCCTCAGTTCAGCGGCAAGCTCGATGATGCGGACGCGCACGGAAGAATCACCGGGAAATGCGGCGATACCATGGAAATCTTTCTCTGCTTTGACAAAAATCGGGTCTGCAGGGCTTCATCGCTCACCGACGGTTGTTTTTCCAGCAGACTCTGCGGTTCCTTTGCCGCCGAACTAGCCCTGGGGAAGAATCCCGAGGAACTGTTTGACCTGACGGGAGAAGACGTGTTGAAGGCGATCGGCACCTTTCCCAAGGGAGAAGAACATTGCGCTTTTCTGGCCGTGAAAACGATGCAAGAAGCAGTCAATGCTTACATGGTCAAACAGGTGCAGCAGGATTAATCACCCCCTCCAGGATACTGCAGCTACCCCTAACTCTCTATGGTTTTATCCATTGTGAGCAAGCCACAGATTGCGATGCAACGCAGGCAACCCACTTGGCTCTTTCCCTAAAATGGCTATTTACCAATAACTGAGAGGAGATCGTTCGTGGAACAAAAAAAAATTATTGTCATTGGGGGGTCGGCGGCAGGAGCCAAGGCAGCCGCCAAGGCCAGACGGCTCGATGAATTTGCCGAGATAACCCTTATCCAGAAATCGACCGATCTCTCCATGGCCTCATGCGGCTATCCCTATTATGTCGGCGGGCTGTTCAATGACCGCAACCAGTTGCTCTGCACGCCGGCGGGGATTGTCAGCGATTCGGTCTTCTTCGACAAGGCCAAGGCTATTAAATCCCTGGTGGAAACCGAGGTGTTATCCATTAATCGCCAACAAAAAAAGGTGGTCTGCCGCGAATTGAAGACCGGCAACGAACTGACCCTCGGTTACGACAAACTGATCATCAGCACCGGGGCGCGGCCCAACATGCCGCCCATCCCTGGCATCGACCTGGATGGCATCACCAACCTCCTGACCATGGCCGATACCGATTATCTGCGCCGGATCTGCGATGAAAAAAAGATCCACCAGGCAGTGGTGATCGGCGGCGGCCTGATCGGGGTCGAAACTTGCGAAGCCTTGGTGCTCTCCGGCATCAAGGTTACGGTGGTGGAGGCGCTCGACCAGGTGCTGACCTTCCTTGACTGGGATTTGGCCAAGTTGGTTGAAAACCACATGCGCGCCAAAGGGGTGGAAATCTTCACCAGCAAGGGCGTCAAGGAATTCATCGGTAAAGACGGCAAGCTTGCCGCGGTCAAACTCGCAGACGACACGGTGATCGACTGCGAACTGGCGGTCATGGTGATCGGCGTTCCTCCCAACGGCGGGCTGGCCACAGCCGCCGGGCTAGCCACCGGCAAATTCGGCGGGATTTCGGTTAACCAATACATGCAGACCTCGGACCCGGATATCTATGCAGCCGGCGACTGTGTCGAAATTCCCAGCCGAATCAGCGGGAAGCAGGTCTTTGCGCCTATGGACGACATGGCCAACCTCGAAGGTCGGGTCGCCGGAGAAAACGCGATCAACGGCAACTGCGTCACCTTTCCCGGCGCCTACCATACCGGCATCTGCAAAATCTTTGGTTTTTCAGCCGGTTCCACTGGACTTTCAATCAAAGCGGCTGAGCGGATGGGCCTGACCAACTACCAGAGCGCCGTCAATGCCAGTCCCGACAAACCGGGATTCATGGGCGCTGATCTGCTGGTATCGAAAATGCTGGTCAACACCAAGGACCAACGGTTGCTCGGCTACCAGTGCGTCGGACCCGGCGATGTCAGCAAACAGATTGCCACCGCGGCCATGGCCATGCTGGGCAAGCTGACCGTCGAAGATCTGGTCAATGCCGATCTGCCCTACGCCCCGCCCTTTTCCTGGGATATCGGTCACCGAGGTCTGGAAAAAAAACCAGTGCGGCGACAAACTGTTTTTCCTGGATGGTCGCAGTCCGGCCGAATTTGAGGAACTGCATCTCGGTATCGGCGAGCACCTCATCCCCTTGGGCGCCCTGCGTTCACGACTGGCCGAGCTGCCGGCGGACAAGAACGCCGAGATTATCTGTTTCTGCGAAATCTCGCTGCGCGGCTATGAGGCGGCAACCGTCCTCCGAACTCACGGGTACACCAATGTCAAGGTCATGGAAGGCGGTATCATGGTTGGCCGTATCCCTGCAAAAAATAGGAACAATTTATCCAAGCCCCATCAAACCGGCATGAAAAACCGCCACAGCAATAAACGCTGTGGTGGAACACTCAGTTTATATGCCGATCACCAGGTCCAGAGGAGATAAAATGGAATACGAACAGGTGCTTTATTCCGTCAGCAGTATAACCCATGTAGCCCACATAACCCTGAACCGACCAGAAAGTCTCAACACCTTCAACACCCGTATGTCTGGAGAGCTCTATGACGCCCTGATGGCTGCTGAATCGGACCGCAGCGTCAGAGTAATCTTGATCGAAGGTGCCGGTAAATCATTCTGTGCCGGAATTGACGTCAAGGAACTAGCCGGAAAAACCGCCTTGGAATACCGGGAATGGATCGAACGGATGGAACGGCCCCTGCTGGCCATCGCCAAAATCAAAAAGCCGGTGATCGTCCAGCTCCATGGCGTGGCAGCGGCCAATGGTATGGGCCTGGCTGCAGCGGCGGATTTGGTGATCGCGGCCGACACGGCCCGCATGGGGCTGACCGCTATCAAGGTGGGGCTCAATTGCGTGGGACCGATTTTACCGGTCGCCCGATGCGTAGGCCGAAAAAAAGCCTTGGAACTCCTGCTCTTTGGTGATCTGATCTCGGCGACAGAGGCGGAGCGCCTCGGCCTGGTCAATCGAACTGTGCCCGAGAACCGCCTCGCGGAAGAGGCGCAACAATGGGCGGAAACTCTCGCCAGCCGGAGCCCGGTGGCGGTACAACTGGCCAAAAGCGGTTTCTATGCCGCTGAAGACATGGCCTATGAGCAGCAGTTTACCTACATGAACGAGGTCTTTGCCCGTTTATGCACCAGCGAGGATGCCAAAGAAGGGGTGCAGGCCTTTTTTGAAAAACGTGACCCGGTGTGGCAGGAAAAATAGCACTTGCAAAGACGTCGGACGCAAACAACCTGAACTGAACCATGGTACCAAAAGGACAGCACTCCATGAACCGAGCAGAGATTACCTTACATCCCATTGGCGTCATTCACAGTGAACATGTGGTGGCCCGACAGACTCCCATCCAGCCTGTCTATGCCAAAGGGTGCAGGGGCTGGGTGGAACTGTTTCCAGAATACGCGGATGGCTTGCACGATCTGGAGGGATTTTCACATATTTATCTGCTCTTCCACTTCAACCAGGCCGGCCCGGTGCAACTGATCGTCAAGCCGTTCCTTCAGGATACGGCCAGGGGCGTCTTTTCGACCCGGGCCCCGTGCCGTCCCAATGGCATTGGCCTGAGCATCGTTGAACTCGTCGGCCGCGAAGGCAACGTGCTTCTGCTCGAGGGGGTGGACATTCTGGATGGCACCCCGTTGCTCGACATCAAACCCTACACTGCTAAATTCGACCGGATAGAAACCTCCCGCAACGGTTGGCAGGACGAGGTCGAGGAGGAAACCGCGCACCGACTTGGGCGGCGGGAATACAAAAATGGCGACAGGTTGGCATGACCTTACGACGGGATGACCGGGAGCAGGGTAACAAATGGGATGCAATAATTTAAAGATGTTCACCCCAATAGCAAGTGAGCATGCGATGAAGCCGCATAATTACGGACCGCTCTCAAAATTTGACGGCCACGCCCGTATCACCGGGCCCTGCGGCGACACCATGGAGTTTTGGGTTGCGGTGCGCGAGGGTAAATTGGAACGAGTTGCCTTTATCACCGACGGTTGCGGCTCATCCCGCGCTTGCGGCAGCATGGCGACCACCCTGGCCGAAGGCATGCGCATTGAAAAAGCGGCATCCCTCCGCCAACGGGATGTCCTGGACGCCTTGGGCGATCATTTTCCGGAGGAACACTGCGCTCTGCTGGCGGCAAACACGCTTAAGGCTGCTTGTGAGGACGCTCGCCAACACCGCGAAGAGGCGACAACGTGCACTACCTGCGCCAAGCAATGTGCCGCTTCCACCCCCAAAAAAGGGGAGAGCGACCGGGACTTTACCAACCGGCAAAAACTCCAATCCCGACTCTGTCGCATTCGCCACAAGATTGTTGTCCTCTCAGGTAAGGGCGGGGTCGGCAAGAGCACCGTGGCGGTGAATCTGGCCATGGCCCTTACGCTGATGGGTAAAAAGGTGGGGCTGCTCGATGTCGACATCCATGGACCGAGTATTCCCACTATGCTCGGGCTCGAAGACAAGACGATAGGGGGAGACAAGGATGGTATTCTGCCGATCAGCCTGGGTGGGCTAAAAGTGATGTCAGTGGGCTTTCTGCTTAAAAGCCAGGATGATGCCGTCATCTGGCGCGGGCCGATGAAAATGAACGTCATTCGTCAATTTTTACAGGATGTCGACTGGGGCGATCTGGACTGTCTGATCATCGATTCTCCCCCTGGAACCGGCGATGAGCCCCTCTCGGTCTGCAAACTGATTGGCAATTTAGACGGCGCTGTCATCGTGACCACACCCCAAAAAGTTGCGGTGGTGGACGTGCGCAAATCCATCACCTTCTGCCGCAAGTTGCAGGTGCCAATACTGGGAGTGGTGGAGAATATGAACGGCTTTGTGTGCCCCAAGTGCGGTGAAGTCACCCGGATACTGTCTGCCGGCGGGGGTAAGCGGATAGCAGAGGATATGGAGGTTCCCTTTCTGGGATCCATCCCCATTGATCCCATGATTGCCGAGGCCTGCGACAGCGGTCAGGTCTTTATCCAATCGTATGCAGCGTCGTCCACCGCCAAGATCATGCGAACGATCATCGAACCCATAGCATTGCTGGTTGAGGGCGAGGCACCCCACGATGCCGTCTGAACGAACCGCCCACGCCACTTCCCGAAGGGGGGATGATGACCGCGCTGAATCCCCCGTCGATGTTACGCCTGAACATGCGCATTGCTTCATCTGCGGCGATTTCCACCCCGGCTCTTGGGGGCTCTCTTTTGCAAAGACCGAAGATGGTGGAGTAGAAACAAAATTTGCGGTAGGATCAGAGCTGCAGGGATACGATAATATTGTCCATGGCGGCGTCATCGCCACGTTGTTGGATGCAGCCATGACCCATTGCCTCTTTCATCGCGGCATTCAGGCGGTGACCGGCGACCTCCGCGTCCGTTTTCTGCACCCGGTCTGCTGTGATACCACTATGGAAATTAGGGCTTGGCTGCTTTTTTCCTGTCCACCACTTTACCAGTTAAAGGGCGAAATCACCTTTGAGGGCCTGGTTATGGCCAAGGCCGAGGGCAAATTTATGAAAAGGGAAAAAGACGATGCAGCCTGAGATAACAAGGATAACCATTCTGGTCGATAATCAGGCCGAGACTGGCCTGATTGCCGAGCACGGTTTTGCCTTATGGATAGAAACTGCCAGTCGGCGTATTCTTTTTGACACCGGACAGGGAACGGCTTGTGAAAAAAATGGCCGTATCTTGGGGGTCGACCTGGCGACAACCGACACCTTGGTGCTCAGTCATGGTCACAACGATCACACCGGCGGGGTGTCCCGGTGCCTCAGCCTGGCCAGCCAAGCCGAGTTGTTTTGTCATCCCGGCGCTGTCCTTCCTCGTTACAGTCTCCGAAACAACATGGCCAAGTCTTTGCAAATGCCCCGTGATGCCATGCTAGCTATCGATAAATTGCCAGCAAAGCGGGTTCATTGGGTGCAGCAGGCCCTGTTATTGACTGAGAGCATTGGCCTGACCGGACCGATTCCCCGTGAAACCGATTTTGAGAATACCGGCGGTCCATTTTTCCTCGATTCCAAGGGCCAGCGCCCAGACCCCATGGACGACGATCTGGCCCTGTGGATCCGAACCAAACAAGGACTGATTGTCTGTGTCGGCTGTGCCCATGCCGGCCTGGTGAACACCTTGCGCCATGTGCAGCGACTCAACCAGGGGTTGCGGATAAGGGCTGTGATTGGCGGCTTTCATCTCCTTAATGCCGACGAGTCGGGCCTTGCGCAGACCATTGCTGCTTTGCGGCTCGTCGCGCCGGAGCAGATTATCCCGTGCCATTGCACCGGGGAACGGGCCGTTTCCCAACTCTGTCAAGCCTTTCCCAAAGAGTGCTGTCCGGGGAAGGCAGGCAAAACCTACATTTTTTAAAATGCTGACAGGCACGACACCTCTGGATGCTCATCCCCCCAACAGGTCCGCACTCTATTATATTCCAAACTTATATTCCGAACCAAAACCAGTACTGAAGCAAATCGATTTCCTTTGCAACCGGACTGGCGTATATTAACGGAATATTTGAACGTATGACTTCGCCGTCATCAACTGATAGCGACAAAATTATTAACTTAGGGGGCCATGGTTCAATTGCGGGTTTTTCCGTGGTCATCGACTAACAGCATGGAGGGAAACATGAGCGAAGTACCCGAAGGAATTAAAGACGCAGACAATGCAATGCTGGTGCAGATCGTGATGGATGCCTTTCGCCGGACGATTGTCCATTACGGCGCCTGGTTTGCCGAGGTGGCGCATCAGGTCGGGATGGAAAAGGCCATGGCCGTTGAGGACGATGTCTGGAAAGTGAGCATGGCCAACCAAGTCGATCGCCTGGGTAAAACCCTCAATTTCCCGACAGAAAATGGCATCCCCAGTGTGCTGCAATCGTTACCTCGGGAAACTTTGCTCGATCTGATCGAGAAAATGAGCATTAACTGGCTGGCCAATGACGGCATCTGGTTTCAGGCGGTGGAAAAGAAATTCGGTATGGGCGATGCCAAACGGTGCAATGACACCTGCTGGACCCGCTACTCGCCCTTTGAAGCGGAGCGCATCAAAAAATTACTGCAGTTGCCCGATGACGGTGGCATTCCAGCTTTAAAGAAAGCACTGTCCCTGCGCATGTATGCTTTTATCAATGAACAATCAGTGGAAGAAATTGATGAAAACTGTCTCATTTTCTACATGAATAACTGCCGGGTCCAATCCGCCAGAAAGCGCAAAGGCTTGCCTGATTACCCCTGCAAATCAGCAGGCATGGTCGAATACCCCACCTTCGCCCAGACCATCGATCCTCGCATTAAGACCGAATGCATTGGTTGCCCGCCGGATGCCCACCCGGACAACTGGTTTTGCGCCTGGAAATTTTATATTGAGTGATGTCCTCCGCAACGCAACTGACACACCGCAACTGCCGCGCAAAAAGGATATTGGTGCCAACTAACCCGTTTAGCTGACGGAACGGTGAATGACCGGAAAAAAAAGGACGACATCATAGGCCGTTGAAATGCTTCAGGAAATATTCTCCCTGAACCTGCCCGGCCTTTTTCCTTGAAAAAAGGCTCAGAATTTTCGGTTTGCGCTTCCGCTCCGCTTGAACTTCGATTCCGGTCACCGCATCGGGCAGGAGTTGTACACTCCCACAGCGCTTTTGCTTGGTAAAAGCACCCAATCTCGGTACACCGGCACGTCTGATGCAAAGAGGGAAGAGAAAACAACGTTTTTGCGGCAAACCTACCGCACAAATGTAGCATTTGTGTAGCGCAAAACCGCACTATGCAACAGAACTGCGGTGCCCGCCCCTCACTGCAACACAGGAAAAAAAACCGCAAACCATGAATCCAGAAGCTCATAAAATAGCATTGTTCGTGCAGCGATACAAACTGCTCCGGGAAATCGGCGAACTGCAGATTGAACCGGCCGACGATGAAGCCGCGTTTCTCGCCCGCTGCTGCACCGTCCTGTTGCAAGATCCGGAATATTGTCTGATCTGGGTGGGACGACAAGAAAAAGACACAACCGTGATTCCGATCCTCACCGCTGTTCAAAATGGCCTCCCTGCGCAGGAATGTCAGCAACTCGTCAAACAACAGGCCTCAGAAACGGTGGCTGCCAACAGCGCCGCCCAAGCCCTTGCCACCGGCGCCCCCGTGGTTTTCGAGGATATCGCCAGCGCTCCGAAGAAAACGCCATTGACCCTGCTGGCTGCGGCAACGGGGAGCCGATCCTGCGGTTCCTGGCCCCTGGTCCATAATCAGCAGCAATACGGAGTGCTGACCATCCATTCGATCTGTGAACACAGTTTCACCGGCATCGAACAAGATTTCATCGCCAATGTAGTCGCTACCCTTTCCCGCGCCCTCTATCTGCGCGACACCTCCCACCACCTTCGCATTGAACAGGATTTCAACTGTGAAATTGTCCAGACGGTGCAGGCCCTGCTGGTGTCGCTGTCGCACTGCGGCGAAATCCTGAGCTTCAACCCGACGGCCCAGGAAGTAACCGGATTCAGCGAGGAAGAGGTCAAGGGCAAATTCTGGGTCGATGTCCTCATTAGCCCCGACAAGCGGGCCACCAGCCAAAACCGGCTTTCCTTCCAGTTGAAAGGCGGTCAGTCAGAGATGAATTTCCAGGCGGAACTGCAAACCCGCAGCGGCGAAACCCGAATCATTGAATGGCACGGTTCCATCCGCCCGGATATCGAAAAAGGACGAGTGGGCCTGGTGCTGTTCGGCATCGACATCACCGGTAAGATGGCGGTCGACCGCGCCCTGGATCACGCCATCGACAAGTGGGAGAACATCTTTTCGTCCATGCTGGACCCGGCTCTGATCGTTTCCGAAAAAGGGATCATTCTCGATGTCAACCCGGCGACGGCGACCGCGGCGCGCAGCCCTAAAGACGAACTCATTGGCCGCGGTGTCTGTGAAATCCTCCACGGCGGCCGCTCGCCCGGGGCCATCTGTCCGCTTGAGGTGCTGCTCGCTGAGAAAAAAAGCCGGATCTTCGAAACCGAACTGCGCGGCCTGCGCGGCAATTTTCTGCTCACCGTCAGCCCGCTGCACCAGTATGACGGCAAATCCGGAGCGGTCCTGCTGCTGGCCCGAAACCTGACCGAAGAACAACTGATGAAGGCTGAGGCCTTCCGCGCTGCCCAACTGGCCTCGGTTGGCGAGTTAGCCGCCGGCGTGGCCCATGAAATCAACAATCCCATCAACGGCATCATCAATTATGCCCAAATCCTGATCGATTCACCCGAGATTGAAACCAACGCCCATTTTCTCCGCTGTATTATCAAGGAAGGGCAGCGGATCGCCGGCATCACCAAAAACCTGCTCAACTTTTCCCGGGAACGTCAGGAATCGCCGGAACCGGTCAGCGTGCCCGCACTTTTCAAAAGTTGCATCGAGTTGATTGCTCACCAATACCTGATTGACGGCATCGCCATTTCCGAGGAATACGCCGAAGATTTACCGATGGTGTTCTGCAATCCGCAACAGATTCAGCAGGTCTTCCTCAATGTCTTCAGCAATGCCCGCTATGCCCTCAACGCCCGTTATCCGACCGCCCATGAGGACAAATTGATTGCCATCGGCGCTTATCGCATAAACCGGAACAAACAGGAATATGTTCGCATTACGATCACCGATTACGGCACCGGTGTCGAACAGCACATCATGGACCGGCTGATGGACCCCTTCTTTTCGACCAAATCAAAGGGGGAAGGCACGGGTCTGGGCTTGAGCATCAGCCACAGCCTGATCAAAGAAAACAAGGGGCATTTCAGAATTCAGAGCGAGTGGGGCAAGTTTACCACCATCATCATCGATCTGCCGGTGGTAGCAGAGGAGAACGGATAATCATGCCGGAACGAACCAAGCTCATCAGTCAACTGAGCGTACTCTTCATCATTGCCGCCGTATTGCTGCTACTGATGGACCTCCAGATGCTCGGCGGGCCGAAGGAACTCGATCGGTGGCCCTTTGCCCTGCTCTCCCTGCTGGTGCTTACCGGACTCTTCGCGATTGTGGTCTGGCTGGTCCGCGCCCAGGTCAACAGCCTTTCCCGGACCCTTACCGATTATCAGCAACAGTTGGACACTGCCAACCGAGAGCTGGAGACCACTAGAAATGATTTCGAACAACGGGTAGAGCGCCGCACCTTTGAAATTTCGGTGGCCAACGCCTCGCTCAACCGGGAAATCGCCGAACGCATTCAGGCCGAGACCGAAACCAAACGAATTAAACGCCAGATGGAACTGATCCTCGAATCCGCTGGTGAAGGAATCTTCGGGCTCGATATCAATGGCAAGGTCACCTTTGTCAACAAGGCCGCCGCCCTGATGCTGGGCTGGGAGTCAGATGACTTGATTGGCAAGGCCCATCATGCCCTCATCCACCATACCCGCCCCGACGGTTCGCCGTACCCGGCCGAACAATGCCCCATCCACCAGGCCTACCGGGATGGTAAGGTTCATTTCGGCTCTGACGAAGTATTCTGGAACAGTGACGGCACCAGCTTTCCGGTCGAGTACATCAGCACTCCCATCCTGGAAAACCGGCAGTTGACCGGTGCGGTCGTCGTTTTCAGGGATCTGACCACCTTTCGGTAATCACTATGCTGGAGAACACGATGAACAGCTTGGAGCAAGGCAACGCCATCCTGGTGATTGACGACGAAGAAAGTCTGCGCAATACCTTCCAATTTTTCCTGCAGAATCAAGGGTACGCGCCGGTGGTGACCGCTTCCACTTACGAGGAGGCGCTGGGAGAAATCAGCAGCCGCCGGTTCGACCTGATCATCAGCGATATTATTCTCGGCGGCAATACCGGCATCGATCTGCTTAAACGAATTAGGGAAATCGGCTTGAGCTGTCCGGTGGTGATGATCACAGGTTACCCCACGGTGGAGACCGCAGCCGAGGCCGTACGCCTGGGCGCTTTTGATTATATTCCCAAACCTGTGGAAAAGGAGGCCCTGCTGAAGACCGCCCGACTGGCCTTGAGGCAGCATCAACTGGAACAGGGCAAACGACAGGCGGAACAGGAGCGGGAAAAGTACCGCGCCTTTCTTGAAACGGTGTTCAAAAGCGTCACCGATGGGATCATCACCGTGGATAACAATTTGGGCATCATGGAGATGAACCCTGCCGCCCGACTGCTGTTCAATGAGTTGCAACCCGGCATGGCTGACCAAAAGACCATCGTTGCCCTCTGCGGGCAGGAAGAATTTCTCCCATTAAAAAAAGGGCTGCTCCAGGTGTTGAAAAACGGCCACGAAAGCAGCCCGCATCTGTTTGAATGCCGGGGTGTCGACCGTCAGAAAAAAGTGCTGAGCGTTGCCACCGCTCCGCTCAAAGATGGTGCGGGTGGTCTGGCCGGAGCGGTGATGGTCATCCGGAACATGACCCCCCCCGAACCGCTGCCATCCGGCCGACGCCAGCGATTTCATCGCTTTCTCGGCAGCAGCGACGCCATGCAGGCCGCCTATACCATGATCGAAAATGTTGGCCGGGTAGACTTGGCAGTCCTTATCACCGGCGAATCAGGCACCGGCAAGGAACTGGCTGCCGAAGCGCTGCACGAGGAAAGCCATCGCAAAACCCGGCCGCTGGTCAAGGTTGATTGCACCGCCATCCCGGAGACCTTACTGGAAAGCGAGCTCTTCGGCCACCGCAAAGGCGCTTTTACCGGGGCCGACCGTGACCGCATGGGGCGCATCCTCCAGGCGGATGGCGGCACCCTGTTCCTCGATGAAATTGGTGATATCTCGCCGATGATGCAGCTTAGGCTCCTGCGGTTTCTCCAGGAAAACACCTTTTACCCGGTGGGCCAGGATATGCCGCTGCATGTAGATGTTCGGGTAATCACTGCCACCAATGTCAACCTCAAGGAGAAGGTCCGCTCCGGGGCCTTTCGTGAAGATCTGTATTTCCGTCTGCGGGTCATTGATGTCATTCTGCCGCCGTTGCGGGAACGGGGCGACGATATTCTTCTGCTTGCCCATTACTTTATCGAAAAGATCGCCCCCAAAGTCGGCAAAACCATCAACGGGATTTCCGATCAAGCCCGGCAACTGCTGCTGCAATACCCATGGCCCGGAAATGTCCGTGAACTCGAACACGTGATGGAACGGGCCTGTATCCTTTGCCAGGGAACCACTATTGCCACCGATCAACTGCCCATAGAAATAACCGCCCACCATCTCCAACCGACGCCGCCCATTCCCCATGCGTTCGATGACCGGTTAGCTGGAGCCCCAGGCCTTCTGGCATCGTGCGTGCTGCCCGAACTCTCGCCAACGGAGCGTATCCTCCAGGCCCTGAAAAAAGCCGGCGGCAACAAGGCCAAGGCGGCACGACTGCTGGGGATTGACCGGACCACCCTCTACCGCAAGATCAGGGAACTGAATTTGCAACTCTCCGATTCAGACCTCTAGGGCGCCACACTTCTGTTCCCACAGAACTGTAGCATCACTACAGTTCTGTGGTTTCTCGTCGATTCCCCACCCCTCTTGCCTCCAGTCGATAAAAACCACTGCCACCGCCACTTAACTTTCTGTTTTTTTTAAATATAACCACTAATCCACCGCGACCATTGGCGGATCTGCCCTTAAGACCGTCCCCCGCCATGCTGCACTATCGGGCGAGACCCAGAAAAAAATTCGTTTCGAAATAACCCAATATCAAAAGGTTGCTGACCTCCTCCTTCAAATCACCCAAGTGTGGCACTGCCTGTGCAAACCTACGTAGCGAAGTGGATAAGTTCACTCCATCAACCACTGACATTGACTAGGGATATGCCAAGCCTCATCAACCACACCGCATCGCTGCAGACCTTCAAAGAAATGTTTCCTTCGGAAGAGGATTGCATCAGCACGCTGTTTTCGCTGCGCTGGCCCCATGGGTTTGTCTGTCCCTTTTGCCACACCCGGCATCCCAATCGTGCTCCCCAGCGCTATATCATCTGTTCGCATTGCGGAAACCGCAGTTCACTGACGACCGGCACCATTATGCATGGCGCCAAAAAACCGGTCAGGGACTGGCTGCTGGCGATCTGGTGGTTCAGCAGTTCGCAATTTGGCACAAGTGCCAAAGAACTGCAGCGGTTGCTTGATCTCTCCTGCTACCAGACCGCTTGGACTTGGCTGCAGAAACTACGCCTGGCTATGGGCGAGGCCAACAAAGCCCGCTGTCGAGGGGTAGTGGAAATCGGTTGCGGCGCCATTGTCCCTGCTCCGGAACGGAAAGAATCCGCCTTGGTGCTGACCGCTGCCGAAATTATCCTTACACTGGGAACAACCGGACGCATCCACATGCTCCATATTCACAGGCTGGATGCCGAGACCCTGATGGGTTTTCTACACGCAACCGTTCAGAGCAACAGTTCTCTGCTCACGGCAAACGACCCTGTGGCCCACCTGATGACCGATTCCAGCTCGTATTATGTCGCCCCGGTCCAATCATCGCAACCATCGCGCACCGAAGAACTGAACCGGTGTTTTGAAACTTGTCTCCACACCGTGCACCGGGGTGGAGTCACGGTGAAACATCTGCAGCGCTACCTTGATGAATTCTGTTTTCGCAACAATGCCACCCTGCTTCCCGACCATCAGGCGGTGTTCCGCTCTCTGCTCACCGGCATTTTCAGCGAGCCCCTCAAGCATCACCGGGACGCTCCCACCCCTAACGGACCGCGCTCGACGGGAAGGAGGCCTGCATGAAAAACCCTATTCAGTTGGGATTACTCCTGCTGACGATTACCGCCCTCACCGTCTTGGGCTACAACGTCTATCTGCGCGAGATTACACCACCAGTCCTGACCTACACCGAATTTCTCGCCGAGTTGCGGGAAAATAATATCGAGAAAATCCATCTGCAAGGGGGTGTCATCACTGGCGAGGACCGTGCCGGTCGTCCCTTTGGCACCTTTGCTCCAGATGTCTCGGCGTTAATCCCCCTCCTCCAGGAAAAAAAGGTCGAGATATCTGCAGAGGCCCAAACCGAAAGCGGCGCTATCGATATCTTTAAATCCCTCCTGCCGCTGCTCCTGATTCTCGGCGGCTGGCTTATATTCAGTAAAAAGCAGTCGGGCGGCGCCTTCGCCCATGGTTCCGGCCGGAGCACCCGGTTCAAACCGGTTGAGAGCGACCTTGTGACCTTCAAAGATGTGGCCGGCATTGCCGAGGTCACCGAGGAACTGCAGGAAGTCGTCGAATTCCTAAAAAAACCGGAAAAATACAGCCGACTGGGCGGACGCATTCCCAAGGGCGTCCTGCTTCAGGGTGCGCCTGGCACCGGTAAAACCCTGCTGGCCAAGGCCATAGCCGGGGAGGCCTCGGTGGCCTTCTTCTCCATGGGCGGTTCTGATTTTGTAGAAATTTTCGCCGGCGTCGGGGCCTCAAGGGTGCGGGAACTGTTCGTTGAAGCCAAGAAAAGTGCGCCCTGCATCATTTTTATTGACGAGATCGACGCCATCGGCGGTCGACGGAGCGGTAGCAGTTCCAGTGGATCCAGCGACGAACGTGAACAGACCCTCAATGCCCTGCTTGTGGAAATGGACGGCTTCAGTTCAGGGGAAACCGTGATCATGATCGCAGCCACCAACCGGCCCGATATCCTCGACCCCGCGTTGTTGCGGCCCGGCCGTTTCGATAGGCAGATCACCATTTCCCTGCCCGATATCAAAGGCCGGATCAAGATCCTGGAAGTGCATGCCCGCAAAATCCTCGCCAGCGCCGAGATCGATCTGGAAAAAATAGCCCGCTCCATCCCCGGTTTCAGCGGGGCCGAAATCGCCAATCTCGTCAACGAGGCCGCCCTGATGGCAGCGCGCAGGAGCAAAGAAGCGGTGGAAATGGATGATTTTGAAGAAGCCAAGGACAAAATCATCATGGGGTTAGCGCGTAAAAGTATCGTGGTCAGTGAAAAGGATCGCCGCATTACCGCATACCATGAGGCCGGGCATGCGATTGTCGGCCTGCTGCTTGAGGAAACCGATCCCCTCCACAAGATCACGATCATTCCCCGAGGCCGGGCCATGGGTCTGACCCAGCAGTTGCCTCTCGACGAACGGTACACCTATTCGCGGGAATACCTGCAGAACCGTATCACCACCCTACTGGGCGGACGGACCGCCGAAACCCTGGTATTCAACCGCCTGACCACCGGCGCGAGCAACGATATCATCGCAGCCACCGAAATTGCCACCCGCCTGATCTGTGAATGGGGAATGAGCGAAGCCCTGGGCCCCATCGCCTACCGGCAGAGCGTCGACGGCTTTCTGGGCAGCAGTACCCTGGTCAAACCGCACAGTGAAATGATTGCACGCCAAATCGATGTGGAAATCAAACAGGTCATCGACACCTGTTCAGACGAAGCCCGGGCCATCCTCAAAAAACATAACAAATTTCTCCATAAATTCGCCGAGGCGCTCCTCATCAACGAAACCATGGACGCCGAGGAAGTCGACATTGTGTACCGCAGTTACCTGAAAGAACGGGAGCTTGAACAAATATTAACGGAAACCAGAGGAAATGATGACACCTGTACCCAACGCAATACCAATGGAATTTAAGAACAGACGGAGGTTGTCCCATGCATACTAACCCCAAGGCTGTGATCGCAGCGGCAGTTTTGATGCTGACCGGAATGCTGTATCCCAGCCAACCCTGTCACGCCAGCGACGAATACGATGCTATCGAGATCGTGACCATCGACGTCCTGGCGGACCTGTACAAACCAGTTGTTTTCAATCACCAATGGCATACCAAGCTCGCCCCTTGCAAGGATTGTCACCACCACACCACCGGCCGGCAGGATATGGACCCCAACTGCATCCGCTGCCATGCCAACTCCAAAGAGGCGACGAGTGTGGCCTGCAGTTCCTGCCACTCCAGCAAACAGTTTTACCCCGAGCAGTTAAACGAGACCCGCAATCCCACCCTGTATCATATCGACAAACCCGGTCTTAAGGGAGCCTATCACCTCAGTTGCGTGCCCTGTCATGTGAAAAAGAATGCGCCCTCGCACTGCGAAGGCTGCCATGCACTGACCGACGCCGGTAAACAATATTTTCATTTAAACAAGCAGGCCGCGCCCGGAAAGACCAAGGGGAGCCATGCCCAATGATCAGGCCTTACCACAACCATTTCGACCCTAAAGGTGAACGATAATGAATAAAGCATTCAACCGTAGAGGTTTTCTTCAAGGCAGTCTTGCCGGTGCTGCCGTCGCAACGGTCTCGCTTGCCAAACCGACCGAAGCCAGTACTTTCGAGGGCTATCCCGACTCCATCGGCGTGTTGGTGGATCTCTCCCGCTGTATCGGCTGCCGGAGCTGCGAGGCGGCCTGCAACAAAGAGCAGAACCTGCCGGCACCCGCCCTGCCTTTTAACGATTTTTCTGTTTTTGACGAGCTGCTCCATGGCCAGAAACGGCGCCCCGACGAGACCCGCTACACCGTGGTCAACCGCTACGAGATCCCGGGCCGGGAGCATCCCTTGTTTCGCAAAATCCAGTGCAATCACTGCCTGGAACCGGCCTGCCTGACCAGTTGTTTCGTCAATGCCTACACCAAGACACCGGAAGGGGCGGTTATCTACAATGCCGATGTCTGTGTCGGCTGCCGAACCTGCATGGTGGCCTGCCCGTTCTACATCCCGGCATTCCGCTATTCCAGCGCCTTTCATCCCCGCATCATGAAATGCATTTTCTGCTACGATACCCGCCTGACCAAGGGTAAACCGCCAGCCTGTGTCGAATCTTGCCCGCAGGAAGCCATGACGTTTGGTCGCCGCACCGACCTGTTGGAAATCGGCAGGCAGCGTATTCGTGAAAATGCAGGCACCTATGTCGACCATATATATGGTGAGCATGAGGCGGGCGGTACGGCCTGGATGTACATCTCCCCCGCACCTTTTGAACAGGCTGGATTTGACACCACTGTACCCAAGGAACCTATCCTCAATTATGTCAAGGACTTCCTTTCCATCGTCCCCATGGTGCTGACCATCTGGCCGGCCTTGTTCGCCGGATTCCACCTGCTGGCGACCAGAAAAGAAAAACTTGAGCAACAAAAAAAGAACGAGGGGGAGGTTTGAATCATGCGTAATTTCATCAACAATACACCGGAAATTCCGATAGCCAGTCATCACAAGCCAGACGGGACCGCCTGGAGTCTGAAGGAAAAATTGTGGCTGGGCCTGAGCCGCCAGGACTACAAAGATCAATTTTTAAGAAATCCGGTCAACTGGGTGCTGATCGCCATTTTTGCCATCGGCGTGCCCCTGATCCTCCAGCGTTATTTTGCCGGCCTTGGGTCAATCACCCATGCCTCCGATGACTATCCCTGGGGACTCTTTCTCGGTTTCGGCCTGTTTGGCATGGTGCCGCTGTCGGCTTCGGGCTTTCTTTTGGGCACCACGGTGGAGATCTTCGGCCGTAAGGATTTTATTCCGATCGAACGTCTGGCACTGCTTAACGGGCTGCTCGGCTACTTCTTCGCGGTGGTCTACCTGGAGGTCGATCTGGGTATGCCCTGGCGGCTTTACTACCCCATGGTCGTCAGCCTCGGACCGGCGGCCGTGCTCTTCCTGGTTGCCTGGCATGTGGCCACCTATCTGTCGGTGCAAATTGCCGAGGTTTCTTCGGCCTATTTTGAATGGATCGGCTGGTTAAAAGGTAAACGGTTCATCAAATCGATCGCGGTGGGACTGACCATATCCGGCATCATCCTCTCTACCCTTCATCAGGGGGCACTTGGCGCCCTGTTCACCTATGCCCCGGGCAAGGTCCATCCGCTCTGGTTTTCGGCTAACTTCCAATGGGTACATTTCTTTTGCTCCGCCATCTTCGCCGGACTTTCAATGGTAATTGTCGCCAGCACCCTGTGCAAGAACCACCTCACCTGGCGCTGCGATGAACGTTTTCTAAAAAATGTCGACACGTTGACTCTGGGCCTCGCCAAAGGTTGTGCCTTGGCCATGATCACCTATCTGGTGATAAAACTGGTCGGCGTGGCCCATGATAACGACTGGGCCTATTTGTTAACCGGTTGGGGCCAGTATTTTCTGCTGGAGTTGGGTGTGGCCGTCGTCCTGCCCATGTTCATGTTCGCCTACGGCGTCAAGAACCATAAGGTGAGCCTGGTCCGCTGGGCAGCGCTGATCAGCGTGCTCGGCATTGTCTGGAACCGGCTCAACACCTCTATGATCTGCTTCAACTGGCGGATTTATCAGGAAATTCCCCACTGGAAAGAGGTGTGGGTGACGATCACCGTCTTTGCCCTCTATTTCATCGTCTACCGCTTTATTCTCTATCGGCTGCCCATTCTTTACCAATGGCAGGACAATAAATAATGCGCTCGGTCGCGGATTCCGGTTCTTCCCTGCTTTTCCCTCCGCCGGAATCTGCGACCACCCAGAGGTGAACGATGGTACCAAAGCAACCCGGCAGTACAGCGCAACGCTGGTGGTCGACCAGCCCCTTAAACCGATTGTTTTTTGCGATCACCGGCACGGTGCTGGTTTTTCTCTTTATCGTTTGCAGCCTCAGCATTCGTCAGTATCTGCTTTATGACCAATGTCAACAGGCTGTGGCCGCCGGCGACCGGCTGCTCTTCCAATTCACCACCATCAAAGGACACCTTGACGAATCATTGATTCTGTTGGAGGACGTCAATCTACGCGCTCTTGACAGCGAACTGCAGACGCTGGGAAAAGAGGCAGAAGGATTAGCCAGCAATATTCTGGTGCCGGAGCGATTAAAGATGTCGCTAATCTCCCGGTCTGATCTGATCGATCTGGAAGTGCGGCTTCGTGCCATTCAGGAGCAGCGCCAAGAAAAGGCCAAAGAAACCGCAGAACTGATTCGTTCCCTCAATGCCATCAATATCAATCTGCAACAATTCCGATTTCATTTGAGCGACTATACCCAGACCATCCTGCTGGGATTGCACAAAATCATCGCCGGAGCCCTGGGTCTGATTGTGGCGATGACCTGCAGCCTGCTGTTCATGTTGAACCGGCATCTGGCGGTTCCGGTCCTCAATCTCTGTCGAATCACCGAAAACCATGGTGCTGCCGAAACGGTCAACAAACAGGAATGTTCGCTGGAAGAATTGACTGCGAGAATCAGCCGTCTCCTCGCGATGCCCGCCGCCTCGGAATCGGTTCGAGAACTCCCCAATATTTGTTCAGCCGATACCCTGCAGCGGGAGGCGCTCCGCTACCGTTATGGGGCCGCCGGCTACATCAGCGCAGAGATTACCAGTGAAATCATCAACATCATCAATGGGGTCATCAACTATACTCAAACCCTGATCGATATCAACGAGCAGGAGGGGGACAGTCGCCAACAGTGCACAGCACTCTATCAATCGCTTTTTAAAGAGGAAAAGAAAATTGCTGACTTAGTCGCCGGGATGCATATGGTCCGCCAAGGACCGCCGTCGCCGTCGTCTTCTGTGTCCTTGCCGTCGCTCTTTACAATGCTGGCCCTCGTGCTCGATAAACCGTTGCGGTCCGAATCCATCCTATTCAACCTGCCTGCCGAATGCCGCTTTGAAGTGCAAATCCCCGCTGGTGACCTTTGGCTGGTACTTTTGACCCTGACCCAAAGCGGACGTCGCGCCCTCAACCAGGCTTTTCCTGGTAAAAAACCCAACAAGCACCTGACGATAGAATGCGGTTTTTCCCCATCACCAGAGAACCGGATCCTTACCCTCAGCTTAAGCAACAGCGCAGCCTCCTGGCCGGAAGATACCTCTGTAGCCGGAACGGTTTGGCCGTCACTCACCTTCTGCACTCATCTGCTGCAATTCCATCATGCGTCCCTGACTTTGATTGAGGAGGCCAAGGGGAACCAAATCCTCCTCGAAATCCCCTGCCGCAAGGCTGCGGCCTGAAACTACTGGCCGGTAAACCGACAACCACTCACTTACCTTGCATTTTCCTGTTTGCGCACCATGGTAGGCCGCACCGCACCTGTCTGCAACACATCGCAACACTACCGTGCTAACCACCGCTACACTCCGAAAGCAGTATGCTACGTTCCTGTAGTTTAATCAGGACAACGCCTCACATCCGTGGCGAGACGTTGACCGGCCACAAAACCAAATTTAATAAAAAATCATCATGAAAACAAATGGTTGAATATTAAATTATTTCCGTCGCCCCTTCTGTTCACTCTGGCATCATCGGTGCAAATCAATAGGTAAAGAGATGCACATAAGCAAATCAGCCCCTACCAGGAGGACACCATGACTACTCA
>JAFLKR010000031.1 GCA_019163135.1 Desulfobulbaceae bacterium | reverse complement strand
AAAGCGGCAGATGCTTAGCCGACATTTTGTACAAAAAGACGCCCAGGGAAACGACTCCCAGGGAAAGCACATATTCCTGCCAGGAGGGCGCATAGGAAAACCCTCGCCAGGCATTGTAGTTCTCCATACTGAACAGGCAGACATTCATCCGATTCAACAAAACACCGGCGATAACCAGGATGTTGACTGAAAAGATCATGTGGACGTTAGTCCGCATCTTCTTGACGCTGAGGATGGCAACGGGCACCACGACCCCGAGCAGCATCTCCAGCAGATACATATTGCCTTCCACCGATCCATCGAAGGCCATCGAAGGGCTGGCAACCACAAACAGCTGGTATACTTTCAGGAGGAGATAGAAGCCCAGCACAATCAGCGTGCCCCGTGCCAGCCCGTAGAAGATTTCCTTATCGACCTTGTGCTGGAGATATTTACCACTGAGCATGGTCTCAAGACTGACCATCGCCAGGCCCATGGCCACGGCGGAAACCAAAAAATGGAAGGGCAGTTTAGTGTCCCACCAGAGCGGCGACATCTTGGACGGCGCAATCAGGAAAACCGCGCCCAGCGACGACTGATGCAGGGTGGAGAGCATAACCCCGAAAATGACCGCGCCTATCATAATTCGATTCACGAACCGCAGCGGTTTTTCCCAGCCCAGCCGCTCAAAGAGCATGGGGCTGAACTCCAGGGCCAGGGTGGTGGTATAGAAAATAACATGCATGGCCACGACCCACATAACCGAGTGGTACTGCCACATGAAGGCAGGATGCGGCAGACGAAACGGGTGGCCGATATCAAGAAACAGCGCCACCACCGCCATCAGATAGCCCAGGAAGGCGGTAAGGATCGCCGGCCGCACGATAGCGTGGTACTTTTTCCAGTTAAACAGATAGACCGCGCAAGCGATGATGAAGCCGCCCGCAGCCATGGCCACGCCGCCGAGCACGTCCATTCCCAGCCAGAAGCCCCAGGGATAGCCGTCGTTAAGGTGGGTAGCTGCCCCCAGCCCCATGACCATTCGATACACGGCAACCGCGGTCCCGGCGATGATCAAAAGGACCATGACGATGGTCGCCGGGGTCCAGGTTTTAATGTTCGGGTTTGATTCCATTGCTTCCATTACGTTTCACCTCATATCCAAAGTGACGAAGTTGATCGACCACTGCACAGATGGTTTTCTCCATTCCGGCCTCCACTTCCGATGAAAGGCCGATACCGACATCCAGCTGCTTGGGCTCTATCCCGTAAAGGGTCAGGTGCTTGGGCATGGTTTCACACAGCTGGGCCGCGGCGAGCACATCGCAGATGCCCAGCTGATGCGGGGTGGTGCGCGCCATGAAGGCCTTGGGCACATGCTCCCCTTCGACCATGACCACGGTTCCGGGTTCCATATCGTTGCGCAGGGCATCAATAAGGATGACATGTTCCTTGCGGTCGATCATGGAGAGCAGCTCAAAGCCAGCAGTGCCGCCATCGACGCATTCCACCGAGGGCGGCAGGGTATAGCGGCGGGAGATTTCTTCCGCCGCCATGCAGCCCACGCCCTCATCACCGATGAGCAGATTGCCGATGCCCAGGACCAGGGCCTTGACGACCGGATCCCCGATCATAAAACCTTGACCTTGGAGAGCGGGGTCTTTTTGCCGTCAACCAGATGGATGGCGCAGGCCAGGCAGGGATCAAAGCTATGCACCGTGCGCAGCACCTCGAGCGGCAGCTCGGCATCGGCGATCGGGTTGCCCACCAGCGAGGCCTCGTAGGGCCCGAGGGCATCCTCGGCGTTGCGGGGGCCGGCATTCCAGGTGGAAGGCACAACGGCCTGATAGTTCTTGATTTTGCCATTCTCGATCACGATCCAATGGGAGAGCGTGCCGCGCGGGGCCTCATGGAAGCCGATGCCGCGCTGCTCACCCGCCGGGAACACCGGGGCGTTGAAGGTGTCGAGATCACCCTTGCCGATATTGTCGACCAGCGCCTGCCACTGTACGTTCAAGGTGTCATAGAGCACCCCGCAGCGAATAACCCGGGCGGCGATCCGGCCGATGGTCGAATGAAGAGCATCGATGCCGACCGTGGTTCCGGCCAGGGCCGAAACGGTCTGCAGGGTGGCGTCGACATACTTCTTGGTCGCCTCATGACCGGAAAGATACATGGCCACCACGTGCGGCAGCGGGCCGACCTGGGCCGGTTGTCCCATGAACGTCGGAGCCTTGACCCAGGAATACTTGTTGTCGTAATCGAAGCCGGTGTAGTTGGGCACGGTGTCCTCTTCGTAGGGCGAGCGGTCCCAGTTACCGTTATACCAGGCGTGTTTGATCGATTCTTTGATGCCGGTGTACAGCAGTTTCTCTTTCTGGCTGGCAATCGGGGCGAACTTGCTGATATCGCCGCCCGGGATGTAACCGCCCGGCAGGGAAAAGACCTTGCCCTTGGTGTCCATGGGCATATCGGGCACGGAAAGATAATTGAGTACGCCGGCACCGTACTTGGTCCATTCAGCATAATAAGCGCCGACTGCGGCCACGTCGGTGAACATGGCCTGCTTGATGAAATCGCCAACCTCGTCAATCAAGGTCTTGATATGGAACAGTTTTTCGATGGTCAGATTGGCGGGGCTGTCGGGATTGAGCGGATTAGTGACCCCGCCGACCGCCAGGTTCTGGATATGGGGCGTCTTGCTGCCCAAAATCGCCACCACCGTATTGATCTTGCGCTGATACTCCAGCGACTGAATGTAATGGGTGGCCGCGAGCAGATTGACTTCGGGGGTGAGCCGCATGGCCGGATGGCCCCAGTAACCGCTGGCAAAAATACCCAACTGGCCGGTGCCGATAAATTTTTTCAGCCGGTCCTGAACCGCCTTGATTTCCTGATAGCTATTGCCCTTCCAGTCGGAGAGTTTTTGTCCCAGAATGGAGGTAGCCTTGGCATCAGCGGTGGTGGCCGAAACGATATCGACCCAATCGAGGGCGCAGAGTTGATAGAAATGGACCATATGATCATGGATGCCATGGGCGCCGACGATCATGTTCCGAATATACTGGGCATTCAGCGGAATCTCGAGTTGCAGGGCATCCTCCACCGCCCGGACCGAGGCCACGGCATGCACCGTGGTACAGACGCCGCAGATACGCTGGGCATAGGCCCAGGCATCTCGCGGGTCCCGACCCTTGAGGATAATTTCGATACCCCGCCACATCTGCCCCGACGACCAGGCATTGGTGACCTTGCCGTTGTCGACTTCACAATCTATACGCAGATGACCCTCGATTCTGGTTACTGGATCAATGGTAATTTTTCTGGCCATGTTGGTTCTCCTTTACACGCTCTTTGCAAGGGGACTTGCGTCACTTAGGTAGCTTTCTCCGCGAGGACAGGCGCCTGATCCACTCAGGACGCATCCCCCTTCCCGGCATCATTCTTCTTTTTATCGAGTTTCTGGGTCACCATCCGGGTTGCAGTGCCGACAACCAGCAGGGTGCCGATCAACGCCGGGACGTGGGACACATAATCCCAGGTAAAGTCGGGATAGACCTGATTGGTGATTTTGGGATTGAAGCCCAATTTGTCAAATTTGACCCCGGCCAGGAAGAGATATTGGGTCCCGCCGGCCTCGTCGAGGCCGTAGACATGATCGACATAACTGGCCACCACCTGCTCGGTGCGCTCAGCGCCGTCCACCCGCTTGACCGGATAGGCATAGGTGTCGCCGGCCTTGAGGGCCAGGCGTCGCTTAGCCTCTTCCCGCAGATCCGTCACCTTGCCGAAAATCGAGGCGCCGGTGGGGCAGGCTTCACAGCACGCCGAGTACTTGCCCTGGGCATAACGGTGATTGCAGAGCTGGCACTTGACCACCGAAGGCGAGGACTTTTCAAACTCGTACATAGGGATGCCGAAGGGGCAGGCCACCTGACAGTACCGACAACCGAAGCATTTATTTTTATTGTAGGTAACAATCCCGGTTTCCGGATTTTTTTGCAGGGCCGCCACCGGACAAACCGCAACGCAGGCCGGCTCGATGCAGTGCAGACAGTGCTGTTTGATAAAGGAAAAGGCAGGACCGCCCTTGTCGCCACCGGCCGTCTTTTCATCCCCCTTATAGGCTTTAATGACGCACAGGGTCTTATCGGAAAGACGTTCCGGAGCATCGTAGATTTTATCCCCCTTGGGGAATTCGTAAGGAACCTTTCCGGCGGTTTCTTTGTGATACAGGGCGCCGCCGGGTTCGGAGTTGGCCAGCTTGCAGTTGACCATGCACGACTTGCAACCGATGCACAGGGTGGAGTCATAAAGGATGCCCACCGCATCCTTCGGCAGTTGCGGCACCGTTGCAGCTCTGCCGGGCGTGGCGCCCGCCGTCAGCATCAGGCCGGTACCCGCCGAAAATTTAAGAAAATCCCTTCTGTTTATTGCCATGGTATTCGCGCTCCCCAACTGGTTGATCAGTCTTCCTTGCCGTCACGTTTGATCAAGGCCACCGCCGCCGCCCCAAGAGCAGCGCCGGCTACACCGTAGGCGAAGCTTTTTGCGCCTCCGCCTTTTTGCGGAACGACATCGGTATGCTGCGCCGGCGGGGTCGGGAAGACCACTTTGGCTTTGGAAAAGAGCGGACTATTGAAACCGACTTTCTCCTCGGAGCAGCCGAAGCAGGGACTGCCGGTAGCCACCGGCCAGCAGCCGGGGGTATCGTTGAAGGGCAGTGTCGAGCAGTTGTTGTAGGTCTCGGGCCCCTTACATCCCAGCTTGTAGAGGCAGAATCCCTGCCGATGGCCGGCATCGCCGAATTCCTCGGCAAAACGGCCGGCATCGAAATGCGGACGCCGTTCACAGTTTTCATGAATGAGCCGGCTGTAGGCGAACTTCGGCCGTCCCTTGTCATCCAGGGCGGGCAGCTTGCCGAAGGTCAGGAAATGAATAACCGTGGAAAGAAAGTTGTAGGGATTGGGCGGGCAGCCGGGGATATTAACCACCGGAATACCTTTACCCTTGAGAATCTCATGCACCGGAGTGGCTCCGGTGGGATTGGGAGAAGCAGCGGCGACCCCGCCCCAGGCGGCACAGGAACCTATGGCGATAACCGCAGCGGCCTGCGGCGCGGTCTCGAGAAGGATATCAAGCACCGGCTTGCCGGCGACCATACAGTAGACGCCTTTATCCTTGACCGGAATGGCGCCGTCCACCACCAGGATGAACTTGCCCTTGTTCTCTTCAATGGATTTGGCGCGAAAGGCTTCGGCCTGATGCCCAGCCCCGACATTGAGGGTCTCGGAATACTCGAGCGAGATCAGGTCAAAAATAAGGGTGACGATGTCTGGATGACCGGTGCGCAGGAGCGATTCGACGCAGCCGGTGCACTCCTGACCCGAGAGCCAGATCACGGGAGGTCTTTTCGGCGAGGTAACGGCCTCGGCAATCTGAGGAACCGCAGAGAGAGGCAGCCCCATTGTTGCCGCCACCGCCGTACAGAATTTCATGAAATCCCTGCGAGTCACGTTACTCAACAGATGCTCATTGCTGTCCACAACCTTCGACTCCATCAGCTACCTCCTTGATGTACAGTTACACTGCCTATGTACGCATTCCGACCAAACACACCTCAATCTGTGAAAACACCACGAATTCTTTTCTGATTTTGGTATATAGGTAAAAAATGCGATGTGCAATAAATATTGCATTATGCACAATTCGCACAATTGCCCAAAGGCAACCGTGCCCTAGAACACTATCAATAGATGCACCAGGAACAAATAATCTTGAATAGTTCTCGAAGGAATCAACAACGCGGGAGAATTCAATAAAGTAACCGAAGGAAAAACGGCTTATGGTACGCCCATTTCACCCTTTGCACAATTTGCACAAGTGATTTTTCAGCGTACACGGAATGGGGGGAGAGCAAGCTCGCGAAGACCGAACAATGAAATATAACGGAAAGACAGGGACAAAAGGGAGCAACGCCGGGCTCAGCGCTGCTCGTCACAGGAAAGAGTCTGCAGATTGGGGCAGGTGACGACATCTTCCCGGCCGTCCCAGTTGCCGAGATAGGGTTGCAACCGCTGGTCACTGAAACCTTGGAGAGCGAGACCGTCGACAACGATCAAGGGGCGTTTGATCAGGATAGGCTGGTCAAGCATCAGGGCCAGCGCTTGTTCAAAAGAGAGGCGCTCTGGATTGATGGCGCCGTTTTTTATAGCGGGAGCCGTTGCATTCATCATAGCAGCCGGCGTTTTGCCGGCAACGAAAGGGAGCAAAGCCTCCCGGGTCCAGGGATGGGTAAGAATATCCACCTCCTGCAAGACGTTGCCGGCTTGACGCAAGATTGCTTTTTGTTTTTCGCCGTTAAGACAGCCCGGTTTTTCATAAAAGACGATCAATGCCATTGTTTCCTCCGTTATATCTGATTCCGGGAACGCTCCCGGTACGGGCGGCAACCACGCCACCGCCGTCACATCCGAGACTCAACCAACGCATCCGCCGAACCCCGCCAGGAACAAGCGCCGCAAGAGAGCCGTTGCAAAACGCCAGCAGCCAAATCGACCAACTGCTGTTCCGTGCGAACGATTACAGCCCGCCGGTTTGCATCTATCTGCAGAACGATCCTTCCGCCCGCGTCGGTAAAAATCAGAAAAAATTCCGAGCCGCACCGCGGGCAGGCCAGCATTTCCATCAACGCACCAGACTCCGGCGATTCACGCCGAGGCGGCGGCATCATCGAGAAAAACCAGCGTGAGATTCTCCTCAGCCCCAATCGACACCCGGTATTGCCCCCGCTGGGTCAAAGTGAACCCCTGACCGCTCGCCACCGACTGGATGAGTGCAAACAGCCGCTGCCCATCCGCATCAGTGGTTTCGACGTTGGCAGAGAAAAATAAACGTTCACCCTGCTTACCGAATTGCAGCAGAAAATCATTGTGCTCCATAAAAATCAGATCCTCATAGGCATAAGCAACCTCAATCCCGATCGGTTCCAGCATCTCCTTCACGAGCCCCAACGGCCTGTATGGCAATCCCATGGTCATAACTCCCCAACGTAAGCATTCCGGGACAGAGACTACCGGCACCCGCTCAAGTGAACCGCCGCTGCCGGTCAAACCACCCTCGCCTTTCCCGGATGACACGTCTTGAAAAATTTATTTAGTGGGCCCTTCTTTGGGGCTGTAAGTCCTGATCGACTGGATACCTTGCCAGTCGTAATAACTGTTGATCATCTTGCCGTCCTCTTCCTCGGTGATCCGAATAAAGCTCTCACCCAAAAACAGCACGGCACTCTCAAACCGCTTGCCCTCATTGACCTGGAGAGAAACCCCGTTACGCAATTTCCGCGACAGAGTGCCATGCACCGGCATGGAGGCATATTCAAAAATCTTTTCCCATGTATCTTTCATGCGAACCGTCTCCTGCCGTGCCACCCGGGAAGACGAGGGTGGATCGTTTCCTTTAGAGAAAGACAGAGCAATCCTTGGGCCAAGTGACCATAATCTTTATTTTATCGTTTAATTTTAGCTCCCTACCCAGACCCCAAATGAATGAAGTTAAATTCCACGTCACTTGGCCACAAAACAGCCCCAGGCAAGGGCCAGCAATAACGTCGCCTTCGTGACAATTTCGTCAGCCACAGGTACAGTTCTGCAGCCAACATGGCTGGATGCAGCGATCCTCAACGCATCGGCACTTCCGTCTGGGCCGCTCGGGTTCCGCACAACCCTGCGCCTATTGCTTGAGGATACGGATTAAATCCTGTTATAATGGCCACTCATTTTTGACGAAAGGAGGTTTGGCATGATGCAAGAATTGAACACCGGGGTGGCGGTGCTTGGTGGCGGACCGGGCGGATACACGGCGGCTTTTCGGGCGGCCGATCTCGGTCTGGCGGTCTGCCTGGTTGAACAAGGCAATCGGCTCGGCGGGGTCTGCCTCAATGTTGGCTGCATTCCTTCCAAAACCTTGCTCCATGTCGCCACGGTCATCGAGGACGCACAGGCGGTGGCGGCTTCCGGGATCGTTTTTGGGCCGCCGCAGATCGATATCGAAACCCTCCGCAGCCACAAGGCCAAGATCATCACCCAACTGACCAGCGGGCTCGACAGCCTGTGCAAGGCCCGCAAGATCACCCGGCTCATCGGCCACGGCACCTTCCTCGACCGATCGACGCTCCAGGTGAGCAGCCCGGACGGCGAGACCAGGGTCAGTTTTACCGAAGCGATCATCGCCACCGGCTCCCATCCTTTCGCCTTGCCCGACTGCCCGGACGATTCCCGCATCTGGGATTCCACCATGGCCCTGGCCCTGCCCACGGTCCCCCAACGGATGCTGATCATTGGCGGCGGCATCATCGGCCTGGAAATGGCGCAGGTCTACAGCGCCCTGGGTGCTTCGATCACCATCGTCGAGATGCAGGCCCAGATCATCCCGCCCGCAGACCGCGATCTGGTACAGCCGCTCTTTTTGAAATTGAAAAAGAAATACCGAATCTTCACCCAGACTCGGGTGGCAGGAATCACCGCGAAAACAGAGGGGATCGAGGTCAGCTTTGCCGGCGAACAGGCTCCAGCGGTCGATTGCTTTGATGCCGTGCTGGTGGCAGTGGGTCGACGCCCGAATACGCAAGGCTTCGGGCTGGAAACAATCGGCCTGACACTTGACCCGCAGGGTTTCATCCCGGTCAACCAGCGCCAGGAGACCACCATCCCCCATATTTATGCCGTCGGCGACGTAGTTGGCGAGCCGATGCTGGCCCACAAGGCCAGCCATCAGGGCAAGGTGGCGGCCGAGGTGATTGCCGGGCGCAATTCGACTTTCGCACCGATGGCTATCCCCTCGGTGGCCTACACCGAACCTGAAATTGCCTGGGCCGGACTGACCGAAAAAGAGGCGGAGCAACAGGGCATCAGCTATCACAAAGGTAAATTCCCCTGGGGCGCCAGTGGCCGGGCCTTGAGCGCCGGAGTCGCCAGCGGCGTCAGCAAGATCCTGTTTGATCAGACCACAGGCCAGATCATCGGGGCCGGCATCTGCGGCCACAATGCCGGCGAACTGATTCACGAGGCGATGCTGGCCCTGGAGATGGGGGCTAATGCCGAAGATATCAGCCGAACCGTCCATGCCCACCCGACCCTTGCCGAGACCTTTGCCTTTGCCGCCGAGATGGTCGACGGTTCGATTACCGATGCGCTGCCGCCGAAACGATAATACCTGGCAGCTACCCGAAGGCGGTTGCCGGCAACTGCCTTTTTCTTCCAAAACTATAAGAATTCAAACCGATGCCCCTCCTGCTCGATAGCCCGCTTGATATGCACCTCCACCTGCGTGAACAGGAAATGCTGCGCCTGGTCGCCCCGTTCAGCGCTGCCCAGTTTGCCGGCGGGGTGGTCATGCCCAATCTCGTAGAACCGGTGGATTCACTGGCTCGCCTACGCGCTTACCGGACCGCGATCACTGCAGCCTGCGACCCAGTGCCCTTCACCCCCTACATGACCCTCTTCTTCCGGGAATACAGCCGCGAAGAACTGCTCGCAGCCCGCGATGCAATCATCGGCCTCAAGCTCTATCCAGCCGGAATCACCACCCAAAGCGAGGCCGGGGTGAGTGATTTCGACCGAATCGGCGCGACCGTCGCCCTGCTGGAAGAACTTGATATCCCCCTCCTGGTCCATGGAGAAACAAACGGCTTTGTCATGGATCGGGAACACGAGTTCCTGGCGACCTATCAATGGCTGGCCGAGACCTTTCCCCGGCTGCGGATTGTGATGGAGCACATCACCACCGCCGAGGCGGTCGCCTTGCTCGACCGCTTTGACAACCTCGCCGCCACCGTCACCCTGCACCATCTTATGATCACCCTGGATGATGTCGCCGGCGGCCTGCTCCAGCCGGATCTGTTCTGCAAGCCGATCGCCAAAACACCCCGCGACCGCGAGGCCCTGTGCGCCGCTGTCTTCCAGGGACATCCCCGGCTCCTGTTTGGCTCGGATTCGGCGCCGCACCCCCGCCACAAGAAAGAGTGCTGCGGCTGCGCGGCCGGAGTTTTCTCGGCCCCGGTAGCCCTGCCCATGCTGGCGCAACTCTTTGAGGAGGCCGATTGCCTGGAGCGATTGCAAGGATTTGTCAGCACCAATGCCTGCGCGTTTTACCGAATTATCCCACCCCCAAAAACAGTGGAGCTCCAACGCAAACCCTGGCGGGTACCGGAGCAATACGGCACGGTGCGGCCCTTCCTGGCAGGACGGGAGCTCAGGTGGTCAATGCCGGATAAGCAGGAGCAAAGCTGAGATGATCATGAAAAAGAAACCCTCCGGGCTCGTCTATTCCACCGAGCACGGCCGCATTTGCCCGGGATGCAACCGACCGGTGGCGGCCTGCGCCTGCAAGGCAAAAGCGCCTGCGCCAAGAAGTGACGGCATTGTCCGGGTGGGCAGGGAAACCAAAGGCCGCAAAGGCAGCGGCGTGACCACCATCACCGGCCTGGTGCTGGGGCCCGCCGAGCTCAAAGAACTTGGCAGCAGATTAAAAAAGCGATGCGGTACCGGCGGCACCATCAAGGACGGGGTTATTGAAATCCAGGGCGATCAACGCGATCTCCTGGTAGAGGAACTGCAGCAGCTCGGGTATACCGTCAAACGGACGGGCGGCTGAGCATTTTTACAGCCTGTGCTTGATCGCCTGAGCCATTTCATGCACAGTCATGGCGTAATAGGTGCTGTGGTTGTAGCGGGTGATGGTGTAAAAATTGGGGTGACCGATCAGGTATTGATCGTAGTTTGCGTAGCGCAATTGCAACAAGCGCAGCGGTCCCTGGCTGTTACAGGGGCTGACCGGGCGCAAACCAGCCTGCTGCAAAGCGTCGAGTGAATACTGCGTTTCTATGCCGGGCTCAAGATTGACCGCCCCACTGGTCTGCAAGGGGGTGGTTACGGGTTGTCCGGCTTGCCAGCCATGTTGGGCAAAATAGTTGGCGACACTGCCGATGGCGTCTTCCGCGTTCCACAAATCCCGCCGACCGTCGCCGTTAAAATCAACCGCCCATTTCAAAAAACTGCTTGGCATGAATTGACCTAATCCCATAGCCCCAGCATACGACCCCACGGGTTTGACCGGGTCCAGGCCCTCATCCCGCGACATCACTAGAAAATTTTCCAGTTCACCACGAAAGTAATCGCCGCGCCGGGCGTAATCGAACCCCAGGGTAGTCAACGCATCAAGAATGCGGTCTTTGCCCACATAGCTGCCGAAAGTGGTTTCAACGGCGAGGATGCCGAGGATATATTCTTCAGGCACGCCGTATTGTCGGGTGGCGCGTTGGAGGGCGGCACGATGACGGCGGGCAAAATCTACCCCGGCGCTAATGTGGCGCTCGTCGAGAAATTTTTCCCGATATCGGGTCCATCCCCCCGTGGCGGGTTTGCCTTTTAAGCCTTGGTCCGACTTGGCGAGATAGTCGAGCGTCCAGTTTTTGCGGCGGGCTTGCGAAAACACGCCCATCAGGTTTTCGCGTTCAAAGCCATGCTTTTGCACCATTTGATCGATGAAACGCTGCAGGCTGGCATAATCGGCAAAATCCCCGGCAATCCGCTGCGCACGATAAGTTCCAACACTGCGGCGCGACGAATCCGAAGGGTTGCTAGTCGTTAAACGACTGGCTTGAGCGCTTACCGCCGGGTTCTTCATGGCCGGTTGGACGATTTTATTGTCTGGCTCGGCACAAGCGCTCAGGCCTAAAACGAGCAGCACCGCGCAAGGGGTGAGCCATAGGCCACGGAATTTGGCGAAGCGAGGTGATGGCGGGCTTGGTCTCCGCTTATCGGGAACATGAAACAGTCGACAGGATGGGGTGGCAATGGTCATGGTGAGGTGGTCCTGAAAACTAGGGTTATGGATTCCGCTCTGCATCTCCTTAGAAACAGCCACGATTTTTCTTGAATGGTCACTCAAGATGGTGCCTGGGCCTGAATATCGTCAGTTTAAGGTATTTTTGCAGGAGAAACCACCTGAAAATACAGGCAGGAAAGTTGAAAAATTAGAGGCGTCGCCTCTACCCTCTGCAAAAGGGATCGGAATTAAATTTACTTCCACCCCAACGTTCACCGATGCCCGGCATTGATTTCCTCCAACGCCCCAATGCCGGGGCAGAGGTCAACTTCGGTGAGGCTGTTGAGCGGCCGCGCGGTAGTGTTGAGAATTTCGTGGGTATCAAGACTCTCCGGATTGACGTAGAGCACGCCGGTGAGGATCATCTCTTGGGCTTTGTGGTCCTCAAGGGTGTCGATGGCCTGTCGCCGGTCGGTGATATCGGGGCCAAGGGGGTGTTTGTGCAGATGGATAATCGAGTTGTCATGCAGGGTCACCGTCTCGGTCACCTCCTCTGGATACTCGGTGGTGATGGTCTGGCGGAAGGGGACGAAATCAAAGGTGTTGGTGGCCTCGCTGTGCTCTCGCACCCAGTGGTAGCTCTTGGTCGATTCGGGATTGTTGTTGAAGGTAACGCAGGGCGAGATCACATCGATAAAGGCCAGACCCCCATGGGACAGGCCGGCCTTGATCATCGGCACCAGCTGCTGCTTGTCACCCGAGAAACTACGGCCGACGAAACCGGCGCCCAACTGGATGGCCAGTTCGCAGAGATCGATGGATTCGAGCAGATTAGCTGGACCTTTCTTACTCTTTGAACCCTTGTCGGCGGTGGCCGAATACTGGCCCTTGGTCAGACCGTAGCAGCCGTTGTTCATGACGATATAGAGCATGTGCAGGTTGCGGCGAACCGCGTGGATAAATTGGCCCATACCGATCGAGGCGGTGTCGCCGTCGCCGGAAACCCCCAGGTAAATCAGATCGCGGTTGGCCATATTGGCCCCGGTGGCGATGGAGGGCATCCGGCCATGCACCGAATTAAAACCGTGCGACTTGCCGAGAAAGTAGGCCGGACTTTTAGAGGAACAGCCAATACCGGACATCTTGGCGATCCGATGCGGCGGCAGGGCGAGCTCAAAGCAGGCCTGGATGATGGCGTTGCTGATCGAATCGTGGCCGCAACCGGCGCAGAGTGTGGAGATCAGTCCTTCATAATCGCGGCGATGGAAACCGGCGGCGTTGGGTGCCAGCTCGGGATGACGGAAGGTCGGTCGGGTAAAGGTCATTGGGCGCCTCCTTGGCCGGATGCGGCGGTTGGCGGCAAGAGGCCGCGCTCCTGCAGGGCCGCATCAAGAACGCGGCTCAAAAAACGACTGGCCACGGGCAGGCCGTCGAAGCTGGTGATGGCGAGGAGTTTCTCGGGTTGCAGATTACCCTCGTTGATCAGCAGGGTGCGCAGCTGGCCGTCACGGTTTTGCTCGATCACCAACACCAGTTCATGCTGGGCGATGAAATCCATCACCTCCTGCTGGAAAGGAAAGGAGCGAATCCGCAGACTGTTGATCGCTACCCCCAGACCGTGTAGGCGGCCAATGGCCTCATAGGCCGAGTGGGTGGTGGTGCCGTAGAAAATCGCCCCGACTTGGGCCTGGGGATCACGAATTTTTGTAATGGGCAGCGGCACTAGCCCCTTGGCGGTCTCCCATTTGAGCTGCAGCCGCTCCATATTATGCACATAAGCGGCGCTGTCTTCGGTGTAACCGGAGTATTCGTTGTGGGAGGTACCCCGGGTGAAATACGAACCCTTGGTAGGGTGCGTGCCCGGATAAGTCCGGTAGCAGATGCCGTCGCCGTCGATGTCGAGGTAGCGGCCCCATTCGGTGGTCAGTGCCTCCAACTGGGCGGCATCCAACACCTTGCCCCGGTCGTAGCGTCGCGCCGCATCCCAGTGCAGCGGCGGGCTTTGGTGGTCGTTCATTCCCAAGTCGAGATCACTCATCACGATCACTGGCGACTGCAGCCGTTCCGCCAGGTCAAAGGCATCGGCGGTCATCTCGAAGCATTCCCTGGGATCGCAGGGGAAAAGCAGAACCTGCTTGGTATCGCCATGGGAGGCATAGGCGCAGGCCAGCAGGTCGGACTGCTGGGTGCGGGTCGGCATGCCGGTGGAAGGTCCGGTGCGCTGGACATTGACCAGCACCACCGGAATCTCGGCAAAATAAGCAAGTCCGAGGAATTCGGCCATCAGCGAGATGCCCGGACCCGAGGTGGCGGTGAAGGCCCGCGCCCCGTTCCAGCTGGCCCCGATGACGATACCGATCGCGCCCAGTTCGTCTTCGGCCTGGACAATGGCCGCCTTGATTCGGCCGGTATCGGCTTCCATCCGGAATTTTTCGGCATAAAGGCCGAAGGCCTCGATTACCGAGGTGGAAGGGGTGATCGGATACCAGCCGACCACGGTGGCCCCGCCATAAAGGGCCCCCAGGGCGGTGGCCGCGTTGCCGTCGATGATGATGGCCTCACCCACCCGGTCGCTGCGCCGCATCGAAAGTTTGCAGGCCCCGGCGAAATGTTCTCGGGCATACTGATACCCCAGATTCAGGGCCTGGATGTTGGGCGCGGCCAATTTCGGATTTTTGCGAAATTGCTTATTGAGGCTTTCGATCAGAACCTGCAGTTCCATCTCGAGCAGCGAGGCCAGCGCTCCGACATAGATGATATTTTTGAGCAGAGGCCGCATCCGCGGGTTGTCGAAGGTCTGGTTGCACAGCTGGGTCATGGGGATACCGATCACCACCACGTCGTCACGCTGAAAGGTCTCGGGCAGCGGTTTGGAGCAGTCATGGATGAAATAGCCGCCGGGTACCAGCCCGTCGTAGTCCTGCCGCAGGGTCTGGCCATTGACCGCCACCACCATGTCGACATCGCCCCGCCGGCCCAGGTAGCCGTGCTCGTTGACCCGGACCTCGTACCAGGTCGGCAGCCCCTGGATATTGGAGGGGAAGATATTCTTCGGGCTCACCGGCACGCCCATCCGGAACACCGCCTTGGCAAACAGGTTGTTGGCGCTGGCCGAGCCGGAGCCGTTGACATTGGCAAACCGGATGACAAAATCGTTAACGCTTTCCAACGGCTTCATAGCTGTCCCGCCTGTGCTGATTGATAGAAAAATTTTTGCATCTCCCAGGCCGAGGTCGGACACCGCTCGGCGCAGATACCGCAATGCAGGCAGACGTTCTCGTCCTTGACCATCACCCGGCCGGTGGGCAGCGGCCCGGAAACATAGAGGTCCTGCCCGAGGTTCTGTGCCGGGGCGCGAAGCCGGGTGCGCAGTGCTTCTTCGCTGCCGTTGTCGACAAAATTGATGCAGCTTTCCGGGCAGGCATCGACGCAGGCGTCGCACTCGATGCACTCGGCCGCATGAAAGACGGTCTGCACATCGCAGTTGAGGCAACGCAGCGATTCGGCCTGACCGATCTGCCGATCAAAACCAAGCTCGACCTCCAGGAGGCGGTCTTTGAGCGATTTGGCCTTGCTCATCATCGGCACGGCCTGCCGCTCGGTTTCCGCCACCTGATTGTGATAGAGCCAGTCGTGCACCCCCATCTTCTGACCGGCGAGATTGACCTGCGGCACTGGCCGGGCGGTCAAAGGCTTGCCCTGGCAGAACAGGTCGATGGAGATGGCGGCCTGATGACCCTGGGCCACAGCGGTGATGATGTTGCGCGGTCCGAAGGCGGCGTCGCCGCCGAAAAAAACCTGGGGAAGGGTGGATTGCAGGGTGAGAGGATCGAGCACCGGCAGCCCCCATTGATCAAACGCAATGCCCGCATCCGGCTCAATCCAGGGAAAGGCGTTCATCTGGCCGACCGCCAGCAGGACCTCGTCGCAGGCGATAAACACCGACGGTTCGTTCAGCCCTCGCCCTTTTTCAAACTGCATCCCCACCAATCGTCCGTCCTCAATGACAAAGGCCAGAGGCGAATGATTGTCGATGATCGGGATATCCTCATGGCGGGCTTCCTCGATCTCCCAGAGCGAGGCCTTCATCGCAGTCTTGGGTCCACGCACCACCACCCGCACCTCTTCCCCGCCCATTCTCCGGGCGGTGCGGCAGCAGTCCATGGCCGTGTTGCCGCCGCCGATGACCAGCACTCGCTTGCCGATCTTGTCGATATGGCCGAATACCACCCCGGCCAGCCAGTCGATGCCGACGTGAATCTTGCCCTCGCCTGCCTGCCGCCCTGGCAGATCGGGGAGGTCGCGGCCGCGCGGGGCGCCGGTACCGACAAAGACGGCGTCGTAATTTTGAGCCAGCACAGCCTTCATGCTGGCCACCCGGTGGTTGAAATGGGTGATCACCCCCATGTCGAGGATGTAGTTAACCTCGGTGGCCAGCACCGCCTCCGGCAGCCGAAAGGACGGCAACTGGCTGCGCATGAAGCCGCCGCCCTGTTCCTGTTCGTCAAAGAGATCGATCTCGTAGCCGAGCGGCATCAGGTCACGGGCCACGGTCAGCGAGGCCGGGCCGCCGCCGATCAGGGCGATCTTCTTGCCGTTTTTTATCTTCGGAATCTCGGGAAACCGCGCGGTCACCCCGAGGTCGCGGTTGTCGGCGCAGACCCGTTTCAACCGGCAGATGGCCACTGGTTCCTGTTCCACCCGTCCCCGGCGGCAGGCCGGTTCGCAGGGCCGATCGCAGACCCTGCCCAAAACGCCGGGGAACACATTGGAGACCCAGTTGATCATATAGGCTTCGGTATAACGCTTTTCGCTGATCAGGCGGATGTATTCAGGTACCGGGGTATGGGCGGGGCAGGCATACTGGCAGTCGATGACCTTATGAAAGTATTCAGGATCTTCGATATCTGTTGGTTTCAAGGGCACAACTCCAAGGCTGAAGGACACAGACGACGGGAGGAAACAGGAATAGTTACCAGCAAATCGAAATAGTATAAAAAAGAGGGGGACAAAGAAAGGCTTTTCTCTGCAAAAAAGAAGAAAATCCTCCGGGTCAAGCGGGGCGGACAGGACGGTTTATGCCTGCGCCGGTAACCTTTCCAAATTACGAGCACGGAGCCGGGTTCGGCGCTATCAACTCGGCAGCATGCCATAGAGGTAGTTGATGATATCGGTCCGGGTGATAATGCCGATGACTTTTTGCCCCTGAACCACCGGCAGATGGCCGATATTTTTCTGCACCATCAGTTCCGCCGCCTCAGCGGCCGGGGCATCGGGCGGGATGGTGGTCACTTTTCGATTCATGAAGGCCTTGACCGGGCTGTTCCACTGTTTCCGCAGTTTTAATTTTTTCAGATCCCAGAGCACCACGATCCCGAGCAGACAATCATTTTCCTCGACGATGACCCCCCGAATTTTTTCTTCCTCCATAATATGCTGCACTTCGATCATCGGGGTATTCGGATTGACGGTGGTGACCGGGAAAGACATCATGTCCGCCACCAGGGCGCCGCCTCGCTGCACCTCATGGAGGGCGGCAATAATCTTCTGCCTGATTTCGCCGGCTGCCATATGGGTGTCGTTGATAGTCGCCGAGCCAGCGCCCGGATGCCCGCCGCCGCCGAAGCGCTGCAGGAGGGTGTTGACATTGATTTCCGGGGCGCTGCTGCGGCCGATCACAAAAAAACCGCCCCCCTCGTTGACGAAGATCACAAAGACGGCGTCGGCATTGACAATTTTTGCATAAAGCTGCACCACCATGGCCAGTTCGACATGCTTATTGATCTGCACCACCCCGATCCCTACCCGTTTACCTTTGATTTCGTGCTGCTCGGCATCGCGCATCAGCCGAAACAGCACCTTTTTCTGGACCTCGCCATAGGCCATGTTCAAAAAATCGACCGCGATGTTGAGATCCGCGCCCTGCTCGAGAAGATAGGCGGCAGTCCGGGCGTCTTCCGGGGTGGTGGAACTGAAGGTCAGTTGGCCGGTGTCCTCATACAGCCCAAGGAGAAAGAGGGTGGCCTGCAGCGGGGTGATGACCAGTGCCTGTTTTTGAATCTCGCGAAGCAGCAGGGTGATAGTGGCGCCCGCCTTTTCGACGCACTGCCAATGGGGCGTGATGTCGCCAATCCCCAAGTGATGATCCCAGAGCAGTAACTCGACGCCATCCCGGTCCTTGAGTTGATCGAAGCGGTCCAGGCGCCGCCATTGATTGGTATCGGCAACGATGATCCGGGTAACGGCCTCCAAATCGACTTCGCTGGCCAGGATAAGATCAAAGGAAGTTTTATGAAGGGAAAGAAACCGGTGAATATTGGGATTGACGTTTTTGGGACAAACGGCAACGGTTCCAGGGTAAAGCAGGGTGGCGGCTATAATCGAGGCCAGGCCGTCAAAATCGGTATTTCTATGGGTCGTTGCAATCTGCATGGCACCAAATCAGGACGTTGACCGGATCGACGTCAGAAAAATTTTATTGCATGGTTGGTTGCGGCCGCCCGATCAGGGCCTGCACTTGTCGAGCCGACAACGCTTTTCCCAGAAGACGACCCTATATTTTAGTCTATAGGCTCCCATGAAACTGTCAACCAAAGAGTAGAATAGAACCGCACCAGTTGTGACCAATCGACACGGTTGACGCTCGGTCCAGGAATAATTCTTGTTGCACTGCCGCCCCGCCGGTGCTTAACATATCGATCAAACTTCTTCCACCGGGGCAGACGGTATGACAACAGGGCTCTACGATCTCAATGAATTCAAGGATAACTGCGGATTTGGGCTGATCGCCCATCTTAAGGGTACGGCCAGCCATCGACTGGTGCAAACGGGTATCGAGGCCCTGACCTGCATGACCCATCGGGGCGGGATCGCTAGCGACGGCCGCACCGGCGACGGCTGCGGCCTGCTGCTCCAGAAACCGGATGGTTTTATCCGCCAGGTAGCCAAGGAGTGCGGTGCCGTCGACTTGTCCCCGCTCTACGGGATTGGCGCGGTCATGCTCAGCCGGGAGACCGGCCAGGCCGACAAATCCCGGCGCATCCTAGGCGAGGAACTCGTTGCCCAGGGATTAAGCGTCGCTGGCTGGCGGGCGGTGCCCACCAACCCCGAATGCCTCGGGCCCATCGCCCTTGCTACCCTGCCGGTATTTGCCCAAGTTTTCGTCAACTGCGAGGCCCTCGACCGGCAGCAACTGACCGCCCGGATGTTCATGGCCCGGCGTAAAGCGGAGATTCGGCTGGCCGTAGACCCCGACTTCTACGTGGTCAGCCTGAGCGAAGGCGTGCTCGTCTATAAAGGCCTGATGATGCCGGCCGACCTGCCCGGCTTCTTTCCCGATCTCGCGGACCCGCGCCTGGAGAGCGCTATCTGCGTTTTTCACCAGCGCTTCTCCACCAACACCATGCCACGCTGGCCGCTGGCCCAGCCCTTTCGCCTGTTGGCCCACAACGGCGAGATCAACACCATCACCGGCAACCGCAACTGGTCGGTGGCCCGCGCCGGCAAATTCAAAACCCCGCTGCTGCCGGATATCGAAACCATCACCCCCTTGGTCAACCGCACCGGCTCGGATTCCTCCAGCCTGGACAACATGCTCGAAGTCCTGCTGGCCGGGGGCATGGACCTGCACCGGGCCATCCGCATGCTGGTGCCGCCCGCCTGGCAAAATGTCGAACACCTGGATGCCGATCTTCGCGCCTTCTACGAGTTCAACTCCATGCATACCGAAGCTTGGGACGGACCTGCCGGCCTGGTGATCACCGATGGCCGCTATGCGGTCTGCGCCCTGGACCGCAACGGGTTGCGCCCTTCCCGCTGGGTGCTGACCAAAGACAACTTTCTTACCGTGGCCTCGGAAGTGGGGGTGTACCGCTACGATGCCGGCGACGTGGTAGCCAAGGGGCGCCTCGGTCCCGGCCAGATCCTTTCGGTGGATACCGTCACCGGCCTACTCCGCCACACCCGCGAGGTGGATGAGGAACTGAAAGGCCGCCACCCCTACAAGCAGTGGCTCAAGGACAACACCCTGCGGATCGAAGGCACCCTGACTCAGGATAAAGCCGCCAAGGAGATGGCACCCGACGACCTCCGCATGGCCATGAAAATGTTTCAGGTCACCTTCGAGGAATGCGACCAGTTGCTCCGCCCCCTCGCGGAAACCGGGCAGGAGGCCACCGGCTCCATGGGCGACGACACCCCGATGGCCGTGCTTTCCCGCCAACAGCGCCCGCTCTTTGATTATTTTCGCCAGCAGTTCGCCCAGGTGACCAATCCCCCCATCGACCCCCTGCGCGAAGCGGTGGTGATGTCGCTGGAGACCTGCATCGGCCCGGAACAGCAGTCGATTTTCGAGGAAACGGAACAACATGCCAGCCGGGTCATCCTGACTTCACCGGTGCTCTCCGGCGAAAAATTCCGAGCCCTGGTTCATCTCGAACGCTGGGGTTACGGGCTGAGCCGATTGCCGCTCTGTTACCACCCGGATCAGCAGGACCTGCGCGGCGCCCTGGAACAACTTTGCGAACAGGCTGCGGATGCAGTGCGGGGGGGCAGCGTCCTTATCCTCCTCACCGACCAGGACTGCCGACCGCCCCAATTGCCGATCCATGCGCTCCTGGCCACCGGAGCGGTCCATCATCACCTCTGCCAACAGGGCCTGCGCTGCAACGCCAACCTCCTGGTGGCCACCGCCACGGCGCGGGACTCCCACCAGGTGGCCGCCCTCATCGGTTTCGGGGCCACCGCGGTCTACCCCTACCTGAGCTATGCCGTCCTCGGTGATCTCTGCCGCAGCGGCGAACTCGACCTGGCCCCGGATCAGGCCCTGAAAAAATACCGCCAGGGGATCAAGAAGGGTTTGCTGAAGATTCTCTCCAAGATGGGCATTTCCACCGTGGCCTCCTACCGGGGCGCACAGCTCTTTGAGATCATCGGTCTGGATGAGGAGGTAGTGGATCTTTGTTTTCCCGGCACCCCAAGCCGCATTCGGGGAGCGGGATTCGCCGAACTGGAGGCCGATCAGCAGCGACTCGCTCAGGAGGCGACCACCGCACACCTCCCCATCCGTCCGGGCGGCCTGCTCAAATACATGTATGGCCAGGAATTCCACGCCTTCAATCCCGAGGTGGTGCTGGGACTGCAGGCCGCAGTGCAAAGCGGTGATTATGCACAGTGGCAAGCGTGTGCCGATGCGATCAACCACCGACCGATCGCAACGCTGCGCGACCTGCTCCACTTCCGCCCGGGGATTACGCCGATCCCGCTGGACCAGGTCGAGCCGGTGGAAGCGATCCTTCAGCGTTTCGACACCGCCGCCATGTCGCTGGGGGCGATATCGCCCGAGGCCCACGAGGCTCTGGCCGAGGCGATGAACACCATGGGGGGCCGCTCCAACAGCGGCGAGGGCGGCGAGGACCCCGCCCGCTACGGCACCCTCAAGGTTTCCAAGATCAAGCAGGTCGCCTCCGGCCGTTTTGGCGTCACCCCGCACTATCTGGTCAATGCCGAGGTACTGCAGATCAAAATCGCCCAAGGGGCCAAGCCCGGCGAAGGCGGCCAGCTGCCGGGAAGCAAAGTTAACGACCTGATCGCCCGCCTCCGCTACGCCGTAGCCGGCGTCACCCTGATCTCGCCACCGCCGCACCACGATATCTACTCCATCGAGGATCTGGCCCAGCTGATCTTTGACCTCAAACAGATCAACCCCGAAGCCCTGGTTTCGGTAAAACTTGTGGCTCGTCCCGGCATCGGCACCATCGCCGCCGGGGTGACCAAGGCCTATGCCGACCTGATCACCATTTCCGGCTACGACGGCGGCACCGCCGCCAGTCCGATCTCCTCGATCCGCCATGCCGGTTCGCCCTGGGAACTCGGGCTCGCCGAGGTCCACCAGACCCTGCAGGCCAACGACCTGCGCGGCAAGGTTCGCCTCCAGGTCGACGGCGGCCTCAAGACCGGGCTCGACGTGGTCAAGGCGGCCATCCTGGGGGCGGAGAGCTTCGGCTTCGGCACCGCGCCCATGGTGGCGCTCGGCTGCAAGTACCTGCGCATCTGCCACCTCAACAACTGCGCTACCGGCCTGGCTACCCAGCGCGACGATCTGCGCCGCGACCATTATAAAGGCACGGTGGCCAAGGTGATTCACTATTTCCGCTTCGTCGCCCAGGAAACCAGGGAATGGCTGGCGGTACTCGGAGTCCGAAGCCTGGGGGAGTTGGTCGGTCGAGTCGATCTGCTGGAGCAGGTGGCCGGCACCACCGCCCGACAACGACGCCTTGATCTCCGTCCGCTGCTCCACACCGATACCCTGCTGGCCCAAAAGCCCAAGTGCTGCGCGGTCCAACGCAATCAGCCCTTCGACCAGGGCCCGCTGGCCGAACAGATGGTCCGCGATATCCTGCCCGCCATCGAGGCTCGCAGCGGCGGCGCCTTTGCCTATACCCTGACCAACCGCGACCGGTCGATCGGGGCCCGACTTAGCGGCGAGATCGCCAAACGCTACGGCAATCAAGGGATGCAGGACGCCCCGATTAAATTGAAGCTCACCGGGGTCGCCGGCCAGAGTTTCGGGGTCTGGAACGTCGGCGGTCTGGAACTGTACCTCAACGGCGATGCCAACGACTATGTCGGCAAGGGCATGGCCGGGGGCAAGATCGTCATCCGGCCGCCGCACCGCTCGACTTTCAAAAGCGAAGCCACCAGCATCATGGGCAACACCTGCCTCTACGGCGCCACCGGCGGCAGGTTGTATGGTTCGGGCCAGGCCGGGGAACGGTTCGCGGTGCGCAATTCCGGGGCGCATGCGGTGGTGGAAGGGTTGGGCGACCACGGCTGTGAATACATGACCGGCGGTCTGGTCACCGTGCTCGGCCCGACCGGGGCCAATTTCGGCGCGGGCATGACCGGCGGGTTCGCCTATGTGCTCGACCTGGACAACACTTTTGTCGACAAGCACAACCACGAATTGGTCGAAATTCAGCGCATCCACTCCGGGTACATGGAAGAATACCGCAACCACCTCCATCAGGTGATCGAGGAGTTCTGCCGCGAAACCAACAGCGATTGGGGCTGGCGGCTACTCGACGACTTTCTCGACTATATCGGCAAATTCTGGCTGGTCAAACCCAAGGCCGCCGACTTCTCCAGCCTGCTCGACCGGCTTCGTCAGCGCGGCGAATAATCAGACCACGGCATCCCTATGAAAGATCGTTTACATAATGTATTCCAGTTCCTGGACGTGGAACGCAAGCTGCCGCCCAAGACCGGTCTCGTCACCCGCAAAACCGCCTTCCGGGAAATTTACGAAGCCGTACCCGAAGTCCATCTTCAGCATCAGGCGCATCGCTGCCTGGAATGCGGCAATCCCTACTGCGAATGGAAATGCCCGGTCCACAATTTCATTCCCAACTGGCTCAAACTGCTGACCGAGGGCAACCTGACAGCGGCGGTGGAACTCTGCCATCAGACCAACAGCCTGCCGGAAATCTGCGGCCGGGTCTGTCCTCAGGACCGGCTCTGCGAGGGTGCCTGCACCTTAAACGATGGTTTTGGTGCGGTCACCATCGGCAATATTGAAAAATATATCACCGACCAGGCACTCTCGCAGGGTTGGAAACCGGATATATCGCGGGTGGTGCGGACGGACAAACGGGTGGCGGTGATCGGCGCCGGACCCGCCGGCTTGGGGTGCGCCGATGTCCTGGTGCGCAACGGGGTGCGCCCGGTGGTCTATGACCGCTATCCCGAGATCGGCGGCCTGCTGACCTTCGGCATCCCGGAATTCAAGCTGGAAAAATCGATCCTGGCCCGCCGCCGGCAGCTCTTTACCGGGATGGGGGTGGAATTCCGCCTCAATACCGAAGTAGGCCGCGATTGCAGCCTGGAGCAGTTGCTGAAGGAATACGATGCCGTTTTTCTCGGCATGGGGACCTATAAGTACATGAAGGGTGGTTTTCCCGGCGAGGACCTGACGGGGGTGCATGACGCCCTGCCCTTCCTGATCGGCAACGTCAGTCACCATCACGGCTTTGCGACGCCCGCCCCGTTTATCGATACTGCGGGCCTGAAGGTGGTGGTGCTTGGCGGCGGCGATACCGCCATGGATTGTTGCCGGACCGCCATCCGCCAGGGGGCGGTGAGCGTCACCTGCGCTTATCGCCGCGACGAGACCAACATGCCGGGCTCAAAGCGGGAAGTGGCCAACGCCCGCGAGGAGGGGGTGCAATTCCTCTTCAATCAGCAACCGGTGGGAATTCTGGGCGAACATGCGGTGGAGGGGGTGGAACTGGTGACTACGGAATTGGGTGAGGCCGATGCCAGCGGTCGGCGGCGGCCGGTGATCGTCTCCAACAGTCAGGTGACCGTGACAGCCGATATTGTCTTGATTGCCTTTGGTTTTCGCCCTGACCCGCCGCAGTGGCTGCACGACCATACGGTTGCCCTCACAGGGCAAGACCGGGTGCAGGCCCGGGAAGAGAGCGAATATCCCCTGCAGACCACCAATCCCAAGATTTTTGCCGGCGGCGACATAGTGCGAGGTTCTGATCTGGTGGTGACCGCCATCTGGCAGGGACGGCTGGCCGCCAAGGGGATACTGGCCTATCTGGGAGTCGGCTGATCAGCCTGACCGGGACCGGCTGCCGTTTTTTAAATTTGGGGGTGCCCTGCGTCTTCGCCAGACGACGCAGGGCAACCCCGATCGAAGCCGCTTAAATCTCGAAACGGATAAGGATTTCGCCGGCCTCAACCGCCTGGCCGTTGATCACCCGCACCTCGGCGACGACCCCGTCCACCGGAGACGCTACCCCGCTCTCCATCTTCATCGATTCCAAAATGACCAGATTCTGCCCACGGAAGACCCGTTCCCCCTTCTCGACCAGTACATCCACCACCAGACCGGGCATAGGGCAGAGGAGGATGTTGTTGGCAGCCTTGTCCGTCTTCTTCGGCATATAATGCATCATGGTCCATTCTTTCGGCGTATAGACCTCGAACAGCCGGGAGATACCGTTAAACGACATAAACATGAACGACTCGTCAAACCGTACCCGAAACCGATATTCCTGACCATTGACATTAAGTTTGAGCCGGCGCCGGAAAAACTCGAATTTGGGGATCTCGACCTGATGCACATTACCGTCCACCCGGATAGTGCAGAGTTCGCCGCTGATCGGCCGCCCCTCCATGGTCACCTCAAAAATATCGTCCTCGCTACGAACCTGATAGCGGTGGGTTTTGCCCAGATCCCGCTTGCCGCCGATGTCGGAGACCATATGGCGCAGCGACTCGCGCACCGCCACCGTCCGAGTATGATAGATCAGGGTTGCAGCCAGGGCCTCAAGCTGCAGGTGCTGGAGCGCCGG
>JAFLKR010000045.1 GCA_019163135.1 Desulfobulbaceae bacterium | reverse complement strand
ACGGTGCGCCATCCTGAAATCCTGACCATTCGTGACGACCTTCGTTCGGCGCTCGAGAATCTCGCCAAAATCCTGGATGCTATCCCGGTCAAAGAAGGGCCCTGGCAACAGTACGCCGACCGCGCCCTGGATCTGGTCGCGCGCCTTACTCTGATTATGACTGAGCAGATCGACGAACTGGAAACGGCAGAGGTCAGCTACACCTACTGGTTGGAACGCACGGATCGCAACTTGAGCGTTTTCGCCACTCCGGTAGATGTGGCCACCGAACTGCAGGCTACGCTGTTTTCCATGACGGCTCACTGTGTATTCACCTCGGCCACCCTGACCACCGGTGGTAAATTCAGCTATTTCTTAGAGCGACTCGGCCTTCCCGCCGAGACAGCCACCCTCAGCCTGGCTTCCCCCTTTGACTATCGCAACCGGACCCTGGTTTATATTCCCGAAAACCCGTTTCCCGAACCCGCCGGCGCTGGGTATCAGCAGGCCCTGCATGGGTGCATGGAAACGCTCATCACCCATGCCCAGGGTCGCGCGCTGGCACTGTTCACCTCGCTGGCGGCCATGGAACTTGCCTATCACAACCTGCGCGACCGCCTGCCGTATCCGCTCCTGCTCCAGGGTGATGCTCCCCGGCGAGTGCTTTTGCAACAATTCAGTCAGGAAACCGACTCCGTCCTCTTTGCGGTCGCCAGTTTTTGGGAGGGTGTCGATATTCCCGGCGAATCGTTGAGCTTGGTCATTATCGACAAATTACCGTTTGAAGTCCCGAGTGACCCTGTTATTATGGCGCGCATCAACCGCATAAAAACCCAGGGCGGCAACCCGTTTTCCAATTTCCAGGTGCCCGGGGCCATCCTCACCCTGCGCCAGGGGGCGGGACGACTGATGCGAACAGCCAGTGACCGTGGGGTCATCGCCATCCTCGACACCCGCCTCTTTACCAAAGGTTACGGACGCCAATTTCTCAGAAGCCTGCCGCCCAGTCCCGTCACCAGAGACTTGGATGCGGTAGCGGACTTTTTTAAAAACAAAGTAACGCCTTAAATAGTTCTGATCGGGCGACCGTCGACGGTTTGATAGAAATGCTCGCAATACTGCAACCTAAGCGAGAACCCCGTTGCAGTTCCACCACAAACCGACGAAACACTTACAGACTCTCCACCTGAATCGATAAAAAAAATGACCACAACCGATACCGCACCACCCAGTGACTTGCGCCGGGTTGCCGCAACCGTTGCCGCTCGAATTGAAACGGTGATGCGCACCGACCTGGAAACAGCTCTCGCCGACAGCGATCCGCTCCTGGTTGAAGTGCTGCACTACACTCTGTTTAATGGCGGCAAACGAATCCGTCCTTTGCTCACCGTGCTCTGCTCTCGGTGCTGCGGCAGGGACGACGAAACGCTGTATCTGCTGGCGACGGCCTTTGAATATCTGCATGTGGCCACGCTGGTGCATGATGATGTTATCGACAATGCCGAAAAGCGACGCGGTCAAGCCACGGTAGCCGCCCGCTACGGCATGCCGGCCGCCATCCTGGTCGGCGATTGGCTCCATGCCAGAAGCATGCACCTGATCGGTCAGCTGGCAGGTGCCGAGGGTCTGAAAATTTTCTGCCATGCGACGGCTTCCATGGTCAACGGAGAATTCGAACAGTTACGCGCTATCGGGGACAGCAACGCAACCCAGCAACAATATTTCAAAGTCATCCGCCAGAAAACCGGCAATCTCATCGCCTCCACCTGTGCAATCGGCGCACTGTTCGCCGGAGCCACCACCACCCAGCGGCAGGCTCTGGCCACCTACGGCGATCACCTCGGCGCGGCCTTCCAGGTCGTTGACGATCTTCTGGATTTCCTCGGTGACCCTCGCACCACCGGCAAAAAAACCGGCAACGATTTCATTGAGGGCAAAATCACCCTGCCCGTGCTATTTGCCCTCAGCACCGCAAATGCTGTAGACCGACAGGCCATCGAGAAACTGATCCGTGGTGATCGCACCCAACCTGAGGCGTACAATCGGCTCCATGCGCTGATCGAAGGCCAAAACGGATTCAACACTGCCGCCGGCACGGCCCAGCAACTGGTAGCTTCGGCCATTAATGCGCTGGCGATCTTCTCCGAGACGGCGCAAGGGCAGGAAAATGTCGTTCTACTCAAGGAACTGGCCGGTTACGTCCTCGCCAGAAACAAATAAACGGCGGTATTCCGTGCCCCGCCCGACTACCTGCCAACTCTTCTGCACCAAGGCGCTGTGGGTTCTTCTGCTTCTGCCCCTCCTCCTGACGGGCTGCCGTTCCTCGGACCAGCCCGCTGAAAAAAAAACAGCGGATCAAAAAATAACCGCTCCAGCGCCCCTGCTACCGCCCCCATTCACTCTTGCACCCGTCGTCAGCGAGCCCAAAAATATCGCCCCGGAAGACGGCCCAGCCGTTTCCGACGAGCAGCACCCCTCGCCGCAGGCTGCCCAGCCGACGAATACGCAACAACTCGCATCTCCCTCTCCTGTCCCCCAACGCCCCCGGATGGCCATCATCATCGATGACATGGGCCACCATCAACAGCTTGGCCGCAAATTTCTAGAACTTGATCTCAACCTCAGCTATTCGTTTCTTCCTGACGCGCCGTATAGTCGGGAGTTGGCGACAGGAGCCTTTGCGATTGGACGGGATATTCTTGTCCACCTGCCCATGGAACCGAAGAATGGTGTCTGGAATTCTGGCAGCGGTGGATTGGCGGTACAGGATCCCCCCGAAATGGTCAGGCAGAAAACCGCCCGAATGTTGGAGGCGGTGCCCCATGCGGTGGGTGCCAGTAATCATATGGGGTCAAGATTCACCGAGGATGCTGAGGCAATACAGACAGTGCTCGAAATCGTAAAAAGCCACGAACTTTTCTTCATTGACAGCTACACCACCGCTGCCTCACGCGGGTTATTTACGGCGCGGCAGTTGGGCGTGCCAGCAGCCCGTCGCCATGTTTTCCTTGATAATGTGCAGGAGCCGCTGAAAATCTGCGGGCAGCTCGACCAATTGGTGGCGATGGCCCAAAAACAGGGGTGGGCCATTGGCATCGGTCATCCCTATCGGGCCACACTTGCAGCTCTGCATCAATGCGATCGCGGACGGCTTAATGAAGTGGAAATTGTGGGGGTGCATCGGCTGGTGCAATGACCTGCCGGGCATAACTGAAAACGAAGAGGGTGCAGGGCCGCCAGGACAGCGGCACAAGGGGTAAAGCTGATCGATTCGGCTTACACTTCCAAATCCGGGACCAGGAAATTGATTTGTTCCTCCTCTCCCCCCATCTCCTCGACCGATCCTTGGCTAAACCGCTGCAGCCAGGTAACGACCTCCACCACCAGATGCTCCGGCGCCGAAGCCCCGGCACTGACGCCGACCCGCTTGATACCTTCGAACCATTGCGGTTCCAGTTCGCCGGCATGATCGATCAGGTAGGCGGGGGTCCGCAGTTGCTCCGCCACCTCGCGGAGCCGGTTCGAGTTGGAACTGTTTTTTGATCCGACTATCAGGACCAGATCGACCTTGGCCGCCAGTTGCCGGACCGCCGCCTGACGGTTGGTGGTGGCATAACAGATGTCTGTCCGTTCGGGCTCAATAATGTCCGGAAAACGATGGCGAATGGCGGCAAGCATAGCAGCGGTATCGTCAACGCTCAAGGTGGTCTGGGTCACATAACCAACCTTGGAGGGGTCGGTCACCCTGAGGGTGGCCACCTCCGAGGGTTGAGAAACCACATGGAACGGACCCACCGCCTGCCCGCAGGTGCCCTCCACCTCGGGATGGCCCTTGTGCCCGATAACCAGCACATCATTTCCCTGCGCATTAAGCCGAATCATTCGCCGATGGACCTTGGAAACAAGCGGACAGGTCGCATCAATGGTCCGCAATCGCAATGCTTTCGCCTGCTCTTCAACCGCCCTCGATACCCCGTGGGCGCTAAAAATGGTGACCGACCCCGGCGGAATCTCTTCCAACTCCTCGACAAAAACTGCCCCCTTTCGCCGTAATTCCTCAAGGACATGCGTATTATGGACGATTTCATGCAACACATAAACGGGTGGTTCGTAGCGATCGAGCGCCTGATTGACAATGGCGATCGCCCGGTTGACACCGGCACAGAAACCGCGGGGCCTGGCAAGAAGGACATCCATGGGGGAATCCAGAGTTTGAGATTTCAAAAGAGGGGATAGAAAAACGGTGGACATAGCCGCCGGATGCAAAAAACCGACGGTCAGGTCGCGGGGTTCAATTCTCGAGTTTTTTCAAGGCTTCGCTGATCGAGAGCGGATAGGGGTGATGTTTGCGCAGCAATACCGGCATGGTATTGCGCGCCTCCCTGGCGGCATCCATATTGTCGAATATCCCGTAAAAAACAAACAAGCTCGGCGGATTGCTTTTCTTGCGGAGAATATAGAACTGGTCTTTGAGCGGATAATATTCATCCTGGACGAGCGTTTTAGTAATGCTTGCCTGGGCCTGATCCGAGGCCAGCACCATCAATTGTATGGTATACCCGCCCCGCAAGGATCCGGCCAACAAGCCAGCGCCAGCGCCGAGCCGCTCACGAAAAAGTTTTTCACCGTCCCGCCGCTCACTTTCTTTGGTAGGTGCCGGTACGGCTAGCGGTACTTCCGCCGACGGCCCCGCAGACCCCACCTGACCAGCAGGAACCGCAGGTGCCTGAGACTCGACCGCCGTCTGCGGCAGCACCTTGATCGTTTTTTCGGAAGCAGTCGGGACTTGCGGCTCTTTGCCGCCTTTGCCACTGAGCATGAATCCGATCACCAGCACCAGTACCACGGCCAGACTCAGCCCTGCGGTCAAAAAACGGTTATGGCGAAGCATTTCGTAGATTTCGAGCACCTTGCTTTCCATCGCATCGCCGTCGTCCTCCTCCGGTTCGACATGATCCAGCAGCACCATGAACGATTTTTCCGAACAGGATACCTGCAGGGCTTCCTCCGCCAGAATGTTGATCATCCGCAGATTGCCCTGGGCTGAGTCGAAAATCTTGGCCACCGCGCCCTCGGTGAAGATATCCCCGTGCTGTTCACGGCTCAGACCTGCGGCAGTAAGGCGAAACCTGAGATATTGCCGGGTTTCGTTTTCGTTGAGGGCTTCCAAATAATAGCCGGAATGCATATCAACTTCGGCACTGAACACGGCCAGTTGCTCCAGGTTTGCATCCAGCCCCGGTCGACCGGCAAGAATGATGGTCAGGCCCAGATCGTCCTGATAGTCGCTGACATGTCGCACCAACCGCTCAAGCGTGGCGAGGAAAAGCTTTTCGGCCTCATCGATAATCAGCACGATTTTTTTATTGGCGGCTTTCTGCAATTCGAGCAGCCGCCGTAATTCTTGGAGAAAATTAGTTGCCTCATGCTGGCCGATCGGATTCATGCCAAGATCGAGACAGGCGAGTCGCAACAGATCGTCAAAGGCGCCAACCGGGTTGTCGATGTACACCACTTCGTAATTGGAGGGAAGTCGATCGATGATCACCCGGCACAGCAGGGTTTTCCCCGACCCTTCCCGGCCGATCAGTTTGACCAGCGGTTTACCGGCCAGAACATCAAGCAGCAGCGACTGACAGATATCTTCCCGCTTGGCCCCCGGAAAAAGGATCTCCGGATTCGGCTCTTCCTGGAAAGGGGACTGGGTGAGATGAAAATGTTCGAGGTACATCATGGCTCTAGTGGCTTCGGCAAGACCTTTGAATAAGAGATAAACACAAGGAAACCGGTGCATTGCCCCGCAGCAACCAACAATCGGCGGCGCGACCCCATTTCCTGGTGCCCACCGCTCCCGAGGCTTCGACTGCGAAGTCTAGAAACGGTACAAGTAGATTGATTATCAATTAGTTAGGACTTCCTGTAAACCTCTTTTTGCCCAGTGGGTTCTTTTTATGCGAAAAATTCAGTTTATCGGCACTATGCTGAAACGCCGCTTTGGTTCCTCCTACTTTCCGGATTTTCGGGCCTGATCTCTTCAATTCGGCAAGCTGTCCACCATACCCCTGTTTACATGATATAATTCGATTCACTTCCGCATCTCAGTCGGTTTTCCGCAGCTAAGCTTTCCGCTTTTCCGAACCAAAATGGGGCACGGATTCCGGATAATCTGAAAATAGCACCTAAGCTCCCCGCTCAACACTGCAACCTACTGATATCACATAATATAAAAAATGGCCCGCATTTTGCTAAACTAAAGGCAGATTAAAGCATCAACAAGGAAAGCGATGGCCAAGGCATTTAAAAATCAATTCCCTGTTAGCAAATAATTTTACGGCGTGAAAACTCAGACAGGAGAAAATATGAAAACTTCATTAACGAAAATTAACCTTTTATCGGCTGCATTTTTGCTGTTTTTCTCGGCTTCGGCTATGGCTTTGCCTTCAATAGGAAACAATGTCACAATAACTGGCGGACCACTACAAAACGGCGCTGGCGGAGAATTTAACCTTAACATCTTAGGAAATGTTAACTCTTTCGATTATTTCAGTTTCTGCTTAGAATACGATGAACACATCTCTCTTGGCGGCACGTATATGATACAGTCTGTTGAAGACTTTGCTAGCGATGGTGGTTTAGCTGGCCAAACTCAACCGAATAGAGATTACATCTCCGAGGCTACCAAGTCGGTAATGTGGAATTATTACAACCTGCAACCTAATCAAAAATCGTACACCTTAGCAGGTATAGTTCAAAAAGTAATTTGGTTCTTAGAGGGAGAAGTACAAACCCTTAGTGAGGATTCATTAGACTTTTATAAACTTAATGTTGCTACGTTAGCGTCAGATTATGTTTTTAGCGGCGGAGTCGTGAAAGTGTTAAATCTCAGGACAATTAATAGAGATGAGACCTTGGGCGATGTCAATGCTCAAAGCCAACTCATTGCCGAGCCCGTACCCGAACCAGCCACTATGCTGCTGTTTGGTACCGGTATCGCTGGATTGTCTAGCATGATTCGCCGTCGTCGGATGAAAGGCTAATTGCTTTCCGCCATAAATGCAAAAAGGCAAGCCTTCAGGCTTGCCTTTTTTTTTGGCTGCGGTACCCTTCCGGTCTTGCTTGTCCTTCATTTCCTCTGACCGGAATTACCATGCCCGTTTTCCGTCTGACCGATACCCTGCTCTTCCCTAACCCCGAGTTCGCCGAACCCGACGGACTGCTGGCCATCGGCGGCGATCTTTCCCCGGCCCGGCTGATCATGGCCTACAGCCAAGGCATCTTCCCCTGGTTTTCCGAGGGGGATCCGATCCTCTGGTGGTCGCCGGCCCCACGATTGGCCCTCTTTCCCCCGGAATTCCACTTGCCCCGACGGCTGCGACGCACCATAGCCTCGGGCACCTTCACCGTCACCGCCGACACCGCCTTTGCAACAGTCGTTGCGGCCTGCGCCACCGCCTCCGGCCGCTCGGAAAAAGGTACCTGGATCACCCCAGCCATCCAGCAGGCCTATTGTCAACTGCATGAACTCGGCTTTGCCCACTCGATTGAATGCTGGCAGGAGGGCCAACTGGCCGGCGGATTATACGGAATCTGCCTGGATCGGATTTTTTTCGGCGAATCGATGTTCACCAAGGTAAGCGATGGTTCCAAAGTCGCCCTGGCCACCCTGGTCCAACAGGCGCTCCAACGCAATATCGCCCTGATCGACTGCCAGATGACCACCGAGCACCTGCTGCGGTTTGGAGCCCGAGAGATTCCACGGGAGGTGTTTCAAGCACAACTCGATGAATACATTGACCGATGCCTTCCACAGCAAAAGTGGCGCCTGCTGTAAGGTGAACCGGAGCCGACCAAACCGCTCCGACACCTATTGATCCAACTCAAACTCGTAGCTGAGCCCGGAGCGTAAAAAATGACGGTTGATCTTTTTCAAGCCATAGAGGTTAGTCACCTGAAAATTGACCTCCCAGTCGCCCACCATTAAGGCGCCCTTGCCCAGATAGACGATATCCACCAACTTCATTTCCTCCGGCGCCACTGAGAGCAGCATCAGCAGGCGATTCCTAGTGGCCTGCATGACAATAATCTTCTGCGTCTTTTCCACCCTGGTACTTTGGAGTTTCCAACGCACCTCCACCGCATCTTCGCGTTGAAAATTAATTTTCTGCAACTGGGTGCAGTCCTTGCGATGCAGAGACAGCCCTCGCTCGCTGAGCAGGCCGATCACGCCTTTGTCCAGCGGACCGGGCTTGCAGCAGGCGGAAGATTTCATCACTACCGGATCAAGGGTGGAAAGATCCACCCGGTTGAACACCCCGGTCGGCTGATACAGCGTCGGTCGGTCCGCATACAATCCGTTGACGATCTCGTAAATCAGTTCCCGCAGACGGACCCGTCCCTCCCCCACCTGCAGATAGAGATCCGCCAGCGATTCAATATCAAAATAGGCGAGAATATCGGCCATGCCCTCCTTCTCCGTCACCTCGAAAGGCACGCCGTACCGGCGCAGTTCCTGGGAAAGCACCGAGGCGCCGATCTGCCGCGACACCGCCTCCCGGCGCAAACGAAAGGCCTTGGAAAGCTCAGACCTGGCCTTAGGGGTCTGACAGAGCGTCTGCAATCCGGGATCGAAATTGACCTGCTCCTCCTGACGGATGATCTTGATGACGTTGCCGTCACGGAGTTGATGATCCAACCCCACTTTCTGCTTGCCAATCATGCCGCCGACGCAGGTGTGGCCGATGGCGGTGTGCACTCGGAAGGCAAAATCAAGGAGGATTGAGTTGAACGGCAGACAGATGAGATCGCCCCGGGGGGTATAGGTATAAATCTCCTTACGGCCACTGGCGGCGATCATATCCCGATAGGATACCGAATCGTCGCTTCCGAGAATATCGAACATTTCCTGAATTTCTTTGAAAAACCTGCTACTAGCCTTACTGTCGCCACCCCAGTCGCGAACCATGCCACGCTGAGCGCGACGGGCCATCTCCTCGGTACGGATCTTGAAAAGATACTTATGGCCATTAATAATGGGCCGGGCGTGCAACCCCTGGTAGCCTGACGGCTTGGGGTTGGCGATAAAATCACGGATAGTCCGCGGAATCGGCGGATAAATCTCGTTAAGGACCCCCAAGGCCTGGTAACAGCCGCTCCTGGTCTGCACCAGGATCAGCATCTCCTGCGGGCTCTCAATCTCCTTGATCAGAATGCGATTGCGGATATCGTAGTAGCCCCATAACCCCTTAGTCCGCAGGGTCACCTTGCCCTCAACGCCTTCCTTCTTAAGGGCCTCCTGCACCTTATCGATAATCTGCAAGACTTCGGGATCGTTACGCAGATTGTTGATATGCACCTGCAACCGACTGCCCTGGCGGGGGAATTTATAGGCCAAGGCTAGATTGTACAACTCACGCTTGATGGCAAAAAGACCGAGAATGGTGGCCAGCGGGGCATAAATATCCAAGGTTTCATCGGCGATCTTCTGTCGCTTGTGTTTGGGCATGCTGGCCAGGGTGCGGAGATTGTGCAGCCTGTCTGCCAACTTGACGACCATTACCTCCAACTTGGCCGCCGCGCCGCTGAAGATTTTACGATGCACCAGTTTCTTGAAGGTCTGGCGGTCACCGGTGTAATGGGTCACCTTGGTGCAGCCTTCGACAATGGCCTCGACATTGGGACCAAACTTTTTACGAATGACCTCGCCGGTAACCTCCGCAACATCCTCGACGGTATCATGGAGAAGGGCCGAGGCCAGAATTTCAGGGTTGCGAATATCAAGCTCTTCGGCAAGGATCTTGGCCACCGAGCAGGGATGCATGATATAAGGATCTCCGGAACGACGCCATTGGTCGCCGTGGGCCTCTATAGCAAAATCAAATGCTTTCCAGAAAACTTGAGACTCCGGCCCGTTGCCGATATAGGCCTGCATAACCTGACGATACTGATCGAGATCGAACTTAACGTAGTGCATCTGCGCTCTTGCCCATTTCCCTGCCTTTTTCTTCCTTTAGCTGCAAAATAGTGTACAATTCCTTACCATATGAAAGGAAGGGTACAGTGTAGCAGATAGTCCCCGGTGGACAAAGAGAAATTCACCGCCCACCGGATTTCACAGATATTCATTCAACCGCAACGGAAAAGAGATGGTTAGAAAAATTGCCCGCAGAGGAAAACTCGCCAAAAAACCTGGTAAAACAAGACACCAGGGGGGAGGACGACCGGCTGCCAAAACGATAGAAACTTCCCTGCAGGCAACCCTGCTCGCCCTGCTGGCTAAACAGACCGGCGCGATGACCGTGGCGGAGATTATGGCAGCTCTCCACCTGATCCCGCCGCAACTGCCGCTCCTGCAGAAAAACCTGCTCCAACTGACCGACGCGCACCGGATCGAGAAAAAAGGCAAGCGTTTCGCCCTGGCCGCGCCCCCCGAAGCCCTGCGGGCCACCCTTGACCTTACCGCCAAAGGCTTTGGCTTTGCCGTAATTGAAGGGGAGGCCAAGGGCGGCAAGGATGTCTTCATCGCCCCGCATAATCTAGGCGGGGCCAGCCACGGCGACGCCATCCTGGTGACAGTCACCGGTACGGCACGGGGACGGCGCGAGGGGCGAGTTATCGAGGTCCTGAATCGGGCGGTAACCAAATTCTGTGGCATCTTCTCAGCAAGCGGTGCCGGGGGCCATGTGACCCCGGACGACGACCGCCTTCCCTATACCGTGCTGATCCGCCGAGGCGACGAGATGGGCGCCGGCGACGGCATGGCGGTGGTAGCCGAAATCACCGATTACGGCTCGGAACGGCAGGGGCCGACCGGCAAAATTCTCGAACTCCTCGGCGATTCCCGAACCGTAAAAGTGCAGATACGCATGGCGATCATCCAGTCCGGTCTCCGCGAGACCTTTCCGGCGGCGGTGCTTGAGGCGGCCGATCAACTGACGGCAGTGACTGAATGCACCGATGACCGCAAAGACCTGCGCCACCTGCCCCATGTTACCATCGACGGCGAAACCGCCCGGGATTTTGACGACGCCATCTGTGTCGTACAGACCGAAAACGGCTTCACGCTCTATGTTTCCATCGCCGATGTCGGTCATTATATCACCCCGAATTCACCGATCGACCAGGAAGCCTACCTGCGGGGCACCAGCGTGTATCTGCCTGATCGGGTTTTGCCCATGCTGCCCGAGAGATTATCAAATAATCTCTGCAGCTTGGTCCCTGACCAAGACCGGCCGGCGATGACCGCCATCCTCACCTTTGACCAGCAAGGCCAGCGTATCGACCAGCGTTATTGCAAGAGCCTGATCAGGAGCCGTCAACGTTTCACCTACACCACCGTCAATCAACTGGTGTATCTTAACGATCCGCTGGTTCGCGCCGCCCATGCTGATCTGACCCCGATGCTCGAACTGGCCAAGGAACTCACCGCCCTGCTCAAAGCCCAGCGCAGAAAGCGCGGCAGCCTCGAGTTTAACCTCCCCGAGTCGCTCATCGCCATCGAGCAGGACCACATCGCCTCCATAACCCTGGCTGAACGCAACCAAGCCCACCTGCTGATCGAGGACTGCATGCTGGCCGCCAACGAGGCCGTGGCCGAAACCCTGGCCAAGGCCAGGAGGCCGGTGCTTTACCGCATCCACCAATACCCGGACCTGACCAAACTCGATACTTTCACCGATGCGGCCAAGGCGCTGGGGCTGCACCTGCCCCAATCCGAAGTCAACCCCGGCTGGTTTGCCCTGGTCATCGCCCAGGCCAAAGGCTCTCCCACCGAGTACATCGTCAACAACCTGCTGCTGCGGACCATGCAGCAGGCCAGATACTCTCCGGAGAATGCCGGCCATTTTGGCCTGGCCGCCGATTTCTACCTGCATTTCACCTCGCCAATCCGCCGCTATCCCGACTTGGTGGCCCACCGGGTGCTCCACGCAATGCTGCTGGGGGCATCCGCCGAAATCGGGCGATTGCCTTTTCCCGAAGAAGGCAAAAATTTGGTGGAAGCCGGTGTTTATCTGTCGCAGTGCGAACGCAAGGCTATCGATATCGAACGCAACGTCCATGTCCGCTGCGCCGCGCTCTTTCTTATAGACCGAATCGGCGAAACCTTTGGGGCAATCATCTCCGGGGTCACCGCCTTCGGCCTGTTCGTTGTCCTGGATGATTGCTACATCAGCGGCAGCGTCCCGCTCACCACCATGACCGACGATTACTACCTGCACGACAGTCGCCGCTACCGGTTGATCGGCGAACGGAGCAACCGGATGTATCAACTGGGCGACCGGGTTAACGTCCGATTGGATAACGTCGACCTGCTGAACAAACGATTGACCTTTTCCATCTCGACCGATATTTCAAGCGAACCGCTCCCAAAAAATGACGGCGAACCCGCATAACCTGGAGCGCCAGCACCTTGGTTTTCCTTGACGTCTTTCGGTAATTCAAATAAAAATGTCAGCTTCATACTCGCCCGTCATTTTGAAATGCCTGGAACCCGTTTCCTTCCGCATAATTTCTTACTTCTGAGGTAAAGCATCATGGAAGATACCAGCTGGATAGCCAACATCCTGACCAATCCTTTTCTGCGCGGCCTGACCATCGGGCTGGTGGTAGCCGCGATCCTTTGGGTCCGGGGCCTGCTGAAGGCCAGAGAATTGAACAGCCATCTCAAGAAACTGCGCGAGCATCTCCACACCAAACTTGAGATCGATTCAGCCGAAAACGAACGACGCAAAAACGACCTGGAAAAAATCAAACAGGAACGGGACAACCTGCGCAACATGGTACAGGTGCTCAACCAGAAGCCCGGACGCCCGGAACTGCGCCAGGTGCAGGTCTACCAAAAGGCGATCGAGATCATGTTCGAAAAATCACCCGGCTTTGCCCCAGCCTGGCAGATCACGGTCAAAGAGGCGGAAGAAGAGCTGAAACGGGCGGAGCGGGGAATCATCCCCTTTTTCAAACGCATGACCACCAGTTCGTCGAACGGTTCCGAAAAAACCTCAAAAAAGACCCTGGAACTCGAACAATCCACCGGCCGCTGATTCCTGGCCACACGATTGCAATGATAGAACGTCAGCGAACCAACCGCCAACTCGGCGATACCGGTATCATCCTGGTGGGACCAAAATTTCCGGAAAACATCGGCGCGTCGGCGCGGGTTGCCTCCAATTTTGGTATATCAGAATTGATTGTGGTGACGGAGGAAGTGTTTGACCAGGAGCGGATGCTGAAGATGGCCACCCATAAGGCCGCCCATCTGATCCGTGAGATGCGGGTCTGCGCGACCACGGCGGAGGCGGCGGAACCTTTTCATTTTCTGGTCGGCACCACCGCCCGCCAAGGCCGACATCGACCGCAAGACCAGACCCCGCGCGAGGTGATGGCGGAGTTGGCGCCGCTGCTGGCCGGCAACCGCATCGGCCTGATGTTTGGGCCGGAAGACAGCGGACTCAGCAACGAGGACCTTGATCTCTGTCAATTCGCCTCCACCATACCCACCGCAGGCTTTTCCTCGCTTAATCTGGCCCAAGCGGTGGCTATCCACTGCTACGAACTGTATACCGCCGTTCACAGCCACCCCTTTGCCGCCGTCCCGACCTCAGCGTTTGCCAACTCCCATGATCTCGAAGGGATGTACGAGCATGTCGAGCAGGCCCTGACCAGGCTGACCTTCCTCCACGACACCAACCGAATTTATTGGATGCGCAATATCCGCCAGTTTTTGGGTCGATTCCGACTCAAGAAAAAAGAAGCCAGCATGATCCGCGGAGTCTGCCGAAAACTGATCTGGCATAAAGGCAAAGAACAGGATATGGCCTCGGAAAAGGAGCATCCGGTTGAGGAAGCCACGCTGTAAAACACCCCAACAAATCGATCAAATCCCCCGCAGCGGACAGGCAGCGCAGTCGGGGCTAGTCTTTTTGCAATAGACACTACCCACCCGCACCAGCAAGGCGTGATATTCGTTATAGAGCTGAGAATCACAATCCAGATGATCCATGAACAATTCCTGGATTTCCTGATAGCCGAAATCCTCATCGATCACCTGGTGACGGGACAGAATCCGATGGGTATAAGTATCCACCACAAAAATCGGCCGATTGGCTGCGTAAAGCAGGATGGAATCGGCGGTTTCCGGACCAATCCCCTTGATGGAAAGCAATGCCTCCCGAAAAGGCTCCAGGGGCTGGTCCAGAAAGGATTGCAGATCGCCATGGTGGGCTTCATTGATGTAGGTCAGCAGATTATGCAGCCGGCCGGCCTTGATGTTATAGTACCCGGCCGGCCGGATATATTCAGCAAGCAGCCCGGTGGGCAAGGCTGACAGGGCTTCAAGCGACAGCAGGCCGACCCCTTTGAGATTGTCGATTGCCCGTTCGACATTCTTCCAGTTGGTGTTCTGGGTCAGCACCGCTCCTACCATCACCTCAAAAGGTGTCTCCCCCGGCCACCAGTGCTGGGGCCCCAACTGGTCATACATCCGGGTATAGATGGCCTGCAACCGTTCGGCGGTCGTCATGTCAAGAAAGGATTGACGGGGAAAAGAATCAATCGCCCAGGCAGATGCCGATATCACGGGCCGTCAGCACCTTGTCACTTTCCAGATCCACTTTTTTGCGGCGGCGAATAGCATCGGCAATGGGAACCGAGGTCATGGAAGGTGGCACCCAGGCTACCATGTGGTCAAAAGTTCCCGCTTCCGCCAAACGAACCGCAGCTGCTCCGAAACGCAGGGCGAGCAGTCGGTCGAAGGTGGTCGGCGATCCACCGCGCTGCAAATGTCCCAACACCAGGGATCGGGTATCCTTGCCCAACCGCTGCCGAATCTGTTCGGCGACCCATTCGCCTATCCCGCCCAGCACCACCTCGGCCCTGCCTACTTCCCCCTTGCCTTTACTGATGATCTCGCCATCTTCAGCTCGCGCCCCCTCAGCCACCACTACAATCGAATAATGTTTGTTGTGCAGTTCATTGTCGGAAATTTTTTCGCACACCGAATCGAGTTTGAAAGGAATTTCCGGGATCAAGATCACATCGGCACCGCCGGAGATACCCGAATATAGTGCAATCCAGCCGGAGTCCCGCCCCATAACTTCGACCACCATCACCCGGTCGTGGGACTTGGCCGTGGAATGCAATTTGTCGATGGCATCGGTGGCGGTGGAAACCGCAGTGTCAAAACCAAAGGTACGATCCGTGGCCTCGAGATCATTGTCAATGGTTTTGGGAACACCGATGACCGGCATCCCTTTCTGGGCAAAACGGTGTGCAATTTCCAGGCTGCCGTCCCCTCCCACCGCAATGTGGCAGAAAAATCCCATCCTGTTGAAATTGGCGAGAATTTTATCAGAGATATCGACGATCTGGATTTCTCCGGCCAGATTTTCCACCGGCTTGGCAAACGGATTGCCTTTGTTGGTCGACCCGAGAATGGTACCGCCCTGAGAAAGTATTCCCTCCACATCCTCCGGAGTCAGCCGGATCAGATCATCCCGGTCGAGCAACCCGCCATATCCGGCCCTGCTTCCATACACCTCCCATCCCTTCCTGGTCGCCGAATTAACCACGGCAAAAATGACGGCATTCAAACCTGGCGCATCGCCACCACCGGTGGATATGAGTAATTTTTCACGCATGATGAGGCTCTCGTCTGTAAAGTTTTTTTTTGTCACAACCAATGCAACTGTTAAATTCTAGAAAGTGGCGCTCCATTTGACAATGTTTTTCCATAATTGATTCAATTTTTAATGAAAATGTCGCATTTTGCAGCCACAAGTTTTCCTGGAAAACCCCAGAGCCCGTCCTGTCCGGCTCTTTTTTCGTTGTTTTTCCGGGAGAATGCTTCCATCTCGCCTTGTTCCGTGGTAAAATATAAAATTTTTTGGGGGTTTAGTTTGCACACACATCTATCTTAGGTTGACGGAGACACGATTAAATCTTAATTTTATTTTTAACCCCAACCCTCTTTCCTAAAAACGGATGGAGCATTTTTACTTTTGAGGAGGCATTAATGTTTGAAGTGACAGATTTGGCTGTTAATAATCTGAAAGCATATCTTGAGCAGAACAAAATCAGTTCTGCGGTTCGCATCGCCCTGATGCAGGGTGGCTGAAGCGGTCCCTCTTTAGGTTTGGCTCTGGATGAGTCAAAAGAAGGTGACAAGGTATTCGAAGAAGGTGGCCTGCAGTTTTTAGTGGAAGCAAGTCTTCTGGAAAAATGCGGTGCTGTTAAAGTTGATTTCACGGAAGCGGGATATCGTTCAGGGTTCTCCATCACCTCCGCCAATCCTCTGGGGAGCGGTGGCAGTTGCAGTACCGGATCCTGCGGCGGATCGTGCAGTTGAGAGATTATTCTCAGGTCATCCCCAACCCCCTGGCCGTTTAACGGCCAGGGGGTTTTTTGGTTTTCAGGCATTGAACACTCAGCCTTTTTGCGCCAAAATCTTGACACCCACTGTTTCATTCTTATTATCTCCTGGCAACAAGTCAAATAACGTCCTGTTTTTAAAAACAAACGAGACAGGTAAGGAGAAAAGATATGCAACTCGATAAGTTCACCCTTAAATCCCAGGAAGCCATTCAAGCCGCCCAGCAACTGGCCCAGCAAAATGGCAACCAGGAACTGCAACCCGAACATCTGCTCAAGGCCATCCTGGAACAACCCGAAGGGGTGGTGGTTCCGGTGCTCCAAAAAATGGGCACCACCCCCAGCGTGATCCTGGGTGAAACCAATCTACTGATCAGCAATCTTCCCAAGGTCAGCGGGGCCGGAGCCAACCAGACCTATGCCTCGCAGCAGTTCCGAAACCTGCTCGATCAGGCCTTCAAAACCGCCGCTAACATGCAGGATGAGTATGTCAGCCAGGAGCACCTCTTCCTGACCATCCTGGCCGATCGGTCACAGAAGGCCGCCGCCATGCTCAACCGCCTTGGAGTCACAGCCGATTCCTTCCTCAAGGCCCTGATGATGGTGCGCGGCAACCAGCGAGTGACCGATCCTTACCCGGAAGACAAATATCAGGCCCTGGAAAAATATGCCCGCAATCTCACAGATGTTGCCCGCCGTGGCAAACTCGACCCGGTGGTCGGCAGGGATGAGGAAATCCGCCGGATCATTCAGGTGCTCTCCCGCCGGACCAAAAACAATCCGGTCCTGATCGGTGAGCCCGGGGTGGGTAAGACCGCCATCGTCGAGGGCCTTGCTCAACGCATCGTCAACGGCGACATCCCTTCGACGCTCGAGGGTAAGCAGGTGATTTCGCTTGATCTCGGCTCCTTGGTGGCCGGCGCCAAATACCGCGGCGAATTCGAAGACCGGCTCAAAGCCGTCCTCAAGGAAGTCGAAAAAAAGGCGGGGGAAATCATCCTCTTTATCGATGAAATCCACACCCTGGTGGGGGCCGGGGCAGCGGAAGGCTCAATGGATGCCTCCAACATGCTTAAACCCGCCCTGGCCCGAGGCGAACTTCACTGCGTCGGTGCCACCACCTTGGACGAATACCGCAAATACATTGAAAAAGACGCGGCTCTGGAGCGACGGTTCCAGCCGGTCTTAGTCCAGGAACCCAGCGAAGAAGACACCATTGCCATCCTCCGGGGCATCAAAGAAAAATATGAAGTGCATCACGGCGTCCGTATTCAAGATGCCGCCACCGTTGCCGCCGTCACTCTTTCCAGCCGCTACATTACCGATCGGTTCCTGCCGGATAAAGCTATTGACCTGATTGACGAGGCCGCCTCTCGGTTGCGGATTGAAATCGACTCCATGCCCACCGAAATCGATCAGTTGGAGCGAAAAAAAATTAAGATGGAAATCGAGCAGGAGGCACTGAAAAAAGAAAAAGATCCGACCTCCCTCGAGCGATTGGCCAAGGTCAAGGAAGACCAGGCCAATCTTGAGGACGAACTCAATGCCATGAAAGGCCAGTGGACCCTGGAAAAAGATACCATCCAGTCCATCCGCGACATCAAGGCCAGAATCGATCAGTCCCAAATGGAAGAGCAACGGGCCGAACGGGCCGGCGAACTGAGCAAGGTCGCCGAGATCCGCTACGGCAAGATGGTCCAACTGCAAAAAGAGCTCGAGATTGCCAATACCCGGCTGAGCGAGATCCAAGAAAAACATCAGATGCTGAAAGAGGAGGTTTCGCCCGAGGATATTGCATCAGTGGTGGCAAAATGGACCGGTATCCCGGTGGACAGACTTCTGGAAGGCGAAAAAGAAAAGCTGGTGCAAGCTGAAAAGGCCCTGGGGGAACGGGTTATCGGGCAGAAAGAGGCGATTGTGGCGGTCGCCAATGCGGTCCGCCGGGCGCGTGCCGGATTACAGGACCCCGACCGGCCCTTGGGCAGTTTCATCTTCCTGGGCCCGACCGGGGTCGGCAAGACCGAACTGGCACGGAGTTTGGCACATTTCCTCTTTGACTCCGAGCAGGCCATGATCCGGATTGACATGTCGGAGTATATGGAAAAACACTCGGTTGCCCGTCTGATCGGGGCCCCTCCAGGTTATGTCGGATATGACGAAGGCGGCATGCTGACCGAAGCAGTGCGGCGGCGCCCCTATGCCGTCATCCTGCTGGATGAAATCGAGAAAGCCCATCCTGATGTGTTCAACGTGCTGCTCCAGGTACTCGATGATGGCCGGATGACCGACGGCAAGGGCAGGACCGTGGACTTCAAGAATACCATATTGATCATGACCTCCAACCTCGGCAGCCATATTATCATGGAAATGGCCCAGTCAAATCCCGAAGGCATGCGCCGAGAGATCGACCAACTCCTCCATCGTCAGTTCAAACCGGAATTTCTCAATCGTGTTGACGAAATCATCACGTTCCATGGTCTGAGCCGAGAGGACCTCTCCCAGATTGTCGATATTCAGATCAAACGGATGGCAAAACGGCTGGCAGCCCATAAGTACAAAGTAACCCTGACCAAAGAAGCCAAGCAATTTCTGGTCGAGGCGGGGTACGACCCGGCCTATGGCGCCCGGCCCCTCAAAAGGGCGATCCAACGGTATATCGAAGACCCGCTGGCGCTCGAAATCCTCGAAGGACTCTTCGCGGAAGGCGATCACATCCTCATCGACCGGGGCCAGGGGAATCAACTGAATTTCACTAAATCGTAACCTCCAATTTCCGCCCCCTGCCGTTACGACGGGAGGGGGCGTCCTCACTCCACGCCCCGCCTGCCCTACTCTGAAAAAACAACTCTTTCAAAAAGGGTAATATCGCATTAATATCCTTGCAATACTCCTTCTAACAAGACCGGTCAATCCAAGATGAATTCCATTGATCACTCAACTGGCTCCCGCATGGGAACTCCGGCATGTGCAGCGCTCCGTTGACTGACCCGCCGCCCCCTTTGGAGGCCAGCGGTTCGACCAGCGACCGTCAAAAAAAGTGGCGCACCAATTGCCTTGTTTTCCCCCGACAAATACCGCCCTGGCTGCCCTTGCTCTGCCTGCTTCTTTTATTCGGCAGCCCCGTCAACTCGGCCTATGCCCAGCCCAACGTCACCATCAATATTTCCGGCGATCTCACCGAATCCCAGCGCCAAAATATCCGCAGCCACCTCTCCCTGCTTAGACTCAAAGAAAATGAAGTGCTTTCGCAGGCCATGTTCAATCGTCTGTATGCCAAAGTTCAAAAGGAAACCGCCACCGCCCTGGAACCTTTTGGCTATTATACCCCCAACATCAGCGTCTCCCAACACCAGCAAAGCGGCAGTTGGCAGATAGAGTTGACGGTTGCCATCGGCCCACCGGTTATTATCCAACAGATACGCATCCTACTCACCGGCCCCGGCAAGGATGACAGCACCTTGCAGAAAGCCGTACAACGGTTCCCGCTCCAGCCCAAAGATGTCCTAGACCATCAACTCTACGAAGATGCCAAGGAACAACTGATTACAGTGGCGCTGGAAAGCGGCTACCTCAAAGCCACCTATCATAACAATCGGGTGGAGATCAGGAGAAAATCGCAGAGTGCGGTCATGAGCCTGCAACTCGAAACTGGTCCCCTGTATACATTCGGGCCCATCACCTTTGTCGCCGATTTCATCGACCACGATCTTTTGCGTAAAATCTCTCCGGTGAAAGAAGGGGACCCCCTTTCCCCTAGAGCCTTGGCACGATTGCGGCAATCTCTGTACAACGCCGATTATTTCAATACTGTAGATCTCGACTACGACATCGACCAGCCCCACACTGCAAACATACCGGTCAAAGTCATCCTCACCCCCAACCTTGCCCACAAATACGGGGTAGGCCTGGGATACGGCACCGACACCGGCCCCAGGGGAACCCTTGAATATACCAACCGTTATATCAACCGCCACGGCCACCAATTGGATGTTCTGCTACAGCCCTCGCAACGAAAAAGCAATTTAAGCGGCGTTTACACCATACCCATCGGCGACCCGAAGCGGGATCGCCTGACCATCTTGGGGAAATACGAGCTCGAAGAATATGACAACACCGATACTACATCCTGGACCTCAACCGTCAGCCACGATCACTTTCGGGAAAAAGGGGAGTATTCAACCTACCTCCAGTTTCTCGACGAGCAGTACAGCACCGGATCAGACAGCGGTCATGCCGCTTTGCTGATCCCCGGGGCCAAAGGCAGCATCTTCTGGGCAGACAACCGCCTGGTCACCACTCGGGGCCTGCGCCTCTCAGCCTCCCTCATCGGCAGCGAAGATGGTCTGCTGGCCGACACCTCCTTTCTTCAGACCGCAGTGCGCACCAAGGGTATTTATTCCTTTTTCGATAAATGGCGCTGGATCGGGCGTGCCGATCTCGGCGCTACCCTCACCAACGACATCAACGACCTGCCTCCTTCTTTGCGTTATTTTGCGGGCGGCGACCAAAGCGTGCGGGGGTATGGGTACAAAAAAATTGGCCCCGCCGACGCCGACGGCAATATCGTAGGTGGAAAAAATCTGCTCACCTATAGCCTGGAACTGGAACGTGCCCTCTTTGAAGAATGGAGCGCAGCCCTGTTTTACGATAGCGGCACCGCGACCAACACCTTCTCGAAACTCAACCTGCAATCGGGCGCCGGGATCGGGGTGCGCTGGAATGCACCCTTTGGCCAGATCCGTCTTGACCTGGCCAAAGCATTAGATGACGAAAATAATTCCTGGCGCATCCATTTTACCATGGGAGCGGACCTCTAATGCAAAAGTGGCGACGCTGGTTGAGCCTGCTGGTAGTGTTGCTGATACCGTCAGCGCTTTTTTGGCTTTCCTGCACAGATCCGGGATTACGTGGCCTCGCCGCGCTCACCCATCTTCTGAGCAATGGCCGCCTGAGTATCCAGACCGCCTCCGGCTCCCTATTCGGTTCACTCCGGCTCCAGGGCATCCATTATGACGATGGCATCGATACCGTGCTGATCGAGGACCTGCTGTTGACCTGGAATCCTGCCAGACTGCTGGACAAAGCACTCCTCATCCAAACCATTCACGCCACCGGAGTTAGGGTCATCCTGGGCGAAAGCGGGCAGGAAACCGTGCTGGCAACCGTCTCCCTGCCGGTCAAACTACTGGTCGAACAAATATCCGCGGAAAAAATCACGATTCTCTCCGGCCAAAAAGAAATATGGTTCATCCGACAAGGAACTCTTAACCAACTCGACTACCAGGGGGTAAACTTACGTTTTGACCAGTTATCCCTGGAAAGTGCGGAAATACAGCTGCAAGCAAAAGGGCAGCTGCAAACCATTAATGACTATCCGCTTCAAGTCAACCTAGAGACGGTGATCCAGCCAGCAGGGTATGCAATCATCGCGGCGCAAGGTACGCTGGCAGGACCGCTCAACACCCTGAAACTCAAAGCTGAATCCAGGAGTCCTTCCCCGGTTCAACTTAACGGACAGCTCAACAATCTGCTCGGAAACACCACCTGGCAGGCACGACTGGAGTCCCCGGAAGTTGCACTTATCCAAATCAATCAGGGCTGGCCTGACCAACGCTTCACCGATGTGGTCATCGATGGCCAAGGAACCTTTGATGCTTACACCCTGAGGGTGCACAGTTTGGCCGGATTGCCAAATCTCAAAGAGCTCCCCGAACTTTCCGCAGAGATTCATGGAAATGACGAGGGGTTACAGGTGCAGAGGCTCCACCTCGTCCACGGAAAGACCTCCCTTGCCGCAAAGGGAACGCTGGCCTGGAGCCCGGCGGTTTCGTGGCAGGCTGATCTGAGCGGGACGCACCTCGACCCTTCCCTTTTTCTGCCCGACTGGCCCGGCAATTTTTCCTGCGCCCTGCACACCACTGGCCAATTCACCGAAACCAAACTTGAGGCCTCATTTCACCTGGCCGAACTCCAGGGATCCTTGCGCAACTTTCCACTCTCCGGAAAAGGCGAGCTGCGCCTCAAGGATAAACAACTGGAGATTCCCCATTTTGTCCTAAAAAGCGCCGGTTCCACTCTCCGAATCACCGGCCAGGCAAACGAGACCGTCGATTTCTCCGGCCAGCTCGATTCCGGCAACCTGGCCGAACTCTGGCCGGAGGCCCGCGGCAATATCCAGGCACAGGTGCGGCTGACCGGATCCTCGACTAAGCCAGAGATCGACCTCCAGCTCACTGGAAGTAAGCTGGGACTGGGCAGTGACGGGATTGGAAAACTGACACTGGGAACAAAAGGAGCGCTTGCCAGGGATGGCCACCTCGACGCCTCCCTCAACGCCGAACAACTGCAAGTCGGCGGCACCGCGCTAGATCGCGGCCAATTACATTTCCAAGGGTCAATCAACAATCACACAGTTGCCTTCGACGGAAAGCAGGCTGATTTCTCGACAGGATTCCAACTCCAAGGTAAAATAAAAAATCAGACTTGGCAGGGAACACTGCAGCAGACGCACCTCACCTCTATCAAATTCGGCAACTGGCAACAGCGTCAGGCGACACTGTTATCCATTGACCCGAATAAGGCGGTTCTTGAACCACTCTGTCTCACAGCCTCACCTTCCGGCAGTATCTGCCTGAACGGATCCTGGTTGCAATCCTCAAACAACTGGCAAGTGCATGCAGTCGCTTCTTCACTGCCGCTAACTTTGATCCAAAGCGCCTTGAACACGCCTTGGCCAATAGAGGGGAGACTAAACGGCGTCGTAGACCTCACCGGGCAACAATCCCGCATTCTTTCAGGAAAACTTATTTGCGACGGCGCGGGAATGGTCATCCATGCCCCCCTGCCAGACGGTAACGAACAGCCCATAAAATGGATCAAGAACACGCTGAGTGCCTCTTACGCCGACAATCAGTTGCAGGTGAATCTAGATAACCAACTTAGCGATAAAAGTACGGTGCGCTTGGACATGCGGTTAACCAATCTGCAACTGCCTGGATCTGGACTGATGCGCGCGCCATTAAAAGGTACGGTGCAACTGCATCTACAGGACCTGAGCCCCTTAAACCTGTTGACCGAACATTTGATACAACTAACCGGTACTTTACTGGGACAGCTCTCAATAAACGGTACACCTTCTGCCCCTCAGTTTTCCGGCCAAATAGAACTCACCAACGGTCAGGCAGAAATACCGGCACTCGGCATCACCCTGTCCCCATTGCTGATCACCCTGAAAGGTGACAATAACAAACTGGGCATACAGGCCACTGCCCATTCTGGGACAGGATATATCCGTGCAGACAGCACGATGCAGGTTACCTCATCGGAATCCGGCACGAACACCGTCTTTATCACCGGCGAAAGGTTCAGAGCTGCCCAACTGCCAGGCCTTGACCTGGTGGTTTCCCCCGATCTCCAGGTGCTTTTCGGCAAAAAACAAACAGAAGTTCGAGGAACTGTGGCCATTCCCAGTGCACAAATCACCTCTATCGACTTCAACAATGCCACCGCCCCTTCCAGCGACATGATCGTGGTTGATGACGAACAGGGAAGGGTCTCTCCTGTTGCAGACGCAAATCTTTTCACCTCGGTGACCCTTGTTGCAGGTGATGATGTCCAGATAAACGCCTACGGGGTTAAGGGAAGAATAACCGGGGCTTTAAAAGTAATCGGACAACCGCACCGCCCTCAGGTCGGCAATGGCACCCTAACCATTCGAAATGGTTCATTCACCCTTTACGGCCGACGCCTGAAGATTGACCTGGGACGCCTACTGTTCAACAATGGGCCGCTGACCAATCCCGGCATTGAATTGCACAGTGAAAACAAAAGCGATGACGTGACCACCGGAGTGCGGGTTGAAGGATTTCTCCAGCACCCGGAAATCACCTTTTACTCCAGCCCATCCATGGAACAATCAGCCATCATTTCGCATCTGCTGCAAAACACCGCCTTGGGCGGAGAAACCAGACAAGATACTGGAATGATAGGGAAGACAATGGAGAAGACAGGTTTAGGGAAAATGGTGCCTTACTTGCAAAGTCTTAAAAAATTTTCGATGATCGATGAGATTAAGCTGGATACCGGCACAAACTACGACTCGGCTTCACTGGTTTTCGGCAGTTGGCTGACCCCCGATTTCTATGTCAGTTATGGCAAGGACCTCTTAAAGGAATCTGGAAGCTTCAATACTCGCTACACCCTGGGGAAAGGATTCTATTTTATGACCGAGACCGGGACTTCACAAAGTGGTGGTGATATTAAATATGAGTTTGAACATTGATCCAACCCTTTACGGAAAACAAGGATCGAAAGCTTAGAATATTCCTTAGCCTAATTCATGAACCTTGGTCTTAATTGCCTTTTTCAAGGCTATGCAGTACGTTTACTTTTTTTGGAATAACAATCTTCTTGTTTAACAATTACCCGAGGCACCAAATGGCTGAAACTATAGAAGAATTAACAATCAACTATGAAGAAGATGGAATTTTGGTCGTAAAAGAAATCGATAAGGAGGTTCTTTCGAAAGGTTCTTGGACGACTATTCTTTTTCGATACCAGGATTATGATAAAGGCACCCAGGAATATAGCCCTGATAAATTTACCATCCGTCGCTACCAAAAAAGAAACGGCCAGTACCAGACCAAGTCGAAATTCAACATTTCAAGCATAGCCCAGGCCCAAAAAATAATCGAAGTTTTGACTCGCTGGACCGATGCCGGCTCAATGCCATAAACAGTATCTCCCTGTCGTTTCTTTTATATTTTAAATTTACACAAAAAATATAGTCTCACTAATGAGGGGCACTTTAGTTAACCAAAAGTGCTCCTCATTATTTTTCTGTTACGAAAAGCTTAATTCCTGTTGACACAGTTTATAAATTCAGGCTATATTCCCGCCTTGTTGCAGCTGACAAACGATGTCGGTTGCAATAAAAAATTCCAGCAAAATATTTTATTCTTGACTGGGAAACAAAAATAAGCTAAATTAAAAAAATCGTAGCAATATCAAGTCGCTATGGCCGAAAAGCAACCATCGCCTGCCGGATTGATCTTTGAAAACTGAACAGTAAACTAGAGCGGGCCAAGTAGT
>JAFLKR010000159.1 GCA_019163135.1 Desulfobulbaceae bacterium | reverse complement strand
ATACATCCTCACCGCCTTTGCGCTCGGCTTTTTTGCCATTATTCTCACCATGGAGTTGGTCTGATGTTCACCAGTATTAACGTCATCCTGGTTCTGACCCTGCTTTCCGTACTGTTGTCGCTGGGCTCCAGCCGCATGATGGCCCTGGTTAAAATAATGGCCTTGCAGGGCGCCATGGTCTCGTTCACCGGACTGCTCCTTGAACCGCACGGCAGTTCGGGCAACATCGGCCTCTTCTTTTTCCAGGTCATGCTCCTGGTCAAGGGAGCCCTCATCCCCGGCCTGCTCTATCTCGCGGTGACCAAGGTCGCTATCAAGCGCGAGGTGGAACCGATCATCGGCTACCACGCCTCGCTGCTCACCGGACTCGGGCTCATTCTCCTTTCGGTGTATATTACCGGCAGGCTACGCCTCACCCTGCCCGGTGATTACGCCCTGCTCCTGATCACCGCCATCACCACCCTGGGCGGCGGCCTCTTCCTGATGATGAGCCGGACCAAGGCCATTACCCAGGTCATCGGCTATCTGATGCTGGAAAACGGCATCTACCTAGTGGGTGCAGCCCTGACCAAAAAAACACACAACCTCTACCTGGTCGAATTCGGCATTCTCCTTGACCTGCTGGTGGGCGTGATGATCATGGGGATTATTCTCCACAACATCAACCGTACCTTCGACGATGTCGATACGGCCTACCTCGAACAACTCAAGGACTGACGCCCATGCTGGAATCCCTCTTCTTCCTGCCCTTGTTCACAGGATTGATCGCCCTGTTCCTGCCGGTAAAACTGGGCAGAATTGTGCTGGTGGTCACCGGGCTGCTCCATCTGCAGCTGACCCTCCTCAATATGCTGCACCCTTTGCATGCGATTGCACCGGGATACTTCGGCTGTGGGCCGGCAGGGCTGCTAGTATTGCTGATAACCTCATTTATCTTTGTCTTCATCGCCTGGTACGCTGTTTTTTACATGCGCGAGCAGGAGATGCAGAGTGAATCAATTTTCATCGGCTGCATGCTGCTCTTTCTGGGGACAATGAGCATGGCCGCTCTGGCCGACCACCCGATCGTGCTCTGGATCGCCATCGAGTCGACCACCCTGGTCAGCGCCCCGCTCATCTTTATCAACCGCTCAAAGAAGGCAATCGAGGCCACCTGGAAATATGTACTGATCTGCTCAGTGGGCATCGCCCTGGCCCTGCTCGGCTTCTTTTTCATCACCCTGTCCATGGATCGAACCGGCATTGATCTGCCCCTGACCTTTTCCGCGCTCAACACCGCGGCCCGCCAGTTGGATCCCCTCTGGCTGAAAACCGGATTTATCTTTGTGCTGATTGGTTTCGGCACCAAGATGGGGCTAGCCCCAATGCACACCTGGCTACCCGATGCCCATAGCGAAGCGCCAAGCCCGGCCTCGGCTCTGCTCTCCGGAGCCCTGCTCAACTGCGCCTTCCTCGGCATCTTCAAGGTTCACACCCTGCTGGTCCTGGCCGGTCTCGGCGAATTTTCCGGCTCGCTGCTCATCGGATTTGGCCTCTTCTCCATGCTGCTGGCCGGCATCTTTATCCTTCGCCAGCCGGATTACAAACGAATGCTCGCCTACTCGAGCGTCGAGAACATGGGGGTCATCGCCTTTGGGGTCGGCATCGGCGGCCTGGCGCTGTACGGGGCCATGCTCCACCTGATCCACCACTCGCTGATCAAATCCTCGCTCTTCCTCAGTGCCGGCAACCTGGTTCTCGGCTTCGGCACCAAACTGGTGGCCAAATGCGGCGGGATGGTCCGGTTGTTGCCGCGAACCTTTGTCAGTTTTTTCGGCGGCTTTGTCGGCATCTCCGGCCTGCCGCCTTTCGGTGTTTTTCTCAGCGAACTGCTCATCATCCTCGGTGCCTTTCAGACCGGCCATCCCGTCGCCGCCGGCCTGTTCATTGCCAGCCTGGTCCTGGTGCTGGCCGGATTGGTACAGATCGTCACCGCCATGAGCTTTGGCCCCTGCGACGAAGAAATCCTGGTACCGGAACAGCTGCTGCGCCTGATCCCGCCCTATGGACTGCTGCTGACCTCGATGGTGCTCACCATCTGGATGCCGGCCACCCTGTACCACACCATTGTCGACACCATCTCGATCATTGGAGGCGCCATCCATGGATAATCTCTTGCAGATCAGCAACGGCGAACGGGTGGAGCGGCAACGGATCCCCCATGTTGACTTCGCCCGCTTCTTCCGGATCATGAACGATTTTATCCATAATAACGGCTATATTGTTCAATTTTTTGCCTATACCGATGGAGGGCGGACCAAACTACTGGCCGTGGTCCGCAACAGCAACCTCTTTGTAATCACCACCGAGGTGGACCAGGAATTCCCCTCCCTCACCCTCACGGTCGGCTCGAAATTTCACCTGTTCGAACGGGAAATCGCTGAACAGTTCGGCATTCGGCCCGCCGGCCATCCCTGGTTGAAGATGGTCCGCTACCATGCCAATTACACCGGCAAAAAGGATGTCTTCGGCAATGATTACCGGGACGATATCCCCGGAAAATATGATTATTTCCAGGTGCAGGGCGAATCGATCCACGAGGTGGCGGTCGGCCCGGTTCACGCCGGCATCATCGAACCCGGACATTTCCGCTTCCAGTGCGCCGGCGAAGAGGTCCTCCATCTGGAAATCCAACTGGGCTACCAGCACCGGGGCATCGAACGGATGTTGACGGAAGCCCCGCAGAAACGATTGCCTATCATCTGCGAGGCCATTGCCGGCGATACCACTATTGGCCACAACCTCTGCTGCTGTCAGGCCATTGAAGCCCTTGCCGGACTTGAGGTCATGGCCGGCGCACGCACGGTGCGAACCATTGCCCTGGAATTGGAACGGCTCGCCAACCATATTGGCGATCTCGGCGCCCTGAGCGGCGATGTCGCTTTCAATCCCCCAGCCAACTATTTCGGTCGCATCCGCGGTGAATTCCTCAATCTCCTCCTGGTGCTGTGCGGCAACCGCTTCGGCAAGAGCCTGATTCGACCTGGCGGCATCACCCAGACCATGACTAGGGAACAACGCGACCTGATCAGCGCTAAACTCACCGAGTTGCAACCGGAAATCGTCCACGTCTGCGACCTGCTGTTTTCGGCCCATACGGTCCAGTCCCGTTTCGAGTACACCGGCACCGTCGATCGGAAAATGGCGGATCAACTCGGCTTGGTGGGGTATTGCGGCCGGGCCTCGGGCCTGGAATATGATGTGCGAGAATTTTTCCCGACGGAGCGCTATGCCGATCTTCCCCCCAATACCAACAAGGTGGCCAATGGTGATGTCTACAGTCGTGCCATGGTACGGCGGGAGGAGATTCTCCATAGCCTCACCCTGATTGAAATGCTGCTGGCCCTGCCGAAAGAACCGCAACAGAACGAGACCATGAAGAACCATCCGCTGGCACCGGAGTGTTTTGTGGTCACCCTCAACGAGGGGTGGCGGGGCGAGGTCTCGCACTGTTTGCTGACCGACAGCGATGGCAGGATTGCGCGCTACAAGGTCAAGGATCCCTCCTTTCACAACTGGACGGGACTGGCCATGGCTCTGCGCAACCAGGAAATTTCCGATTTTCCCTTATGTAACAAGAGTTTCAATCTCAGTTACTGCGGGTTTGACCTGTGAGGGGGACCGACATGGACAAGGACAAGAGGACAACAGCAGCGGGACATAACCGGGACGGGGAGACGCGATGTTCAAGGTAATCAGCAACCGGTTGGAGCAGGGCTATCGAACCACCACGTACCCGAAAGAGGCGATCCAGCTCTATTCGCGCTTCCGGGGATTGCCCGAGATCAACGACGAGTGCGATCCGGCCATTATCCGGCAATGCGCGGACCTCTGCCCCCAGGATGCCATTCTAATCGAAGAAAAAAAGATCGATCTCGGTCGCTGTACCTTCTGCGGTGCCTGCGCCCAAGTGGCGGACGGTGCCTTTGTCCGCTTCAGCACCAATTTCGAGATGGGTACCTCCCGCCGCGAGGACCTGATCACCGAAGGCACCCTGCCTGATCTCGCCGCCCATGCCAAGGGCCATTTCAAGAAGTTGTTCGGCCGCTCCCTCCAACTCCGCCAGATCTCGGCCGGAGGCTGCAACGCCTGCGAGGCCGATATCAACGTGCTGAATACCCCGTTTTTCGACCTCTCCCGCTTCGGCATCGATTTTGTCGCCTCACCCCGCCATGCCGACGGCATCCACGTTACCGGCCCGATCACCCGTAATATGCAGGCGGCCGTGCTGGCCACCTATGAAGCCGTGCCAGCGCCCAAGGTGGTGATCGCCAGCGGCTGCTGCGCCATCTCCGGCGGCCCGTTCCACGGCGGCAGCGAGAGTCTGGGCGATCTTAATCGCCTTCTCCCGGTGGATCTCTACATCCCCGGCTGCCCGCCCCATCCGCTCACCACCCTGTACGCCCTGCTGGCTTTTTTCAAAAAATAGCCCGAGAGGAAAATAAAAAACTCCACCGCACTTTCCGAGTTTTATTGAGAAGGAGGAAGGGCCGCTCTGATCGCGGTTAGCGACCGAATTTCCAGGGCAGGAGCATGGGTACCTCTCGGCAATATTCCCGGTACGGTTCGCCGAAAGCGGCGTTCAATTTACGTTCTTCGAGCAAGGCCCCAACCACAAAATAGCAGGAAAGGATAGTCCGGGTGACCACGGCAACATCGGTGAGATCAGGCAGAGCCCAGAGCAGGGCTAACCCGCCGCTGTACCAGGGATGGCGGACATAACGCAGCACCCCGGTCCGGTTAAAGACCAGGGGCGCGATTGGCTGCCCGTCTCGATACGCCCGCCACTGGCGAATACCGAGAAAAGCTCGGAGATCGTAAACCCGCAGGCCACCGATGAACAGCACCAGGCTGTAGATAAACAGCAGGCCCTGCAAAACCCGGAACCAAGCGAACAGCGGCACCATCGGATGTCCCGGCAGGGTGTTGGTATACCAGAGCACGGGCAGGAGGGTGCCGAGGGAAAATACCACATACCCAGACGGTAGAATGCCCACCAGCGTCCCCCTTTGCTTGAAAACCAGCGACTGACCATGGTGGTGATCAGCAGGCTGTGCAAGCCGCACCAACTCACCCAGAGAACAATCAGCAGTCGCATCGCCTGCTTCCTTCATTTGATCGCCGGGAAATATCCGACTCATCCATCCGCTGCATTCGCTCGCCCTGGTCCGCCATCCCCGAATTATTCATTGCGAAAAACACGGAGCATATTGGGATGATGCATCTCATCCTCCATCTCCACGGTATGGCAGACCGCGCAGTTGCGGTTTGAGCCAAGAGGCAGCCGGTTCTTCTGATATTGCAGGGGTTGCAATCCATCGAGAGCGGCCCCGTAGGGATTGTCCGCCGGATAAACCGCATGAGGGCTGGCGTGGCAGGCGGCACAGAACAGGCGGCCGCTCTCGTCGGTACGGTTGCGGTAGAGGCCCTGCTCATCTTTGGTGTAGGTGTTGAAGGTGGTATCAGTCTCCGGCGGCTGAAAATCGACATGGCAGTTAAGGCAATCGGGCTGGTTGGCCCAGGGTGTCCTCGGAACGATAGCCTCGACGCTCTCCACCGCCTGCGGCGGCAGATGGGTCATGAGCAGTCCGGCTCGGGTTTTCCCGGCCTGGGTCTCATGTTTCAACAGCCCCAAGGCCTGATCCTCCAAAGTTCCGTGGCAGCTGGTACAGTCCAGGCCGGCACCGGCATGGACATCGCGCAGGCAGCGGGTCGCTCCAGTGGACGAGGAAGGATGGCAGAGGGCACAGGCCTCGGCTCCCTTGCCCCGGAGGTAGTTGGCGTGGAAGCCGTGGATCGACGCGGAGAGATTGAGCCGGGCCGCATCGCCGGTGGCCTGGTAGAACGGATCGGCATGGCAGTCCCGGCAACGGATCGGATTTCCTGTGGAAGCGGTTCGTTGCAGGGCGGTGGCGCTGAGGCGATCATGGACCGCCAGGATGTTGGTGGCGGTTTCCTCGGCCAGACCGGCCCGGCCATCCATCCGCCAGGGGCCGCCGTGGCAGTTCCGGCAGCCCAGCTCAGTGGACACCGGCGCCACCACCTTGGTGGTCGCCAGCAGGACGTCATTATTATCCCTGGCCTCGATGGTGACCACCGGGTAGGGATCAAAGCCGCCCGATCGCGGATAGGGAAGCAGGGGAATCGATTCCGCCGTGAAATACGCTTCGTCCTGGGTCATCGTTCCCGCCAACGGAATTCGCGCTTCGGCTGCCGCGAAATCACCTTCGACCCGATACCGGAGGGCCACCCCCGCATTGACGATTTCCGGAGTCTCGCCCCGCCGGATCAGTTGGGCCCGCAGGCTGTTGCCCGCTGGAAACAGTGAAAACAGGCGGTCGACATCGCTGACATACTGCATCCCCAAAGTGTTCCAGGCCAGAAGCACAAAGACATCGTTTTCCGGATCAAAAACAGGAATTTCGACATTCTTCTCCGTCAACGCCACCGGCTCGGGATTTTGCCGGCCGTTGAGACCATAGGCGATATAATAGGCCAGCGCAGCGCGCTCCTCTGCCGTTCCCGCAAAGGGCGGCATTGCAGGGTAAAAGATATCCATGCCGCTGAGCAGCGCATCAAGACCGCTGGGGGTAAACGGGGAGGTCAGCGGCCTGATGTCGCGCATGGGGCCGTCGATAGCGTGGCAGCTCAAGCAGAGCAGGGTATACAGTTCCCGGCCGGCCTCCAGCCGGTTGGCAGCGGTGATTTCCCGGTTACGCACCCATCGGGCCGTGCGCAGCACCCCCTCATCCTGAAGACGGGGCAGATCTTTTTTCAAAATTGAGGTGGAATACATAACATCACGGATGATATATGGCCGCCGCCCGCCTTCACGGATAAATTCAAAACAGCCCATATACAGCTGACCGATGAGCAGCAGGACCACCGCCAGGGTTTTACTGAGGCGAGCTGGCAGACGGATGGCCAGCAGCAGGCCGCCGAGCAGCAGGAGCGGAGAGATCAGGAGAAAACCATTCACAAAAATGCGCATCGACGGCATGCGCGTAAAAATCATCGTCTGCAACTCATCGGGCAGGGCGGCCTTGTACCAAAAGGCGGAGCCCACAAAAAAGACAAAGGGCAGGAGCAGCCAGCGGGCGCAAAAGCGGACCATGGTGGTGCGCAATTGTGCCTCTTTGATCCAGGCGGCGGTCATCAATCCGAACAGTCCGGCAATAATCAGCGCGAAAAAGGTGCGAAAAAAAAGCGAGGGCCAGAAGGTGGGGTTGAAAAATCCCGACCAGAAATTCCCGTCCGTTGGCCAGGTGCCGGGGGTCAGCATAAAACCGATGATGCCGTTGATGATAAAGAGCGACATCCAGGCAGCCCCGAAATAGATCCAGCCGATCAACTGATGCCGACCACGCTCCATCCTGCCGAAAGTGTAGTAATAGATGAAGAGGCTGACGATCTCGATGAGAAAGAACACCCATTCCGTGGCCCAGCCGAAAACGAAGGTATGGATGAGGATCGAGGTAGCCGCCGGATTAAGCAGGGAGATAATGAACCAGATTCCCACCCCGGTCATCGAGCCGGCAATCATGGTGATCAGCAGGAAGAACCGGGCGTGTTTGCGAGTGTATTCAATGATGGCCGGGTTGTTCTCACGGGAGCCCTTGCGCTCGGCCAGTACCAGGAAGAGGCCGCCGCCCACGGCGAAATGGGAAATATAGACATGGAAGACGGCGATCAGGACGATCAACAGACCGCCACCGAAAGAGTCGAGTTGCCAGATCGGATAATTCATGGCTGCACCTCCCCGTCAGTGCAGGACCGCAAGGCGCTCCGCACCATCCAACCGATCAGCAGCAAGCCAGCCGCCAAAAAGATGAGAAACAGATAAAACGGCAAATAGGCGGGGACCACCGGCAGTTGATCAACGGAAAACCACGGTGCCAGCATCATGGTGCGCAACAGGCTTCGGGCGCAAATCATCAGGGCCAGGGTTCCCAGCGCACAGCTAAGGGCCGGAACGACGCTATCGGAAAAGCTGAACCTCACGGCCAAAATCGCGAGCACGATCCCACCGGCCAGCGTCAGCAGAAAAAGACACCCGACGGTGGTGGCAAAGGTAAGCATGCCGGGAGGCAGAGCGACCAGGAACCAAAGCCCGATGGCAAAATTCACCAGGGTGGCATACCCGAACCAACGGCAGCCGTACTCGACCCATGGTCGGGCCTCATCAGCGCCCTTTTTGTGTTGATAGGCGAAGAATACGGCGATGGCGAGCCCGCCGATGGCCACCGCCGAAACCATGAAATGGAGGTAACGCGGCCAGAGGGTGGGATCGACAAGATTAAGCAGGAGGCCGCCGGGCTGATCAAAATAGCGGCTCCAGGCGGCGGGGGTCTGCAGCAAGGTGAGATTGTTGGTGAAGAAAAAGGCGATAAGGAGTAGCAAGGCGGTGATCAGGCCGGCGACAACAACCCGACTACGCTTCAGCCGCGCATAGTGGTATTTATAGACATAGGCCAGGCTATAGGCCCCGATCAACAGCGCGACGATCGACAGCCAAAAAACCGCCATCAGGATGGAGCTGGCATACATGAAATGGCCGTACAGCACTTGAACGAAGAGAAAAGGCGCCACCCCGAAATTGACCGCAAAAGCGATGGTGAAAGGTAGTTTCTGGGAAATTTCAGCGGTGCAGAGGTTGGCGCCGCCGTCAGAACGGAAATGGCTGACCAGGGCGATAAAGGCTGAACCGAACATAACGTTCATCAGCAGGATATGGAAAAAAAAAGTGGGCAGCAGGAGCACTTGAAACCAGCCCCAGGCGACGGGGATGGCATCAGGGGTAGGAATAAGGGCGGCGGAATGCATGGGAATCTCCTTCGGGATTATTTCCGGTGACCGATTGCAAAAAAGAGCAAAGGTGCCGGAGTTCATACGCAGGTGCGCTTCGAAGGAATGGAGCCGCCCCCGGAAGAACGGCATCGACAGGCCGGAGTCTTACAAGGACAGGAACGACAACCAAACCTCCAGGATCGATCCGACCGCCGGCGTTCCCGGCCTCGTTGCCCTCGGCTCCCGTTATTTAGATGTCAGTCTCCTCACCTTCGACGATGACAATGCATTTTTCCGGGCAAAAGGCCGCGGCTTGGCGGACAGCATCGGTGACCTCCTGATCAGACGAAATCAGCTCGGCCTTTTCGGTGAACGGATTGAGCACAAAGACCTCTGGGCACATCTCGGTGCAGGTCGCACAGCCGCTGCAACGGTAACTGTCGATGACGATGGTGCCCATCTGCCGGGTATCCTCAGGTTGAGATAGACCGCCGATGGACGGCGGGCAAGGCTTCAGCAGCCGCAATCGGTGAAGGCGTCCTTAGTAAAATTCTTGTCCGGCTCGATCGGATATTCCCCAGTATAGCAGGCCAGACAGAAATTGTCACGGCTCAGGCCGGTGGCCTCCACCATGCCCTCGACACTGAGGTAAGTCAGGGAATCGAGCCCCAGATATTCCCGAATGCCGTCAACAGTATTGCCAGCGGCGATCAGCTGGCTGCTGGAGGGAAAATCGATCCCGTAGTAACAGGCATGCCGGGTGGGCGGACAGCTGACCACCATATGGATCTCGGCCGCGCCTGCCGCACGCAGCGACTGCACCCGACTGCGACCGGTGGTGCCCCGGATGATCGAATCTTCAACAATGATCACCCGTTTGCCCTTCAACAGCGAACGCACCGGGTTGAGCTTGACCCGGACGGAAAAATCGCGCATCGACTGGGTCGGCTGAATGAAGGTTCGGCCGACATAGTGGTTGCGGATCATCCCCATTTCCAAGGGAATGCCGGAGGCGTTGGAATAGCCGATGGCGGCGTAGTTGCCTGAATCCGGAAAGGGCATGACGAAATCGGCCTCGATCTTCGCTTCCCTGGCCAGGATTTCGCCCATCCGTTTACGGGAGGCATAGACGTTGAAGCCGAAGACATCGCTGTCGGGCCGGGCAAAATAGACATGTTCGAAGATGCAGAAACTCTTCTGCGCCGGGGCCCAGGGAAAGAGCGAAGTCAGGCCCTGCTCGTTGATGATCAGGGCCTCGCCCGGCTCGATATCGCGCACGTATTCGGCTTCGATCAAATCCAGAGCGCAGGTCTCGGAGGCCACCACATGGGCGCCGTTATCGAGCACGCCCAGGCAGAGCGGCCGGAAACCGTTGGGATCGCGGACAGCAATCATGGTGTCCGGGGTCATGAGCAACAGCGAATAGGCCCCCTGGATGCAGGAAAAGGTGGTTTTTATAGCCTCCTGCAATCCCCGATCGAGATTGCGCGCCATCAGGTGGATGACGATCTCGCTGTCCATGGTGGTCTGAAAAATTGAGCCCTGCTGTTCCAGATGCCGCCTGAGCGCAATGGAATTCACCAGATTGCCGTTATGGGCAACGCTGAGCGACAGCCCCTTGTGGTGGACCATAAAGGGCTGGGTATTGATAATATTGGATTCACCAGTAGTGGAATAGCGGACATGACCTACCGCCAGATGCCCCTGGAGACGTTGCAGGGTGCGTTCACTGAAGACATCGGCAACCAACCCCATATCCTTGTGAATGATGACCTTCTTGCCGTCACCGACGACGATCCCCGCACTTTCCTGGCCTCGATGCTGCAGAGCGTACAGGCCGAAATAGGCGAGCTTGGCGGCGTCATGGTGGCCAAACACTCCACAGATGCCGCATTCATGGCGGGGTTTTGCCGATAGTTCACGACCAGATACTTGTTCTTTCATATCCACTGCCTACAATATTGTCAGGATGCTTCAAAAATCGAAAGGCACAAAGAACGATTCCTTGTGCCTGTACTTTTGTCGATCCAGCTATCTCTAGAAGGTTATTCTCAAACAGATAATAAGTTTTTTTTCAACAAATTTAGGCTACACTGCGCGAATAATATGTCCCCTTCGATTTAATCACCTGCCAAACAACAGGAACCAATGACCATCGCACCCATTAAACTGACCCAAACCGTCAAAGCCGCAGGCTGAGCTGCCAAGCTGGGCCCAGGGGACCTGGGCCGAATACTGTGCAATCTCAACCTGCCCCGTGACCCCAATCTGCTGGTGGGCACGGAGACCTGCGACGATGCCGGGGTGTACCGCCTTGATGCTACCACCGCCCTCATTCAGACGGTGGACTTTTTCACGCCCATCGTCGACGACCCCTATGATTTCGGCCGTATCGCCGCCGCCAATGCCCTCTCGGACGTCTATGCCATGGGCGGACGACCGCTGTTGTGCATGAACATCCTCTGCTGTCCGACCAAGACCATGGAGCACTCGGTGTTCCGCCGGGTGGTTGAAGGCGGCCTGGAAAAGATCCGGGAGGCCGGAGCGCTCCTGGTCGGCGGCCATTCCATCGAGGATCCGGAGTTAAAATACGGCCTCTCGATCACCGGCCTGGTGCATCCGGATCGGGTGCTGCAGAACAGCGGCGCCAGGGCCGGCGACGTCGTGCTGCTAACCAAGCCACTGGGGACCGGCATCCTGTCCACGGCGATCAAGGGCGGGCTCGCCGAGCCGGAGACAGAACGGGCGTTGGTGGAACTGATGGCGACCCTGAACCGGCTGCCCATGGAAATCCTCAACGGAGACGAGGCGCTGCACGCCAGCGTCCACGGCTGCACCGATATTACCGGCTTTGGCCTGCTCGGCCACCTCCATGAAATGGCGGCAGCCTCAGGGGTTTCCATTCACCTCGATCGCAGCCGGCTACCGATCCTGCCAGGGGTGCGCGATTTTGCCGACATGGGCATAATTCCAGAAGGATGCTACCGCAACCGGGAATTTTATCGCCAGTGGGTTCGATCGACCCTGCCCGAGATGGATAGCATGGAGTTGATTGCCTATGACCCCCAGACCTCGGGCGGCCTGCTGCTCGCCATGGAAGCCGCGGCGGCGGAGAGTTTGCTCGAGGCCCTCGGGCTACGGGGATACGCGCCGGAATGCGCCATCATTGGCACGGTCCGGGCCACCGACCCCGGCCTGCTCTTCCTCGCCTGACGGCCCTAACAGGAGGCTTCGGTCAGCAGGGCGATCAGCAGCCGGGTAAGATCGACCATATCCTGCAACTCCACCTGTTCGTTAGTGGTATGGACATGGGTCATCCCCGTGGCGATAATGGCCGTGGCAAGCCCGTGGCCGTTAAAAATGTTGGCATCGCTGCCGCCCCCCGCCTTTTCATACGACAATTTCATGCCAATCGATCGGGCCGCGGCGTCCACCCGCCGAATCACCCGATCTTCCTGCTCCAACCGCATCAGGGGAAAATCCTGGCGGACCTCGACGTTCACCGAGGGTGTCCCCTTGGCTTCCCCGGTTGGATCCGTCCACCCGGCCACTGTGGCGCTGAAAATCTCCCGAATCTCGCCGGTGACGCGATCCAATTTTTCCATGGAATGACTGCGAACCTCCGCCTCGATCACCACCTTTTCCGGAACGATATTGGAGGCGGTACCGCCGCTGATCGTGCCGAAATTGGCGGTGGTCTCCTCGTCGATCCGACCGCTGCGAACCTGGACCAGGGCCATGCCCGCCAGAATCATGGCGTTCACACCCCACTCCGGATGCAGACCGGCATGGGCCGCGACCCCGTTGACGGTTATGGTCAGCCGGTTGGCGACCGGGGCATGGGTGATGACCTTGGCAAAACCGCTGGAGTCAAGGGCATAGCCCTCCCGGGCCCGGACCAGTTGCGGATCCAGGGCCTTGGCGCCAACCAGCCCGATCTCCTCGCAGGTGGTGATCACAAACTCCACCGGCCGGTGGGCTAGGTGCTGCTCCTGCAAAAGCCGCATGGCCTCGATACAGGCGGCGATCCCCGACTTGTCATCGCTGCCCAGAATGGTGTCGCCGGCACTGGTGAACAGGTCGCCGATCCGCTTGACCCGCACCCCTATCGCCGGTTGCACCGTATCCATGTGGCAGCTGAAAAAGATCGGCGGCAATTCCAGCTTGCCGCTGAAACGGATAACCAGATTACCGCACTCCGAACCGGTGTGGGAGCTCGAATCGTCCTCCACGACCGCCTCAGGGGCAAGTTCACTAAAAATCGCCTGCAACCGTTGCGAGATCCGGCCTTCCTGCCGGGAAGGGCTATCGATTTCGCAGAGTTCGGTAAAAAGGGCGGCCAGTCGTTCTCTATTTACTTCCATATTCAGACCTCAACAGGACTACGGCATGAGCGGCGATCCCCTCGCCCCGGCCGGTGTACCCCATTTTTTCGGTGGTGGTTGCTTTAATATTGATCGCCGAGGGAGAAACCCGGCAGCAGCGGGAGAGGTTCGCCTGCATCTCGCTCAAATAGGGAGCCAACCGGGGACGCTGACAGACGATGGTAAGGTCGGCGTTGCCCAGTTGGTACTGCTGGGCCTCCGCCAGTTGCTGCACCTGCGCCAGCAGGAGCAGACTGTCGATCCCTCGGTACTGCGGATCGGTATCGGGGAAATGGCGACCGATATCGCCTGCGCCCAACGCGCCGAGCAATGCATCGATCAGGGCGTGGGCGACCACATCGGCATCGGAGTGCCCATCCAGCCCTAATTCATACGGGATGGTGACCCCGCCGAGGATCAATTTTCGGCCCTCGACCAAACGATGGGCATCAAAACCGTGACCTATTTTCATGAGGGGTTCCTCCTGCAGCAGGGCCGCGGCCACCTGCAAATCCGCCGGCCGAGTGATTTTGAGGTTGCGGGCGCTGCCCTCGACAATCCGAACCGGGATGCCGGCGGCTTCAAGGAGCGAAGCCTCGTCGGTGCCGACAAACTGCTGCCGGGCAGCCGAGATAAAGGCCCGTTCCAGCAACTCCCGCCTAGCCCCCTGGGGCGTTTGGGCCTGCCAGAGATCGGACCGGTCCACGGTTTTTTCGATCACCGCCACTCGGCTGACCAGTTTGAGGGTATCCTGCACCGGAACTGCGGCTATCACCGCCCCGTATTGGACAACACCCTCAAGACAACGGAGGATGGTGGCGCGATCCACCAGGGGCCGGGCGGCATCATGAACCAGAACCAGGGAGATATTGGCGGGCAGCCGGTTCAGGCCGGCTAAAACTGAATCTTGCCGGGTAGCGCCACCGGGGGTAAAGAGCAACCGGTCGGTTTCCTGACGGTGGAGGTGGAGGTAGAGCAGATCGATGGTTGCCTGATAATGATCGATGGGCGCGGCCACCACTACCCAGCAGATGGCGTCCAACTCAAGGAAGGCCCGACAAGTGCGGACAATAATGGGCAGTCCAGCCAATGGCAGAAATTGTTTGGGTTGGGGATGACCGATGCGGGAACCGATGCCCCCGGCCGGGATGATAACCCCGGCCAAAGGCTGGTTGGAAATATATTCTGGCACGCGTGTCTGGAAAAAAAGGGGTGAATTATAAGCCGAATTCTGTTCCCGCCCGAAGGCGGACCATGATCATTTAACTGGGACGCCGGTTGCCCGGCATCTCTTGCAACCTACCCGGAGGCTTTGGACGGGCCGCCCTCAAACGCCTCTCTATTTGGTCTTGCACCCGGTGGGGTTTACCCTGCCCCCCATGTCGCCATGGGGGCGGTGAGCTCTTACCTCGCCATTTCAACCTTACCTGTGGGCGCTTGCACGCCCCATCGGCGGTGTATTTTCTGTGGCACTTTCCGTCAGTTGCCCAACGTTCGCGTTACGAACCACCGCACCCTGTGGTGTTCGGACTTTCCTCTCCGGCTCAGCACCGGAGCGATCATGCATTCACCCCTTCCCTTTGCAGCTTCCCGGCCTTGCGGCTGGAATCAGGTTCTGTTTACGAATACCTTCGCAGAACCCTACTCCCGATGTTCTTTTTGATCAATACCCCTGTTGGCCAGTTGGTCGGCACGGGCATTTTGGGCCCGCGGCACATGGAGGACCGACCATTTGCCCAACCGGGCGAGACGTTCGCGTACCTGGTGGAACAGTTCCAGCAGTGTTTCGTTTTTCACCTTATACCGCCCCAGAATCTGGCGGACTATCAACTCGGAATCAAGAGCGATTTCCAGCTCGGTGCAGCCTAACGCCAAGGCCTCGTCGAGACCGAGGAGCAGGGCCTTGTATTCGGCGACATTGTTGGTACAGGCTCCGAGGTAGACCGATCTGGCGGCTAACTCTTCACCGTTTGGCGCCATCAGCACCGCACCGGCCCCGGCCTGTCCCGGATTCCCCCGTGAGGCCCCGTCGGTGAACAGTCGACAACGGCCCGAAGCGGTCAGTCCAACCGTCGGGGCGGGTACCGGAGCCGCAGTGGCGGCGGGGGGTTTGTCCTCTGTCGAAATTCCGGCCGCGATCAATCGAATGTCCTCGGCGTGGTGACCGGGAAAAAACCGGTCCAGCTGAGCATCGTCAAGGTGCGCCAGCAGGGTCCGGAGAATCTGTATCCGAGTCAGCGGCTTATTTCTCAACCGCCGTGCCCTCTGGCTCTTTGTAATAAAGGATACGCTGGCAGGTCGGGCAGGTGTGGAGTTTTTCAGCCTTGCGAATTTCGATGACCTGTTGCGGCGGCAGTGCCATGTAACAACCCTGGCAGACATTGACGTTGACAGCCACCACCGCAAGCCGGTCGCGCTTATCAATGAGCATGGCGTACCGTTTCAGATAGGGGGGCTCAAGCGCCGCAGCCTCTTTGTCTCTCTGGCTGACGATGGATTTCTTGGTCGATTCGATCCGCTTTATTTCCTTTTCAACGGTTACGACCGCTTCCGCCAGCAGTTGCTGTTCGCCCGAGCACAGGTTTTCCAAGGTGGCGACCTCTTGTTCCAACTGCTCGATCTGTTCAAGAAACTGCAGAATCCGATCCTCGGTTTCCTTAAACAGTTTTTTGTTTTCCTCGATCTCTTTGAGCAAGGCCTGGTGCTCACGACTGGTCTGCACCTGCATCATTTTGTTTTGCCGATCCTTCACCCGAATGCCGGCTTCATCGTGTTCGGACTTGGTTTCCCGCTGTTTTTGATTGAGCAGTTCAATCTTGCTGCGAAAAACGGCTATCGCCTCCTGTTTTTCCTCGATCGCCTGTTCGCGACTGGTAATGACTGCCTGATGATTGGCGATGGTGTTGTCGAACCCGGCAATTTCACTGTCGATTGCCTGCAGCTTGATGAGTTTGAATATTTCCTCTTTCAATGATGAGCTCCTCGATCGGTGGGTCTAGTGTTTAAAAAAAAAGCAAAAAGTGGCAAGAAATAACGGGGTGATCGGTGCGCCTGGGCATATCGCCGGCAGGGACCAGAGACCCAGAATAGCGGCGGAACTGTTCATACCAGCCGTAAAGGCGACCGCTGGCCCGCTGTGTCAATTTCCAAATTCCATCCGCAATCATCGACCTGTTGCTGCAACTGGTTTTTTAAACCGACCATGGCAGCGTTCTCAGTGGCAAAATGACCGGCGTCAAGAATCCATAATCCCGCATCCTCGGCCCAACGGGCAATGGAATGCTTCACCTCGGCGGTGACAAAAACATCCGCCGCCTGGTGCAAAGCGGTTTCGGCTAAATCGGCGCAGGAACCGCCGCAAACGGCGACGGTTGAAACTTGTTGCGGCCTCTGGCCGGCCTCAAGTATCCAGGGCGGTGCGCAGGCCAGTTGCAGGCGCGCTAAAAAATCCACTGAGGTCACCGGTACCGGGTAGGTGCCGATGCGGCCAAGTCCGCAGGTGGTGGGGCACCCTTGGGACGTCGGAATCAGCGGCCGGAAATGGGTGAGGCCGAGGGCGGTGGCAAGGATATCGCTGACACCGCCTTCGATCACGTCAAAATTGGTATGACAGGCAATCACGCTGATGTCTGCACGGATGGCGGCGGCGAGAAACCTGCCGATAGGGGTGTCGGTGCGAAGCGCTTTCAACGGCCTGAAAATGGCGGGGTGGTGGGTGATGACCAGATCGTACTGTCCATCACAGGCGAGATCAATCAGGGTACAGGTAGGATCCAATGCCAGCAGGATTCGGTGGACCGATCGCCCGGGATCGCCAATCAGGAGACCGACATTATCCCAGTCTTCAGCCAGGTTTTCCGGGGTTATGTGTTGCAGAATTTCGAGGAACTCTTGAACGGTAGGCACTCTTCTTACTCTATAAAGAAAAAGAGGCACATCTTCCGGGAGATGTACCTCTTATCAGACATTTTTTTCAATGCCCCGCTGTTGCTTCAGCCATAGTTGTCGGTAACTGCTCAACGTATTCAAATTCAGGTAGTCGCTATAAAAAGGGGAAAGCCTGAGAAAAAACTAGATCCGCTCTACCGAAAAATGGTGGGCCCACCTGGACTCGAACCAGGGACCGACCGGTTATGAGCCGGTGGCTCTAGCCAACTGAGCTATAGGCCCGAACACCACGGTAAACTTAATATATTAACAAAGAATAGAGAAAGGTCAAGCTTTTTCGTATTTTTACGAAAATTCAGGGTACAGAACCAAAAAACCGCGCCAAACTGCAAACGATTCTGGCGCATCGGCACGGGCGTGTATACTTTAAGCCCTGTTTTCATTTGCACTGTCACCCGGCCAGCTTAACTGGTCCCAGGCAGGCATGACCAGCAGGAGTGCCCCGAACCATTATGCTCTACAATAATCTGCTCTATTTCCTGGTGGCTATTTTTTTGTTCTCCACCGACACCCCACCGGTTAAACCCGATATCCCGCTACTATGGGCACTAGCCGCTTTTGCCGGCATCATCTGGGGTTTTACCCAAGTTGCCAGCCGAATGTTCGCCAGGGCAGGCACCGAACCTACCGGTTACTTTGCAACGGAAAAGAAGCTGTCGGTCCTGGCCGTGCTGGTGTTTATGGCGCTGGTTTATCTCCTAGACCTGAAATACTATCTGCTACCGCTTTCCTTAAACGGCCGATTACCGGTACTGACCGACATCGCAGGTCTGGGCTGTTTTTTTCTCCTGCTGGCGATCATCTGGACAAAGGCCAGGCCTGGATACCAGCAACTCTTTGGGCGCCGTTATAGCCCGTGGGCATTTGTCCGCTCAAACATCAAGGCCAACCTGCCCATCGTCCTCCCCTGGCTGGTCCTTTCCCTGGTTTTTGACCTGTTGCGGGCCCTACCTATCCCTGCTCTAGACAAATTGCTGCGCCCGCCCTGGGGCGAACTAACGGTCTTTGTGCTGTTCCTGTTCTTCCTGGTGTTGGCGTTTCCGCCACTGGTCCGCAGCCTCTGGGGCTGCACGCCGCTACCGCCCGGACCGTTGCGGGACCGCCTGGTGGGCTTCTGCCGGGCTCAAGGCTTTTATTCCGACATCCTCTATTGGCCGCTTTTCGAGGGACAGGTCCTGACTGCGGGGATCATAGGAATCATCCCGAGATTGCGTTACCTGATGATCACCCCGGCGCTGCTGGAGGCCTTAACCGAGGAGGAAATCGACAGCGTCCTTGCCCATGAGATAGGTCATGTCAAGCATCTGCATCTGGTGCTCTACATTGCTCTTTTCCTCGGCTTCAGCCTGCTCGCCGGTGCTCTGGCAGACCCCCTGCCCCATCTCATCCTCGCCAGCGACCTTTTTTACCGCCTTCCGCCGCTGTTGCATGTCGCGCCGGAACCCCTGCTCGGCGCGTTGGCGACTGCGCCGCTGCTGCTGCTCATGCTGGTTTATTTTCGTTTTGTTTTCGGCTATTTCATTCGTAATTTCGAACGCCAGGCCGATCTGTATGTCTTCAAGGCCATCGGCACCAGCCGACCCCTGATCGCATCGTTTGAAAAGATCTCCCGGCTTAGCGGCGGCAATCGGGAAGAAAAAAACTGGCACCATTTCGGCATCGGCGAACGGATCGATTTTCTCGCGCAATGCGAAATAGATCGCACCCGGATTAAGCAGCATGACCGCAAACTGCTCACCAGCCTGGCCCTTTATTTTCTCGGCATCGGCCTGTTGGTTACAGCTCTGCATCAGGTTGATATCACCAAAACATCCGCCGATTACGAGACCAGGTATGCCGAAGCGGTGCTGCTGCAAAAGGTGCGGCAGGAGCCGGAAAACAGCCTCTGGCTCATTTTTCTCGGAGATTTCCTGCAAAGCCGGAAAATGGAGAAAAAAGCGGTGGATGCCTATGAAAAGGCCCTGCAGCTAACCCCGACCAATGCGGAGGTCAACAACAACCTAGCCTGGCTACTGCTCACCGCCCAGGAGACCGCCATTCGCGACCCCGTCCGCGCCCTGACCCTGGCCCGGACCGCCGTACTGCTCAAAGAACGGGCGTATATCCTGGACACACTCGCTACAGCCTACTGGGCCAACGGGTTAATTGCCGAAGCCGTGGCCACCGAAAGCAGGGCCATGCGCCTCGACCCCGAGAATCGGGCCTTTTACCAGTTACAGCTGGAAAAATTCCAACGTAAGCGCTGGGGCGAGAAGGAGTAACCTAACCGCGGATCGACAAACCGGGCCGTTCACCAACTCCCCGGATCAGCGCGGCCCTTTCTTGCGTTTTTTAGGGGAGCCGTCGGGTAGAGGGGGTTTGCCGGTACGGGAGGCGGGGCCGATGAGCGCCGCCTTCTGCCGTTCGCGGCCTTCCGGTTTTTTCTCGACAAAACAAGGGGTTTGAGTGAAAGGGTTGGTTTCGGTCCAGTACATCAGCGTCGACCAGGTGGAAGGGGCGGGGGTGAACAACTGCACTTGGCGGGGCAGAAGGCTCAGCTTCCGGCTGGCAAAAGTGCGCAACTCCTCCATGGCGGTCAAAGTGCAACCCGGATGGGCGGCAATCATATAGTAGGTCAGAAATTGCTCCAACCCCTCCTCCCGGGTCAGTTTATTAAACAACTGACGAAAAAGAAGCAGGGACTCCGTGCCCGGCTTGCCCATGGCAGCCAACACCTCCGGGTTGCAGTGCTCCGGCGCGATCTTCATCTGTCCGGAGACATGATACCGGATCACTTCCCGCAGATACGTCAGTCCTTTTTTCTTATCCGCCAGGATCATGTCATACCGGATGCCCGAGGCCACCGCGATTTTCTTGATATTCTTAATCGCCCGCAATCGTTGCAGCAGGGTGATCTGCGGGCCGTGATCGATCTTCAGGTTCGGACAGATAGCCGGAAAAAGGCAGCGTTTATCAGGGCAAGCCCCCTTGGTCGCTTTTCGGGCGCAATCAAACCCGTACATATTGGCGGTCGGTCCGCCGACATCCGATATGGTGCCTTTAAAGGCCGGATGGGCGGCCAGAACCTTGGCTTCGGCGACAATCGAATCCAGGCTGCGGTTCTGAATGGAACGGCCCTGATGTACGGCAATGGCACAAAAATTACACTCCCCGTAACACCCCCGGTGGGTGGTGAGCGCAAAACGGATGGTTTCCAAGGCTGTTACCTTGCCGGCCGGCCGGTGGTACGGATGGAGGTCCCGTTCAAAATCCAGAGCATGGACCGCATCGAGCTCGGCGGTGGAGAGCGGCGGTTGCGGCGGATTATGGACGAGAAAGCGGCTGTCCTGCTGCTGCACCAGGACCCGGGCCGTCACCGGATCGTTGTTGTCGTAGAACAGCCGAAACATTGAAGCGAAGGCCTCCTTATTAACCGCACTCACCTGATAGGTCGGCAGATGCAAGGCCTCGGCCGGAGGAGTGGCGGCGGCATAACAGAGCCCGCGGATCGAAGTCGGCGGCTGCCCTGTCGCCAGGGCTTGGGCCAGCTCGACCACCGCCCGATCCGCCATGCCGTAGAGCAGGTAGTCGGCCTTGGCATCAAAGAGGATCGATCGCCGCACCCGGTTGTCCCAGTAATCATAATGGGCAACACGGCGCAAGCTGGCCTCGATGCCGCCGAGCACCAGGGGCGCGGTCTGTTTGCAATACTGCCGGATCAGGTTGGCATAGGCGATCACGGCGCGGTCGGGGCGGCGATCGTTGCGACCACCGGGGGTATAATCGTCGGTTTTTCGCCGCCGGCCGGCTGCGGTGCGGTTGGCGACCATGGAATCGATAGAGCCGCCGGTTACCCCCCAAAAGAGCAAGGGTGCGCCCAGCCGGGTAATGTCCTGATCGGAATGCAGATCGGGCTGGGCAATGATCCCGACCTTGAAGCCGTGGCTGTGCAGCAGTTTGCCGATAACACTGACGCCGATAAAGGGCGAGTCGATGTAAGCATCGCCGGTGACCAGGATGATATCGAGCTGCGACCAGCCGAGCGCCTCCATTTCCTGTCGGGTGGTGGGAAGATACATATTACTCCTTAGTGGGTGCGGTAAGCCGGGCAGCTGCGGAACGGCCAGCCAGCCAGCCAGTGGAAAAGGCGGCCTGGAGGTTGTAGCCGCCGGTGTCGGCCTGGAGGTCGAGCAGTTCACCTGCAAAATAGAGGCCCTGTACCAGCCGGGATTCCATGGTGCGGGGATTGATTTCGGCGGTATCGACCCCGCCGGCGGTAACGATGGCCTCGGCCAACGGCCGGTAGCCGGTGACCTGCAAACGAAAATTTTTCAGCCAGAGACGCAGCCGCTTGCGTTCCTCCGCCCGGATGCTGCCGGCGAGGCGATCCGGACTGAGCGCGGTCTGTTCCAGGGCCACCCCGATCATCTCCTGGGGCAGCAGCCCGCGGAGCACCGCGGCCAGGGGCTCGGCCCGCCGCAGTTCGAAATCGCGCCGGAGTCGAGCATCAAGTTTGAGGTCGTCCAGAGCGGGTTTGAGATCAAGCTCCAACCGCACCTCCTGCCCAGCTCGGAGGGCATCGACAATCCGGCCGCTGAGGGTCAGAATCACCGGACCGCTCAGCCCAAATTCCATGAAGGTGAGTTCGCCGAAGGCTTCGGCCTTTTTCTTGTTGTTGATGAACAACCGCGCCAGGACGTTGCGCAGCTGCAGGCCCGCCATCCGACCGGCGCAGTCGCCGGCGGTGACCAGCGGCACCAAGGCCGGACGCACGGGCACCAGACGATGCCCGACCTCTTCAGCCAGCCGGTAGCCATCGCCAGTGGAGCCGGTGGCCGGATAGGAGGCCCCGCCGGTGGCGAGGATCAAGGCTCCGCAGGCCAGCAGTTTTCCCTGGCAGGACACTCCGGTGAGCACCCCATTCTCGACCTGGAGATGCTCGACGGCTGCCCCGGTGCGAATTCGAACCCCGCACTCGACCAGCCACGCTTCCAAAACCGCCAGCACCTCCGGGGCTTTGCCGGAGGCCGGAAAGACCCGCCCGCCCCGCTCGGTGACCACCGCGAGTTGGCGCTCCGCAAAAAAATCCAGTAATTCCGGGGTGAAAAACCGATGAAAAGCCTGACGGAGAAAAAGACCGCTCGGCCCAAAATGGGCGAGGAACTCGGCCAGAGGGGCCACATTGGTCAGGTTGCAGCGGCCCTTGCCGGTGATGCACAATTTGCGGCCCGGCCGTTTCATCTTCTCCAGCACGAGCACCTGCACCCCGGACAAAGCCGCCTGCCCCGCCGCCATCAAGCCTGCGGCACCGCCCCCCACCACCAGGAGCTGTTTGTCGGATGTCGTTTCGTTGGGCTTGGTCATGGATACGCCTGGAATGAGAGAACAGTTATGAAATAGAGCGAGTTAACGACAACGAAGCCCGAGCCTCAGCCCAAGGCCACATCCAGAATCATCATCGTCGCAAATCCCGTCATAGTCGCCATGGTAACAAAGTCGATATTGGCTGGATTGCGCTGGGATTCGGGAATCAACTCCTCGACGACGACGAAGATCATTGCGCCAGCGGCAAAACAAAGCGCGTAGGGTAACACATTCTGCATCCGCAGGACAAATAAAGCCCCCAGTACACCGGCTATCGGCTCGACCAGTCCCGAGGACTGCCCGAGCATAAAACTCTTCATCCGTCCCATCCCTTCCCGGCGAAGCGGCATGGCCACCGCTGTGCCTTCGGGAAAATTCTGCAGCCCGATGCCGATCGCCAAGGCAATAGCCCCGCCGATGGAGGCAGAGGGAAGCCCCGCGGCAACGGCACCGAAAGCGACCCCGACGGCCAATCCTTCCGGGATATTATGCAGGGTAATCGCCAACACCAGGAGGGTCGAACGCTGCCAGGAAGTTTTTATCCCCTCGCTCTGCGACATGGCCAGACCGGGATGGAGATGGGGTAACAGCCGATCAGTGATCCGCATAAAAATGCCGCCCCCCATAAACCCGATGGTGGCGGTGAGCCAGGGGTTATGGCCAAGCTGTTCGGCCATTTCAATCCCCGGCGCCAGGAGCGACCAGAAGCTGGCGGCGATCATCACCCCGGCGGCAAATCCCAACATGCCATCGAGCAGCTTGGGGTTGATCTCCCGGCTCATGAATACCAGCCCGGCTCCGGCGGCAGTCACCGCCCAGGTGAATAGCGTTGCCAGGAGCGCCTGGGTAACGGGATGGAATTGTAAAAAGAAATCAATAAGCATACCTGTACTCCATGGCAATTTAAGCAGGATCGGAACAGGCCCGGGTCGACTGGATTTGAAAACCTTTGGGGGCACATCATTCTATGTCTTTATTTTACGAAAAACATCCCTCAACCGCCATCCCCCGCCGCTTAGAATCCCAATTTCGCAAGCGCTTCCGGCTGGGAATGCAGGACTCGGTTCATCCGCCCCGGCAGCTTTCGCGCAAGCAGGGTCTCGTAATAATCAACCACCCGGCAGAGACCAACCAGATCGATCCCAGTCTCCAGGCCCATCCCGTGGAAGAGGTTGACCGCATCCTCGCTGGCGACATTGCCGCTGGCTCCGGTGAACAGCGGACTCGCCCCCAGACCGCCCGCCGCCACACTGAACAGCCGGACTCCGGCTACACACCCGGCATACATATTCACCAATCCCAAGCCGCGGGTGTCATAAAGATGGAGGGAAAGCTCGACCTCCGGATATGCCGCCCGCACCTTGGCCACCAACCGCTCGACCTGGAGCGGATTAGCCATGCCGGCGGTATCCGCCAGATTGATTTCGGTGGCGCCGGCCGCCACCAGTTGGTCGACGAAGGCGAGCACCGTTTCTTCAGGCACCACCCCTTCGAATACGCAACCAAAGGCGCATTGCACCCCGGCCCGCGACATGGTTCCGGCCTTGACGGATGCCCCAATCAGGGCGACGGTCAATTCAAGGGCCTCGGCTGCCGGACGGCCGACAGTTCGCAAACTATAGCTGTCAGACGCTGAAACCGACATGCTGGCCAGACCGAGGCCGCAGTGAACGGCTCGTTCCAACCCTTTTTCATTGGGTACCAGCGCCGTGCTCAACAAATCGGGAAACTCTTTGCGGGCCAAAGACACCAGCACATCGGTATTAGCCATCTGCGGAACTGAGCGGGGATGGCCGAAACTGCCCAGCTGCAGCCGCTTGACTCCGGCATCCTTCAACAATCGGACAATATGTAATTTTTCCGTCAAACCCAGCAATCTGCTTTCCGCCAGCAGGCCATCCCGCAGGGATTCTTCTTCCAAGACTACTTGTATCTTCTGACTCATCTGTTCTTCTCTATTTCCGGTAATAACGGAGCTCCAATGCGCAAAGCACTTCCTTTCCGGCATACATCATCGATTTTTCGGTCTCTTTCAAGCAGTTTGATGACTGCAGGCAGCATGATCGCAAGTTCTGCAGCGTCAGCAGCCCCATTATTCCCTGGAAAAATGTGCGGCTTACCTTTACTATTGGCAAGCAAAGGGGTTGCTGAGCCCAGACAGTCAACCAGCTGCAAGCCTTGGTAAACCTTTTAAAGATCGCCAACATACTCGGAGGCCCCAGACGCTCCGGGTAGATCAGAATCGAGGAGTCCGCCACACCGCACCCAGAAACAAAAGATAAGAACAGCGACACCCCATTCACCAGACTAAAACGTACCGCAACATCCTCTTTCCCGCAACCCCAGGAGGCCTCCATGGAGCTGCAGTTCACCATCGACCGCGACCTTTGCATTCAGTGCGGAGCCTGCGTTGACGATTGCCCGTTTCATATCATCGAACTGACCCCGGATTTTCCGGCGCTCAATCCAACCAGGATTCACCACTGCATCCAGTGCCAGCACTGCCTGGCGGTCTGCCCGACCGGGGCGCTGTCCATCCTGGGCCGCAATCCCCAGGACTCGATGCCGCTACCGGAAAGCCTACCCACCGCACAACAGATGGCTGCCCTGATCCGGGGACGCCGCTCGGTCCGCCATTTTCAGCCCGAGCCCCTGCCGCCCGAAGTCATCGCCTCCATGCTGCAGACTGTGGCCAACGCGCCTACTGGCAAAAATAACCGCCAGTGTCTGTTTACGGTGATCGAAGACCCGGCCACCATGGATCTCCTCAGGAAAGCCACTATTGAAGGCCTACGCGCTGCCGTGCTCGAAAAACGGCTCTCGGAAGGGCAGAGCTATTTCCGTCACGTGGTTTCAGCTTGGGATCAGGGCCGCGATATCATATTCAGAAACGCGCCCCATCTGCTGATGGTTTCGGTGCCGCAGACGGTCACCACCCCGGATGCCGACATGTTGATCGCCATGAGCTATTTTGAGCTGCTGGCCGCCTCCATGGGCATCGGCACCCTCTGGAACGCCATGATCAAATGGGCCTTTTCCGAAATCTCCACGGACCTGTACGAGCGACTGGGCATTCCCGAGGATCACGTCAAAGGCTATGCCATCCTGTTTGGCAAACCGGCGGTACACTATCACCGCACCGTGCAACGCGACGAGGCGCAGGTCAATCGGGTGCGGCTGACCTGAAACATGCGAACAATTACCATAAAAAAAGCCGGCTGCTCCCTGAAGAGAGGCCGGCTGCTGCGCAGGGAGAAGGCGAGACGAGAATCAGCCGAACCGGCCGGTGATATAATCCTCGGTCAGTTGGTGACGGGGAT
>JAFLKR010000071.1 GCA_019163135.1 Desulfobulbaceae bacterium | reverse complement strand
CGCCGGGATGGACCACCGCCTGGGTCTTCGCCCGGACCTCGGAGGTCAGGAGCATCGGCCGGATGGTTACCAACTGCTGTTGGGCGAGTTTCTGGAGGAAGGCCTTGGCCGCAGATTCGCGCCACAGTCGCCGGACGGTTCCCGGCTCCAGCCGACCGTTCTTGACCATCGTTTCCAGCCAATCGGCAAACCGCTGGCCCTCCTGGGCGATGAATGCCGGCGTCAGCAGATCAAGCCCCGCTGCAGTCAGGATAACCTCGCGCCCGCTCCTGGAGCCGGGCGCCATGGGCAGCGCCGTCCTGATCACCTCGCCGAGGGGATGATGATAGTACCGGGCAATCCATCGATAGAAGGGGATAAGCGTTGCCGGAAAAAAAGGCGCTTCAGTGAGCACAGCGGCAATGGGCTTGACCGCAAAGCTCGCCTGACCATCCTCAAGCTCAGTTGCCGGCCCCAGGACATAGCCGGTGACCTGACGGTTGCCCAGGGGCACCAGCACACAACAGCCCGCGGGGATAACCTGCGTTCTCCCAGCGGGCTGGCCATAGGTCAGGGTGGGGAGCGGTGCGTCGACCGCGATTTCGTAGCTAAACTCCACCTGCCCTGCATCCCGAAAGAAAATACTATTGTTTAGCGATGTTATTACAGACAGAAAGCAGATACTCCCGGAACGGTTTGCCGAGCGCATTATGACTGAGGGCGAAATCAACGATAGCCTTCAGGTAGCCCAATTTATCACCGGCATCGTAGCGCTTGCCGTTGAATTCGTAGGCATACATGCCCCGCTTGTTGGAAAGGGCGAGCAGGGCGTCGGTGAGTTGGATCTCGCCGCCGTGGCCGGGGGTGGTTTTCTCGAGAAACTCGAAAATTTCCGGCATCAGCAGGTAGCGGCCGATGATGGCCATGTTGGAGTTACAAGTGCCGGGCGCCGGTTTTTCCACCATGCGGTCCACCTTGTAGGTCCGCTCATATTCGGTTGGCAGGCCTTCGACGATGCCGTACTGGTGGGTCTGCTCCATGGGGACCTGCTGCACGGCAACGATCGATTCGCCCACCTCTTCGTAGAGCTGGATCATCTGTTTGCAGCACGGCACCTTGCTCATCACCAGGTCATCGCCCAGCAGGACCATGAAAGGCTCATCACCGACCACATTCCGGGCCATCCAGATGGCATGTCCCAGGCCCAGCGGCTCTTTCTGGCGCACCGAGATGATATCGATCAGGTTGGAGATATTGTTGAGTTCCTCCCGCATCTGAATCTTATTGCGGTCCTTGAGCACCGTATCCAGCTGGAAGTCATAGTCGAAATGGTTTTCGATGGCCGATTTGCCGGCACTGGTGACCAGGATAATCTCCTCGATCCCCGAGGCGACGGCTTCTTCGACGATATATTGGATGGTAGGGCGGTCGACGATGGTGAGCATTTCTTTAGGAATCGCCTTGGTTGCCGGTAAAAACCGCGTTCCCAACCCCGCCACCGGAATGACGGCCTTTCTGATAGCTTTCATTATATCCTCGCTGTACGACGTATATTTCAGATGTGATGGCCGAAAAATTCAGGTATACAGGCCTGAACCCAGCGGCAAGTTTTCTGATTGTACTCCGAACCCCCGTGCATCCTCAAGAAAAATTCCATAATTTCATGCATCTTTCTTATCCTCCCGAACTGCCGGTCAGCGAGCGGCGGGACGAAATCATCACCGCCATCCGCGACCACCAGGTATTGATCATCATCGGCGATACCGGAAGCGGCAAGACCACCCAACTGCCCAAGATGTGCCTGGAGGCCGGCCGGGGCGCTCACGGCATCATCGGCTGCACCCAACCACGGCGGATAGCCGCCTTGTCGGTAGCAGACCGGGTCGCTGAGGAAATCCGCGATCCGGTAAGAGTCGGCTATAAAATCCGCTTTCACGACCAGACCTCCAAAGACACCCTGATCAAATTCATGACCGACGGTGTGCTGCTGGCCGAGACCCGACAGGACCGGGGGTTGCGTCAATACGACACCCTGATTATCGACGAGGCCCACGAACGCAGCCTCAATATCGATTTTCTGCTCGGCTACCTGAAGAATCTGCTTCCTTCCCGACCGGACCTGAAGCTGCTTATCTCGTCGGCCACCATTGACGCCGAAAAATTCAGCCGCCATTTCGGCACGGCCCCGGTAATCTCGGTCTCCGGCCGCACCTACCCGATCACCACCCTGTATCGCGAGCCCGAAGGCGATGAGGACGACGAAACCGTCTCCTATGTCGATCAGGCCATCGCCGCCATCGACGAACTGGCCATGCTGCCCCAGGGCGGCGACATCCTGGTGTTCATGCCCACCGAACGCGACATCACCGACACCCTCGACGGGCTGCAGCGCTATGCCGACAGCCACCTGCTGCTGCCGCTCTTCGGTCGTCTGCCGGCCGCTGATCAGCGCAAAATCTTCCGCCCCTCGCCCAAACGCAAGATCATCGTTGCCACCAATGTAGCCGAAACCTCGGTCACGGTGCCAGGAATCCGCTACGTGGTCGACACCGGACTGGCCCGCATCGCCCGCTACAATCCGCGCACCGGCACCACCAGCCTCAAGGTGAGCCGTGTCTCCCAAGCCAGTTGCCAACAGCGCCGCGGACGCTGCGGCCGCACCGGTCCAGGCACCTGCATCCGTCTCTACAGCGAGGAGGATTTCCAGAGCCGAGAGGACTTCACCGCTCCCGAGATTCAGCGCGCCAATCTGGCCGAGGTTATCCTCCAGATGATCAACCTCAAGTTGGGTGATCCCGCCAAGTTTCCCTTTATCGACGCCCCGCCGGCCACCGCCATCCGCGAGGGGTATCGCCTGCTGAAAGAATTAGGAGCCATTGTCGGCGACCAGCAGCTCACCGCCAATGGCCGCTTGATGGCCAGGCTGCCGCTGGATCCACGCATCTCCCGCATCATTATCGAAAGCGGACCGCTGGGCGCAGTTCGGGAAATCACTATCCTGGCCGCTGCTCTCTCCATCCAGGACCCGCGAGTCCGGCCGCCGGACAAGGAACACAAAGCCGACGAGGTCCACCGCCAGTTCCTCGATAAGAAATCCGATTTCCAGACTCTGCTCAATATCTGGAACAGCTTTTTTGTGCCCGGCGAGGCGGCCCCTTCCAAGTCGCGGTTGTCGCGCTTCTGCAAGGCCCACTTCCTCTCCTGGCAGCGAATGCGCGAATGGATGGATGTGCACGAGCAGATCAGCCGTCTGCTCAGGGAGAGCAAAAGCTTCCACCTCAACCCCGAACCGGCGGGCTACGAGGCCGTCCACATCGCCCTGACCAGCGGGTTTTTACGCAACATCTGCCAGAAAAAAGAGAAAAACACCTACCTCTCGGCCGGCAACAAGGAGGTCGTCCTCTTCCCCGGTTCCGGCCTCTATAACAAAGGGCCGCAGTGGGCGGTGGCCAGCGAATTTGTCGAAACCACCCAGCTGTTTGCCCGCACCATGGCGACCATCGAGGTCGATTGGCTGGAACGGCTGGGCGGCGAGCTCTGCAAACGGTCCTGGTCGGACCCGCACTGGGAGAAGAAAAGCGGCAAGGTCCTGGCGCTCGAACGGGTCAGCCTGTTTGGCCTGCAGATCGTTGCCGGCCGCAAGGTCGAATACGGGCGGATCAACGAGAAAACCCTGCAGGAGGCTCGCGATATTTTTATTCGCGCCGCCCTGATCGAACAGCAACTGGGCGGCCAGTACCCCTTTCTCGAACACAATGCGGCCCTGGTGGCCCGGTTTCAGGAGATGGAGGAGCGGTTCCGCCGCCGCGACATCGTCGTTGATGAAGAGGTGTTGTACCAGTTCTACGATGCGCGCCTGGGGCCGGTCTATGACCGCTTCACTCTCAACCGCCTGCTGCGGGCTAAAAAAAATGACCGCTTTCTCCGGATGAGCGAGGAAGATATCTGCCTGGCCGTGCCGGACAGTGAGGAATTGTATCGTTTTCCCGCCTCGGTCCGCGCCGGCGAGCTCGAGTTCGAACTCAGCTACCTCTTTGCCCCCGGTGATCCGGCGGACGGCGTCACCGTCTCCATCCCTCGCCACCTGCTGCCCCATATCAACCCGCAGGTCTTTGAGTGGCTGGTGCCGGGCCTGCTACCGGAAAAGCTGCTGCTGCTCTGCAAGCGGCTGCCCAAACAACTACGCCGACGACTGGTGCCCCTGCCCGATGCGATCGACCGGATCATGGACGGTTTATCGCTGTACAAGGGCTCGCTCTACCAGGAGATGGAACGCGCCCTCCTGCGTGCCTACCAGGTGGCGGTGCAGCGCAGCGACTGGCAGGCCGACACCCTGCCGCCCCATCTGCGGATGCGCTTTCTCCTGGTGGATGAGCACCGGGCCACCCTGGCCGTTAGTCGCTCCTTTGGCGAACTCCTCCAGCATGAGGAAACCGTTGGCAGCCGAAAGGCGGCGGGTGGGCAACTCGCCCTGCCGCCGATCCGGGAGATCAGCTCGGACAATCTCGATACCATCGAACGTAAGCTGCCCCTGACCGATCAGAGCGGCCGGGTGATCGGGCTTTTTTTCCCGGCCCTCAAGGTCGATGAACTGCGCAACAACGTGCAATTGCAGTATGTGGACAACGAGGCTCAGGGGAGACGGCAAAACCGTCTCGGGATGCAATGGCTCTACGGCCAGATCTTTGCCAAGGAGATGACCGCTCTGCGCAAACTGTGCAAGGCCGCGCTCACCAGCCACTCCGCCTCCTGGCTCACCCTGGGTGCCAAGGTCTCGGCCGCTGAGTTGCGCGCTGCTCTTCAGGCCTTTCTGCTCGACGCGGTCTTTGCCACCGCCGAAGGCGAACTCCCCTCGGGCGACCGGTTCCGGGAGGTGGTCGCCCAGGCCGGAGCGCTGGGCGTTCTGCGGACGGCCACCGCGCTGCTTGACAAAGTGCTCGACACTCTGCAGCAGCGGCGCGCGGTTAAAAACAAAATCGCCGATTGGGCGGCACGGGCGAGAACCAACAAAAATTACCAGGAAGAGCGGCACCGCGAATACCTGAGCGCCCTGGAACAGATCGTGCCGGAAACCTTTCTCCAGACGCTGGGGGCCGGGCAACTGTTCCACAAACCCCGATATCTCCAGGCTCTGGGCTTACGCATCGAACGTGCCGAACATTCGCCGCAGAAGGACAGCAAAAAGGCCGAACGGTTAGCGACCCCATTGGCAAGGCTGCAGCAGCTCAATCATTTCAGCAACCCCTCCCTGGACTGCCGTGCCTGTCAGCAGGAGTATCGAGATCTGCTCGAGGAATTCCGGGTTTCAATCTTCGCCCCGGAGTTGGGGACCGCCCAGCCGGTTTCAGAACAACGCCTGCTGCAGAAGTGGCAAGAGATTGAAACGGTCTGCCGCCGGGTCGAGTAACGCTTCGATTGTTCCATCAACAAACAGCCAGCCTCACCTTATTTGATGAAGGTGCCGTTGGCCTATTCCACAAACGCAATCCGCAGTTCCTCCTGGGTATTCATGCACACCGGCCCCTTCGATGGTAGGCCGACTCTTAAAGACCAGCCCAATTCGTCTTGTGGCCATAAGCCGTTCCGTTTTTTTATTCTTTCAACAATCTGTAGGGGTCCGCTCTGATCAACCAGGGGCTGTCCGGGTATTCATCCGCCAGATGGTCATAGATATTGATCAAGTTGGTCACCTCGCGGGTTTCGATATACCGTGAAACCCCATTGAGGTACACCGCCTCCGGGGCCTGACTGCTGAGGGGATAATCAACAAAAATGCTTTCGAAGCATTCACAGGCTGCAGCCCGGTCGGGAAGATTGAATTTGGCCTTGCCCATCCCCAGAAGCAACGCGGGAATCAGTTCGTCCGGCGGATAAAAACCGAGGGTTCGATTATGTTCGATGCCTTCGCCATCCAGAATGAGCAGGGTCGGTGTCCATTTAATCCGGTATCGAGACCCCAGACTTTTATCCGCTGCCGGCAGACGCAGGGGTACCAGCGTATTGTTGATAAAGGTAATAACGACTGGATCAATGTACGCGACCGCGTCCATTTGTTTACAGCCAATTCAGCCGGGGTTGAAAAAATCGGCCAAGACCAGTTTATTTGCCGCCTTGGCCTTGGCCAGCCCCTCCGCAAACGAGGTGATCCAATTGATCTGATCCATGATGCTCTCCTTTCTGTCCCTTGATTATCAGTGGTCACGTCTTCCCCATCCTAAAAATTGGGCGTCCGGACAAGTTCCTCTATAATCCTAATTCATTTTTCGGTACAGGCAAAGGCCTCCTTACTGACCCGGCAGTTACTCTCTTTACCGACCCCATCCACGCCGTTCAAGCAGTTCCAATCAAGCACTCAAATGACACTATCCCAGGCAAGCCCCTGGCCCAAGGCATCACAGCCCTCCTCTCCTCTTCTGAAATCTTGATAAAATCTTGATATCTTCCTGGGGTATCTTGACACCTTCTTTAGGTTGGAAATGCTATCTTCTATAAAAAATTATCAGAGCAGGACAACCGTAACTTTTATCTTAAACCCTGTGCAACTTTTCAAAATTGACGACATCCCCACCAATAATGACGAATCACGGAGCAACCATTAACCGCATGTCAATCGGCGTTTGTGCAGTGTGTTTGCGCATACCCCGCAACTATCAAAGTGTTTATTTCCTGGCCTCCTGCCTGAATTTTCAATGAAAATTTCACCGTTAGAAACCACGCCTTTGTTCACTAAGCCTTCGGTCAGGCAGGAGAGAAGAGCTATCCTGCTAACCTCAAAAAAAGATCTTTCGATCCTGGCCGTCGCAGCCTTAGGAATCATCTACGGGGATATCGGCACCAGTCCGCTCTACACCATCAAAGAATGTTTTTCCGGTGCCCATGGCGTCGCGCCTATCAGAGAGAACATCCTCGGGATACTGTCCTTGGTTTTCTGGTCGCTGATGCTGGTGGTCGGCATGAAGTATGTCGTTTTCATCATGCGGGCCGACAACAAGGGAGAAGGCGGTATTTTTTCGCTGCTTTCCATGCTGCAGAGCAGGTTGCAAACCGACCAGAAATTATGGACCGCCCTTACCTTTCTTGCCGCCTCCGGTGCGGCCCTGCTCTATGGCGACGGGGTGATCACCCCGGCTATCTCCGTGCTTTCGGCTATCGAGGGCCTCAACATGGCCACCGATGCAGCCGCCGATTATGTAGTCCCGCTCACCTGTTTGGTGCTGGTGAGTCTCTTTGTTATCCAGCGGCACGGAACAGCGGTCATCGGCAGAATGTTCGGTCCCATCATGGTCGTTTGGTTCCTGGTGCTCGGCCTGCTCGGGCTGCGGTCCATCCTCGAAAATCCCGACATCCTTGCCGCGCTCAATCCCTGGCAGGCGTTCAATTTCTTTGCCATCAACCATTTCCATGGTTTTGTAGTCCTGGGGGGAGTGGTATTGTGTATTACCGGCGGCGAAGCCCTGTATGCCGACATGGGCCATTTTGGGCGCACCCCCATTCGTTTGACCTGGTACGGCATTGTTCTTCCCGGCCTGGTTCTCAACTACTACGGACAAGGGGCTTTACTGCTGCGACACCCCGAACTGATCAGTGTCAATCCCTTCTACGCCCTGGTCCCCAAATCAATGCTCTATCCCATGGTAGGTCTGGCGACCATGGCCACCATCATCGCTTCCCAGGCCATGATTTCCGGCGTGTATTCACTCACCCAGCAGGCCATTCAACTCGGCTTCACGCCGCGCATGCATATCATTCACACCTCCGAACAGGCGAAAGGTCAGATCTACATGCCAACGGTCAACTGGATGCTGATGCTCGCCTGCCTGTCCTTGGTAGTTGCCTTTAAGGAATCCACCCGGCTCGCCGCTGCTTATGGCATTGCGGTGACGGCCACCATGGCGATAACCTCCTATATGTATTTCAAAGTCACCTCGATCAGGTGGCAATGGCCGTGGTGGCAAAGCGCCATCCTCTTGGGTCTCTTTCTCTTTTTCGATTGCTCCTTTCTGGGCGCCAACCTGCTCAAGATCGCGGACGGCGGCTGGATCACGCTTTGCATCGCAGCCGGTATCCTCATTGCCATGATCACCTGGCGCGACGGTCGGGCCATCCTCGCCAAACATTACGGCCTGATGAAAATCCCCGCCGATATTTTCCTGGAAGATCTCGCGGCGTACAATCCCCAACGAATCAAGGGCACAGCCGTGTTCATGTCTATTTCCCCGGAAGGCATCCCGCATACGCTGCTCCATCATTTCAAACATAATGAGGCGCTGCATGAACGAATCCTGCTGCTTTCCATCATCTCGACGGAAACACCTACCGTTGCCCTGGAAGACCGCATCAGCATAGAGGATCTCAAACAAGGATTTTATCGAATCAAGGCGATGTATGGTTTTATGGAAACCCCGGACATGGCCGAAATTCTGGCGTTGATCGATAGTAAGGGATTGCCCGTCGATATCTATTCGACGTCCTTTTATCTTGGCCGCGAAACCATGTCCGCCACAGGACCGGCTCCCATGGCGCATTGGCGCAAGCTGCTCTTCATCTACATGTCGAGAAACGCCTGGAATGCCACCAGCTTTTTCAAACTGCCACCGGATCGGGTGATTGAATTGGGTATTCATGTTGAGTTGTGACCGATATCGCCACATGATTTCCACCAAGAGTCCCTCCACGCCTCCCTACCTGATCGTACCGAAACACCTCATCAATACCGCCTCGCTGGGCAAGTAGCCTCTCACTCTTATTCATGCTCGCGGTATTTTCCCGATCAGGACTAATCCGTTTTGCCTCCTCCAACTTCCTTGATAGTAAATTGATGCTTTCCCCTCTTGTCTTGACCGCATCTTGACGCCGGAAGTATTATAAAGAATCATAAAACACATACCCACTGAACGTTATTGGCCCGTATCCTTATAACAAGGCGCAAATCGAACACGCTATCTGGAGTTTCTCCATGAATGTCTATGATTGGCTGCAAACCTTTTATTTTTTCACGATCCTGCTCCTTCTGGTCAAACCGGTTGGCAGTTATATGGCCAAGATTTATCAGGGCGAGCGGACCCTGCTTTCGCCCCTCCTCGCCCCTTGCGAAAACCTCGTGTACCGAATTTGCGGGGTTAATAAGGATGAGGAAATGGATTGGCAGCGCTATGCCGGGGCCATGCTCCTCAGCAATCTGATGCTGTTCGTCTCCCTCTTCGCCCTGCTGCTTGGGCAGCATCTGTTGCCATTGAATCCCCAGCACCTACCGCCATTCCCCTGGGAACTGGCGCTCAACACCGCCATCAGCTTCACGACCAACACCAACTGGCAAGCCTACAGCGGCGAATCGACCGCCAGTTATTTCACCCAGATGGCCGGATTGACCGTGCACAACTTCGTCTCCGCCGCCACCGGCATGGCCGTCGTCATTGCCCTGATTCGTGGTTTTGCGCGGCGCCGGACTACGCTGGTCGGTAATTTCTGGGTCGACCTGAGTCGCGGCATCCTCTACATCCTGCTGCCGCTGGCGCTGATTGCCGCTCTTATTCTGGTTTCTCAGGGGGTGATCCAGAATTTCAGCCCCTACAAAACCGTGCCCTTGATCCAGGCCACCAGCTTTAACAAGGCGCAAGTGGACGAAACCGGTAAACCACGCTGGGATGCGACTGGCAAGCCGCTGATCGAAACAATGATCGTCGAGGAAGCCACTATTCCCATGGGGCCGGTCGCTTCCCAGGAGGCGATCAAAGAATTGGGCACCAACGGCGGTGGGTTTTTCAACGCCAACTCGGCCCATCCCTTCGAGAATCCGACCCCGTTCTCTCATCTCTTCGAAATACTGCTCATCCTGCTGATCCCGGCCGGTTTGACCCATACCTTCGGCCGCATGGTCGGCAATACCCGCCAGGGTTGGACCCTGATGATGGTTATGCTCCTGCTGCTGGTAACGGCCTTTGGCATCCTGCAATGGGCCGAAACCCAGGGCAACCCGCAGTTCACCCATCTGGGGATCGAGGGCGGCAACATGGAAGGCAAGGAGGTACGTTTCGGCATCGCCGGCACCAATCTCTTCACAGTGACCACCACGGCTACCTCCTGCGGGGCGGTCGCCGCCATGCACGACTCGCTCACCCCCATCGGCGGCCTGATCCCTCTGTCCCTGATCCTGCTCGGCGAGATCGTTTTCGGCGGGGTCGGCTCCGGGCTATACACCATGCTGGCCTTTGCCGTGATCGCGGTCTTTGTCTCCGGTCTGATGATCGGCAGGACGCCTGAGTATCTGGGCAAAAAGATCGAGGTGCAAGAGATGTGGCTATCCATCATCACCATCCTCACCGCCGGGGTGATGGTCCTCATCCTCTCGGGAGTTGCCACAATCACCCCTGTCGCGCTGTCGTCCATGGCCAATCCGGGCGCCCATGGCCTTTCCGAGGTGCTCTACGGATTTGCTTCCATGGCCAACAACAATGGCAGCGCCTTTGCCGGGTTGAACGCCAATACCAGTTTTTTCAACCTGCTCGGTGCCCTGGCTATGCTGATTGGCCGCTATGTGCCGGCGGTGGCCATGCTCGCCATGGCAGGATCATTAGCCGGCAAAAAGTACGTACCGCCCAGCCTCGGCACCCTGCCCACTGACCAGGCGCCTTTCGCCTTTTGGTTGACTTTAGTCATCTTGATTGTCGGGGCCCTGACCTTTTTCCCCGCCCTGGCCCTGGGGCCGATCGTTGAACACCTGACTCTGGTTGGAGGTCAATAAGGTTATGGCAAAGCAAACCCCCCCGCCACGATCGGCTTTCGATAAAGCTCTGCTGACCGGCGCCCTGCTCAATGCCTTCCAAAAACTCGACCCGCGCTCCCTGTGGCGCAACCCGGTCATGCTGGCGGTGGAGATCGCCAGTTGCATTACCTTAGTGACCTTCCTCCTCTCGCTCATCGGCGTAAACCGTGAACCGGTCTGGTTCACCGGTGCGGTTTCAACCTGGCTCTGGCTGACGGTGCTCTTTTCCACCTTTGCCGAGGCCCTGGCCGAGGGACGCGGCAAGGCCCGGGCCGCAAGTTTACGGAAATCGCGCACCGAAGTCATGGCCAAGCGGCTTGAGGCTCCCGATTTAGCCAGTCCCCAGACCACCCTAAATGCCAACCTGCTCACCAAGGGAGACTATATCCTGGTGGGAGTGGGCGAACTGATCGCCGGCGACGGCGAGGTGGTGGCCGGTGCCGCCCTGGTCAACGAATCGGCGGTGACCGGCGAATCGGCACCGGTGGTGCGCGAATCGGGTGGCGACCGCAGCGCAGTCACCGGCGGCACCACGGTTATCGCCAACACCATCATCGTCAGGATCACCGCCAACCCCGGCGAGACCTTCCTCGACCGGATGATTTCCCTTATCGAAGGGGCCAAACGCCGTAAAACCCCCAACGAGGTCGCCCTGGAAGTGCTGCTGATCGCCCTCACCCTGGTCTTTCTCCTGGTCTGCGCCAACATCAGCCCGCTTTCCAGCTACAGTGTCGCGGCAACCGGACAGGGCAGCCCGATATCGCTGACCATCCTGGTCGCGCTCTTCGTCTGCCTGGCCCCTACCACCATCGCCGCCCTCCTGCCCGCTATCGGTATCGCCGGCATGGACCGCCTCTATCAAAAAAACGTCATAGCCCTTTCCGGGCGGGCCATCGAAGCGGCTGGCGATGTCAATGTGCTGCTGCTCGATAAAACCGGAACCATTACCCTGGGCAATCGTCAAGCGGTCGCCTTTGTGCCGGTGGGCGGCCATTTGGCGCGGGAGCTGGCGGAAGCGGCATGGATGGCCTCGCTTGGCGATGAAACGCCGGAGGGCCGGAGCGTGGTGACCCTGACTGAAACCATGCAGATTACGCGACCGGAAACAACCTTGGCCCAAGCAACGATTATTCCCTTCAGCGCCGACACCCGCCTGTCCGGAATTGATCTTGCCGGGGTGGTCTACCGCAAAGGGGCAGCCGACTCCATGGTCACCTTTATCACCCAACACGGCGGCGTTACACCTAAAGACCTGGCAGAGCAGGTCAATGCTATTGCCCACGCCGGGGGGACGCCGTTGGTGGTCAGTCGGGATGCTGCAATCCTGGGGGTTATCAACCTGAAAGATATTATCAAATCCGGCATTCAGGAACGTTTCCAGCAACTGCGGAGCATGGGGATCAAGACGATCATGATCACCGGCGACAATCCGCTCACCGCCGCCGCCATCGCCGCCGAGGCCCAGGTCGATGACTTCCTCGCCCAGGCCAGACCGGAGGATAAACTGCGACTGATCCGCGAATACCAGGAGGCCGGTTTCATGGTGGCCATGACCGGAGACGGCACCAATGACGCTCCGGCCCTGGCTCAGGCCGACGTGGCGGTAGCGATGAACACCGGCACCCAACCCGCGCGGGAGGCGGCCAACATCATCGATCTGGACAGCAATCCGACCAAACTGCTGGATATCGTCGAGATCGGCAAACAGATTCTCATGACCCGCGGCAACCTCACCACCTTCAGCATAGCCAACGATATCGCCAAGTACTTTGCCATCATCCCGGCGGCGTTGCTCTCTATCTACCCGCAACTGGGGACGTTGAACATCATGCACCTGGCCAGTCCGCACAGCGCCATCCTGGCGGCGGTCATCTTCAACGCCATCATCATCCCGCTGTTGGTGCCACTGGCGCTGCAAGGTACAAAATTCCGTCCCATGCCGGCAGAAAAGCTGTTAATCTTCAATCTGCTGGTGTACGGAGTCGGCGGCATTATCGTCCCCTTCATCGGCATCAAAATCATTGACCTGGGCCTCAGCCTGCTGCACTGAATTTCGATACTCCAAGGAAGCAACCCATGAAAGCAATTCGCCCGGCCCTGCTGATGCTGCTCCTCTTCACCCTGATCTGCGGCGGCATTTACCCTGCCATAGTCACTGGTCTGGCCCAGATTTGCTTCCCCAGCCAGGCCAATGGCAGCCTGCTCACCAACCAGAGCGGCCAGGTAATCGGTTCGGCCCTCATCGGCCAGCCGTTTTCCGATCCCGGATATTTGTGGCCACGGCCCTCGGCCACCGGCGATTTCGCTTACAACCCCCTGGCCTCGGGAGGTTCCAATGCCGGCCCCACCAATCCCGCCTATCTGCGGACGGTGTCCGAACGGTTGCAAGGATTGCGGGCCGCCGGGATACAAGGACCAGTTGCCGCCGATCTGGTTCAGGCCTCGGCCAGCGGTCTCGACCCCCATATCTCGCCGTCTGCCGCCGGCCTTCAGGTGGCCCGCATCGCACGGGCTCGCGGCCTCAGCGAAGCGCAGGTCTTCCGCGTCATCACCTCTCACCTGGAAGAACGCCAAGGAGGATTTATGGGGGCGCCACGGATTAATGTGCTTGCGGTCAATCTGGAGTTAAGGGCCTGTCAGCAAATAACCTGGACAAAATTGCGCTCAAATTTGGGTCAGATTTGGTTGTGGTGACCAGCGCAAAACCGCAGGCGTAGCAGGGCTACGTCGAGGATTTTGCGATTGAGCCGCAGCCAAAGATGGCCCGAAGGTGAGATGCAAGATGTTCAAGTTATTTACTGACAGGCCCTAACGACCATGAACCCCTGAGAACCAAGTTGTCTCAACCGGAGCGGCTTTTTTGCCACTCGCCTCAACGCATCAGACAAGGGAGGAAAGAGTCATGCAGTTTCCAAAGGATAAAGAACGAAGCGCTGTCGTCTTGGGGCTCGGAATAACCGTCATTCTGATTTTATTATTTTCCTTTATTTCAAAGCAATACAGCAATCCGACCTCCATGGGGGATACCTATGGAAACATTGTCGAGAAAAAACGGATCATCGCTGAAATGCGTGTCCAGCTCCATCAGTCTGTAGAAATGGAAAAAAACGCGGTCATGGCTCCGACCGATGAGCAAGCACGGGATTTCGCCGACCAGTCACGCAGCGCTTCGAGGACCGTAGAACAAAACCTGAAGCAGCTTAATACATTCATCGAAGCCGTCCCCTTGCAAGACGAGCAGAAACTGGTAGCTGAATTTACCACTTGCTGGTCGGAATTCGATAAGCTCGACCAAACCATACTGGAATTTGCCGTCCAGAATACGAATTACAAGGCGACTGCGCTTTCCAGGGAAAGAGGCGGACAAACGCTGCAGCAATTTGAGCAAGCCCTTGAGCAAATGCAACAGTTGTATGCAGGGACTCCGGCAGAAAGTCGCGCTGCCGCGCTTTCAGGTCGTGCCATGATCGCCGCCCTCAAAATGTACACGCTGCACAGTCCCCACATCGCCGAGGCCAGCGATGAAAAAATGAACCACATCGAAGCGCAGATGAATGGAGAAGAACAAGTGGTGATGCAAGCCCTCGACGAACTTGCGGGAATGGTCGACGAAGCGCATCGGAAGGCTGTCCTGCAGGCGAAAACGGCGTTTGCTGACTTTAAGGAAGCGACTGCCGCCGTGATCCATTTATCACGACAAAACAGCAACATTAAATCTCTGGAACTTTCTCTGGGCAGAAAACGCATCATTACGGCTCAATGTGACGAGATTCTTACTGCTTATCAAAACCTAGTGGGAAGCAGGACTTTCAAGGCAACCAAGTAGGTTGTATTATCCTTTGCCAGAGAGCTCTGCAATCCGCTGAATTTTCGTGTGGCCCTGGTGCGTTCAGACGACGGCTTCAATACATTTAATTCAATAAAATCAATGTACAATAAACCAATCAGCTCCTTATTATGGCCATAATGAAAAAGCGCCGGGCAGGCCTGTTTGCAGCAAGGCAAATCAATCTTCCGGTCCTCAACCTGGACCAGGCAGCCGCATGAACACGTCGCAGGAAGCGATGCGCCCCTCGCCGGAAACCATGCTGAAGGTTGCCCAGGCAGAGGAAAATGGCAGGAAACGCGGGAGACTGAAAATTTTCCTGGGTTACGCCGCCGGCGTGGGCAAAACGTACACCATGCTGGAATCGGCCCGACAGCAGCAGGCGGAAGGCAGAGACGTGGTTGCCGCCTATGTCGAATCCCATGGTCGCGCCGAAACCGATGCCCTCCTGGCCGGGTTTGAGGTGCTGCCCAAAGCGCGAAGCGTCCATCAGGGGGTGGAACTCGCTGAACTGGATCTTGACGCGACCCTGGCCAGAAAACCTGAACTGGCCCTGGTCGACGAATTGGCTCATACCAATGCCCCCGGTTGCCGCCATGAAAAACGATGGCAGGATATCGAAGAGATCCTGGCCGCCGGCACCGATGTCTATACCACGGTCAATGTTCAGCATTTTGAAAGCCTCAATGACATTGTCGCCCAGATAACCGGCGTTCCCGTGCGGGAAACTGTTCCCGACAGCCTGCTCGACAAGGCCGCTGAGATCACGCTGGTCGATATACCGCCGGAAGAATTGCTGCAACGGTTGCAGCAGGGCAAGGTGTACGTCCCGGAACAGGCGTCTCATGCCGCAAAAAAATTCTTCAGACCCGGCAATCTGATTGCCCTGCGGGAATTGGCCTTGCGTCGAACCGCTGCCCGGGTGGACGATGAAATGCGGTCGTACATGGAAACCCGGTCCATAGTCGGTCCCTGGCCGGTCACCGAACGGTTGCTGGTCTGCGCCAGCGGCAGCCCATTTAGCGAGAAATTAATTCGGACCACCCGCCGTCTCGCCGATGAATTGAAGGCGCAATGGTTCACCGTGTACATCGAAACCCCGAGCCTGGCCAAACAGCAGCAGGAAAATCGGGAACGGGTCTGGCATGACCTGCGCCTGGCGGAAAGCCTGGGCGCCGAAGTGGCCACCATAACCGCCTCTTCGGTTCCTGAGGCGATCATCGATTACGCCATACGCCATAACGTCACCCGCATTGTGGTCGGCAAGCCCACTAAATCCCGATGGCGCGAATTGGTGCGGCCTCCCATTGTCGATCAGATTATCCGCTTGAGCGATTCCATCCATGTCCATGTGGTCAGTTTCAGAAAGGAAGCGGTGCAGCCCCCCCGTTCCCGGTGGCAACCGCCAAAAATGGGCGCCTGGTCCGAGTATCTGGTCAGCCTGGCCCTGGTGGCGGCGGCCACTCTCCTGTCCTTCCTGGCGCGATCCTATGTGTCGCCGATCAACATGGTCATGGTGTATCTGCTGGCAGTGGTGCTGGCCGCTGTCCAGTTTGGCCGGAAACCGGCAATCCTTACCGCCGCCCTCGGCGTTCTGGCTTTTGATTTTTTCTTTATCGCCCCCCGGTGGAGCCTTACGGTGGCGGATACCGAATATATTTTTACCTTTTTCGGCCTGTTTATCGTCGGCCTGGTGATCAGCACCCTGGTGGCCAAGGCCAGAGAACGCTCGGAGGCCCTGCGGGAGCGTGAACTGCAGACCGAGAGCCTCTACTATCTGAGTCGCGATTTAGCCGCCAGCGTTGACATGGAATCCATCCTGGCCGCCGTGTTGAAAAATATCACCCAAACCTTGCAGGCCAAACTGGCTGTCCTTTTTCCGCAAGGCGAGCAAATCCAAATATCGGTTACCAGCGACGATTTACCACTGGATATCAAGGAATTAGCGGTGGCCGACTGGGCTTTTCGCAATCGGCAGGCTGCGGGAAACGGTACGGAAACACTCGGTTCGGCAGCACTGCTTTATCTGCCGCTGCATACTACAAGCTATGCGTTCGGGGTATTGGGCGTCAAATTGAACCAATCCTCCGATTACTACTCGCCGCATCATCGTCGGCTGCTCGACGCCTTTGTCGCGCAGATAAGCCTAGCCATGGAACGGGTCCACCTGGCGCAGCAGGCCGAAAAAGCGCAAGTCCTGCAGGCGAGAGAAACCCTGGAGCGAGCCTTGTTAAATTCGATTTCCCACGATCTGCGCACGCCTCTGGTATCGATCATCGGAGCACTCAGCAGCCTCCGGGATCGAACGCTGCGGATCGATGACCAACGAGGGCAGGATCTCTTGAACGGCGCCTGGGACGAGGCGGAACGTCTCAATCGTTTTGTCGGCAATCTGCTGGATATGACCCGGTTGGAAGCAGGAGAACTCAAGATCAACAAGGAACCCTGCGACGTTCAGGATTTAATTGGTTGTTCGCTGGCAGCCCTTGACCGGAAATTGGAAGGAAAGGATGTGAGCGTGCAGCTGGCCGCCCCTCTCCCTCTGGTCAGTATGGATATGGTGCTCATGACCCAAGTTTTGATTAACCTGATTGATAATGCCTTGAAATATTCACCGGTTGATAGTCCCATAGAAATATTGGCCCGTACCACCCCAAACGCTTTACTAGTCGAAGTCCTTGATCGTGGCCCTGGGGTTCCCGACCACGATTTACAGCGGGTATTTGAAAAATTCTACCGCTTGCCGGTTCCTGAAAGTGTGAATGGAACGGGATTAGGGCTCTCCATCTGCAAAGGAATAGTTGAAGCCCATCAAGGAAAAATATGGGCTCAAAATCGATCCGGCGGCGGCTTGCACATCACCTGCCAACTGCCTTTGTGAGAAAGAAATGTCGAAGGAAATCCATCTGCCACGCATCCTGATTGTCGACGATGAACCGGCTATCCAGCGCTTTTTGAAAACAGCCCTTGCCAATGGCGAATTTGTCCTTTTTCAGGCGGAGAATGGCCACGGAGCCCTCGCAGCCGCCGTGACGACCAGACCGGATGTTATTCTGCTGGACCTGGGTCTGCCGGATCTGGATGGGGTGGAAGTGATCAAACGAATCCGGCAATGGTCAACCGTGCCGATTATCGTCCTTTCGGTGCGCGATCGCGAGGCCGACAAGGTCAATGCGCTGGATGCCGGTGCCGATGATTATCTGACCAAACCGTTTGGGGTGGGGGAACTGCTGGCGCGGATACGGGTGGTGCTGCGGCGCGCCCTCCAGCAGGTGGAAGAACCGGTCTTCCGGGTTGACGAACTGCAAGTCGATCTGGCCCGCCGATTAGTAAAAATAGGAAACGACGTGCTCGCGCTGACGCCAACGGAATACGATCTGTTGCGACTGCTGGTGACCAACGCCGGGAAGGTGCTGACCCATCGGCAGATACTTAAGCAAATTTGGGGCGCTGCTTACCTGGAGCAACCGCATGTCCTGCGGGTCAATATCAGCAACCTCCGTCATAAACTCGAAAAGGATGCCTCCCGCCCTCGCTATATTCTGACCGAATCCGGCGTGGGATATCGCTTTAAAAGTGACTTGTAACCATTATTGCTTTAATAATCGCCCATGGAGCGGTTCGCAGGACCCCTGCAAAATCTTTTGCGCGGACCATATTATTAACGGGAATCAGGCAACAACCATGAATGATGACCAATTGAAAGGACGTCCGCCCTACCCTTTTGAGACCATCGGGGTGGCGATCGCTTTTTCTTCCTCCAGACTGGAAGCGGTCTTAGCGGAAGCCAAAATTATGGCAGAATGTTTTCATGCCCGCTTATTGCTCATCCATATCGGCGAACAGACACCGGCCAAGGAAGCCACCTTGCGCGACATCCTGGCTCGCTTGGGGTTTGACGCGCTTGAGGTGAAAACCATCTGGCAGCAAGGCAATCCCGTGAAATCGCTGCTGGCAATCTGCAAACAAAATCTGGTCGACCTCCTCATCCTCCGAGCAAAACGCCGCGAAAAAGGCTTGTCCTACTATCTCGGCTCGGTAGTGCGGGGCCTGAGCAGGGCCGCCAAATGCTCCCTGCTCCTGCTCACCGAACCAGAGATCAATGGCACGCCCTTCAAACGATTAGTGGTCAGCGGGGTCCAGCATCCCAAAACCATCTGCACCATCAAAACGTTGAATTACTTCGCCAAAGGCGTCGGAGCCCAGGAAATTATGGTGGTCACCGAATCAGATCAGCAAGGCCTGGCCATGGCCATGGCCTACGACAGCACGGCCAACCAAAGCACCAACGTCAAAGAACAACTCTCCAGTGAAGAGGCCAAACAACTGCATGCCCTGGTCTGTCGCTGCGCTCCCTGCGAGATAAAGGTCTCAGAAGAACTCGTTCTGGGGCGACCCGGTTTTGCCATTCGGCAGTATGCGGAAAAAGTGAACGCGGACCTGCTGGTCATCAATTCACCGGATGCCAAATACGGCCTCATTGATCGCATATTTACCCATGGCATGGAATACATCCTGGAAAACTTGCCGTGCAACCTGCTGATCGTCCATTCCCGAGTTTCCTGATCCCCGAGCGCGAGACTCTCCATGGCCAAGTTATCCCCTGACGATCTGGTTATTCTGCTGGTGGCGATCAGCACCATGCTGCTGCTCTCCCGTTTTGCCTCGGAGCTTGGCAGAAAGATAGGTTTACCCATTGTCATGGGGGAACTCCTGGTCGGCATCGTCCTTGGCCCCACCGTGCTCGGTGCCTTCTCCCCCGCCACCTACGACACGATTTTCCCTTTCACCACCAATACCCATTTCGCCATAGCCCTCGATGGCATCTTTTCCCTGGCAGTGATCATGCTGCTGTTCGTCGCCGGGCTGGAAATCCAGTTGTCGCAGGTGATTCGTCAGGGCCGGATTACCGTGTATGCCGGTTTCGGCAGCATGGTGGTACCCTTTATTTGTGGATTTGCCGCAGCCTGGCTGGTTCCGCACTGGTTTGACATCGAGCGATCCGAAAACTTCATTTTTGCTCTGTTCCTCGGTACTGCCATGTCGATCTCCGCCCTGCCGGTGATCGCCCGCATCCTGCTGGACATGAAACTGTTCAAGACCAAGGTGGGCATGGTTATTATCTCATCGGCGATCTTCAACGACCTGGTCGGCTGGCTCTTTTTTTCCTTCATTCTCTCGATCGCCGGAAAAAGCGAGGGGACCACCACCGCCATCGGCTACACCCTGGCATACATTGTGGCCTTCAGTGTCTTTATGCTGGTGATCGGCAGACTGCTGCTCAATCGCATCCTGCCCTGGGTCCAGACCAGCCTGTCGTGGCCGGGCGGGGTGCTGTCGCTGAGCCTCGGCCTCTGCCTGCTGTGCGCAGCTTTCACCGAGAGCATCCATATTCATGCCATCCTCGGCGCTTTTATAGCAGGCATTGCCATCGGCGACTCCGTGCATCTGCGGGAACAGGCCCGCGAGATCATGCATCAATTTGTCACCAATTTCTTCGCGCCGCTGTTTTTTGTCTCCATCGGCCTGAAGGTTGATTTTGTCCAGTATTTTGATGGGGTTATCGTGGGGGTGGTTTTGCTCATTGCCTGTATCGGCAAGGTGCTGGGGGCCAGCATTGGAGCTCGCCTCGGAGGGATGAACTGGCATAACGCCATGGCGGTCGGGTTTGGCCTGAACGCCCGCGGGGCCATGGAGATCATTCTGGGCAGCCTGGCTTTTCAAGCCGGTCTCATTACCCAACCTATCTTTGTAGCGCTGGTAGTTATGGCCCTGGTGACCAGTATTACCAGCGCGCCGATGATTCGCTTTTTTCTCAGGGAAAGAAGCCCTGCTTCAGTTCGTTAAAAGGCCGGATGTTTTCGGGCCGTATGGCGTATCGCTTGAAACAACCTTCCGGTTGCCCCTGATCCAGGGGTTTATTGACCCACTCGCTACACCTTCGCCCAGTGCTGTTCGATCCGATTCGGGACGGCTTATTTATTTTTTCGTTTGGCAATCTTTTTGGAGAATTGCTTTTTATAGAACCGGCGAGCTTCGGCCAACCGTTTTTCACTCCGTTCGATCAGTTGTTCCTGGGCCGAGCGTTTCTCCTCACGGGGTTCGGGCTTGCGCTGGATATAGGTACCGTCGGGCTGCATATCCCAGGCTCCGCGCCGGTCCGCCAACTGCAGATTGATAATCTCCCGCAGCTGTGCCTTCAATGCGGGGGCCTCCACCGGGGTGATCACCTCCACCCTCCGCTCCAGATTGCGTTTCATGATATCGGCGGATCCGATGAAATATTGCTCCTCGCCGTTATTCTTAAAATAATAAATGCGGGCGTGTTCGAGGAAGCGGCCCACCAGAGAAATAACGCGGATATTCTCGGAAAGGCCGGGGATGCCGGGACGGAGCAGGCAACTATCGCGCACAAGAAGATCGATTTTGACCCCCGCCTGTGCAGCCTGATACAAAGCAGCGATGACGTCCTGATCGGTGAGGGCATTAGTCTTCCATTGGATCAAACCCGGACTGCCCTTGCTGTGCTGGTCGACTTCCCGCTTGATATTATCCAACAACGCTTTTTTGAGGATTTTGGGGGACGGCAGCAGCTTCTTATAATTCCTCGCCGGAGCGTATCCCAGGGTGAGGAAATTAAAAAATTCGGTCAGATCGTTGCCGATATCGCTGTCGCAGGTCAGCAGGCCGAGATCGCTGTACACCCTCGCGGTGCCGGCGTGATAGTTGCCCGTACCGATATGGGCGTATCGCTTGAGGCCGTCATAGTCGCGCCGAACCACAAAAATCACCTTAGAATGGGTCTTTAGGCCAACAACCCCGTAGGTGACATGGATGCCCGCCTGCTCCAGATAGGTGGCCCAATGAATGTTGGCGGATTCGTCGAATCGGGCCATCAGTTCGACCACCACCGCGACCTGCTTACCGTTTTGGGCAGCATCGAGCAAATACTGGATGATCTGAGAATTGGCCGAAGTCCGATAGAGGGTCATCTTGATCCCCAAAACCTTGGGGTCGGTGCTGGCCTCGCGGAGAAAACGCTCCACCGAGGAACTGAACGACTCGTAGGGATGCTGCAGCAGAATCGGCCCTTCTTCCCGTATCTGATGGAAAATATTGGGGAAGTCGCCGGAAAGCTTGTAGTGGTCCAGCGGCTGATGCGGTGTAAAATGGAGCTCCGGTTTATCAATGGCGACGATTTCCATAAGATCGCGCTTGCCCATGATACCGTCAACCACGAACACATCCTTGCGGCTGTCGATCCCCAGTTCGGCTGCGAGCATGCCTCGGTGCTGCCGGGTCATGGTACTGTCGACCTCAAGCCGGACGATTTCGGCAAACTTCCGGTCCCGGAGCGCCGACTCGATCATCGACAACAGATCTATGGCCTGATCCGGCCAATTCTCGGTAATGGCGTTGCGGGTGACCCGGAACAGTTCACAACTCTCGATAATCATGCCGGGGAAAATAATCGCCAAATTATTGGCGATCACGTCTTCAAACAGCACATACAGATACTTATCCGGCTCGACCCGGATGAACCGTGGAATACCGGTCCCGGTGGTCGGCACCTTGATCCGGTTGAGATAAATATGCTCACCTTCGTTGTGCCGGGTAGCGACCAGGAGATTGAGCGAAAGGTTGGAAATAAAAGGGAAAGGGTGGGCCGGGTCCATGCCCTGCGGTGTCAGCAGGGGGTAGATGTTGTCGCGAAAATAGACCGTCATTTTCTGCCGCTGCTGCTCATTGAGGGCGGCATACTTGACGATATGGATGTCCTGCCCGGCGAGCAAGGTGAGCAACTCCCGCTCCAAGTCCTGCTGTTTCGCGAGAATGTCGCGGATGACCTCGTAGCTCTCATCAATCTGCTGCTGCGGCGTTCTGCCGTCGATTGACAGCAGTTTCAGTTCGGCGCCGACCTGCTGCTTAAGGCCCCCGATCCGTTTCATGAAGAATTCATCGAGATTGGAACCGATCACCGAAAGATAAAAGACGCGTTCCAGGAGCGGATTGCGCGCATCCTTGCTCTCGTTGAAGACCCGCCGGTTGAACTCGAGCCAAGACAGTTCCCGATTGAGATACCATTCGGGGGCGGTAAGATCGAAAACCTTTTCCGCTTTTTCCGACCCGCTTTTTTCGTCCTTGGGCTTTTTATCCTCGTCCTTGGACTTTTTATCCGCATCCGCCTTCAATTCCGTTACCATCGATGGTTCTCCCATGAGAAATCTCCCTGCAACTCCATGTATCGACCCAATACGCTGACCCCCTCGGGAAAATATTTGCGACCTCCAGCCGTTTCAAATATTTCTGCACTCCCGGCGCCTTTGCTGCCCGTAAATCTTTAAGCACTTATATGTTGCAGTATTTTTAGTAAAAAGTGCAACAGATTATTTCTGCTGCGTCCGCAGATTTTGATGGAAGAGCGGCGATAGTGGTTGGTTCAACCTTTCGGAGCCGCTTCCTTTTTATGTTCCAGGGCCAGACAGGCACGGCGGTAGGCCAGCAAGGTTTTCTGGGCCTGGCCCAGGACGCTGTCGCGCGGATAGACCCCGTTATTGTTGGCGCAGCCGGCAGGCACGCCGGTGAGCAACTCCAGGCCTTCAGTCACATGCTCCGCCGTATGGATATGAAACAAACCTTGGGCGACGGCTGCGGTCACCTTGTGGTCAAGCATCAGATGGCGGCGGTTGCGATGCGGAATCAGCACCCCTTGGCCGCCGCTTAGTCCGGCTGCGGCGCAGATATCGAAATACCCTTCGATCTTTTCATTGATGCCGCCTACCGGCAGCACTTCGCCATGCTGGTTGAGCGCTCCCGTAACTGCGATTCCCTGGAGAAGCGGCAACCCGGACAGCGACGAGAGCAAGGCATACAATTCGGCGCAGGAGGCAGAATCCCCTTCAACGCCTCGGTATTCCTGCTCGAAGACGATGGAGGCATTGAGCGCCAGCGGGGTGTTACGGGTAAACAGTGCGGAAAGATAGTTGTGCAGGATGAGGACGCCCTTGTCGTGAATGGGACCGGACATCTCGACCTCACGTTCGATGTTGATCAGGCCATCCTCACCGGCATACGTTCGGGCGGTGACCCGCACCGGAAAGCCGAAGCGGAGATCGCCCAGATCCATGACAGTCAGACCGTTGAGCTGGCCGACTTGTCCGCCCTGCAAGGAGATCAGCACATCGCCCTCGGCGATAGCCTCCTGCATCCGCTGTTCGGGGTAGTCGTGACGCAGTTTGCGGGCAACCAGCGCCGCATTGACATCAGGGACCTCGACCAGACGGCCGGTTCGCGCTCGGCACAGGGCGGCGCTTTCGATGATCAAGGCCTCGGTGTGGCCAAAGATGGCACTCTGGCGCGATTGGTCTTCGGCTTCGCGGTGCCCTTGTTCGAGCAGTCGGGCGACGGCAGCGGCGGAAAAATGGGGCAGTCCCCGGTTTTGGCAGGTATGGGCCACGAAGATGGCCGATGCCCGGCGCGTATCGCCATTGGCGAAAAATCGTTCGACAAAGTCCACCTTAACCCGGAAACGACGGGCAAATTCGGGATCGTGCTCCTGCAGTTCGTAATACAGTTGGCGCGAACCGATCAGGACAATCTTGACATCGATCTCCACCGCCTCGGGTTCGAGCGAAACCGCTGCAATCGGCGCAAAAGCCGTGCCCGGTTCTTCAATCTGCAGGCAACCGCTGCGCAGAAACCGCCGCAGCTTTTCCCAAACGAGGCCATCGGCCAACAGGTCGCGCAGATGCAGCATCAGAAAACCACCGTGGGCCTTGAGCAGGCTGCCCGCACGAATACGGGAAAAATCGGTCACCAGCGCATCGTTTTCGGTTTGATATTCGATGCTGCCAAACAGCGAACGAAACAGAGGATTATCCTCGATGATCACCGGTGCGCCGTGCAAGCCTTCGTTATCCACAATCAGATTAACCCGGGTGCGGGCTAACATTTTGCTTAACATCTCGTAGCGCAAATCGTCATCGGTATCGGATGCTTTGAACAATTCGAGATTGCCGAGGATATCCTGCATGACCTGCTCCAGGTAGGCGTCGAGCTTGACGGAGCCCTTGACCTGCTGTTCCAGAGTGGTGCGAATTTCCTGTAATTCCCGATCCAAGAGCGGTTTGACCACTTGACGGCGCAACTCCGCCAGGGCCTCGTTCATCATCTGCTCCATCGGACGGGTATTTTCAAAATAACGGTTGATTTCGGCGAGTAATTCCTGTTCGTCCTGCGAAATCTCGGCGCGGCGCTCCCTCGGCAAGGCAAGCACCTCATCCTCGGTCATGGCATGCCCCTTTTTGCCGCGCACGGTGTAGAGAATGCGGCCGGATTCGCGGTGCATCGTAAAATTGCGGGCTTCGCCAAAGGCATCGAGTATGCCGTAAGCCTTGGATTCTTCCTCTTTGTAGGATTTGACGATCCGCTCGCTCTCCACCTTAAAATCCGGTCCGTCCAGCCGTTGCGGAATTTCCTTCAGCAATGTTTTCATCATGCGGGCCATGCCTTGCCGGAACAAACGACCTTGCCCGGCAAGCAGGCGAAGGGCGCGGGGATGCTCCGGGGCGTCGAAGTTATGCACATAACATAAATCCGGCGGAAGGGGCCGTTCTGCGGCAGCAGCTTGCATGGCCTGCTTGAGGAGCGAAGAGCGACCGCTGCCGACCTCGCCCAGAACAAACAAGTTATAATCCGCCTGTTCCATGCCGAGCCCGAAGTTGGCGGCGTTTTCGGCGCGCTCTTGACCGATCCAGGGCAACGCATGCTCCAATAATTCTGAGGTGTCGGCGAACCCAAAGGTGGCAGGATCGAGAATGAGACGCAGTTCGGAGGCGGTCAGGTTAGATATCGGCATAAGTGGGTGCGATAATAAATTGATAAGATAATAAGCAGTTGCTCTCGGGCAAGAATGCCGGAGGAAGAGAAAGCCAGAGCCAAACCGATAGAGTTACGACCTGTTGGCGATAGCCCTTTTCATCGTGCACTGCAAGGATACGCTTCACCGGCTATCGTGCAGCATGTGCATTTCGACAGCCTTTATAGCATCTGCGGCCGAGCTCGTAATCCCGCCGGTGTATCCTGAACCTTCGCCTATCGGATACAGATTTTTAATATTTACCGATTCAAATCTTTCGTTACGCGTAATCCGCACCGGAGAGGAGGTTCTGGTTTCCGCACCTAATAAAATAGCCTGATTTGAAACAAATAAGGGGACTTCCTTTTTCCATTTTGCAAAGGCGGCTCTCAGTTCCTCGACCGCAAAGGTTGGAAGAATATCTTTCAAATCAGCTGGCACGGCACCCATTTTATAGGAGTTCTCATTTAAACCGACAACGTCGCTGTCACCTAAAAAATGCATCAAATTCTGCGCCGGCACCTCCCATTTTCCGCCCCCGGCGTCAAAGGCTTTTCGTTCAATATTCTTTTGAAACTCGAAGCCTGCCAAAGGACCGGCTGACGGGTAATCGTCGACATGGCAACTTACAACCAACGCTGCATTTGAAAATGGCGAGGACCTTTGTGAATAGCTCATTCCGTTGACGACCAGCTGACCTCGAGCAGCTGATGCATTAACCACCTCACCCCCGGGGCACATGCAGAAGGTATAAACGCCTCTTTTAATTTTTTGATTGGTGTAATTCAACGAGTAGGTAGCCGCTCCTAACTTTTTAAAAGTACTATATTTATTTCCGTGCCTCATCACATTTATTGTTTCGACCGGGTGTTCTATTCGCACCCCCACAGAGATCGGCCGCTGCTCAAGAACAACCCCTTTTTCATGCATCATCTCAACGGTATCACGGGCAGAATGCCCCAGAGCAATATAGATGCGCGATGAAAGATATTCCTGCTCCTCGTTGATGACAACACCAGTGGCCACCGCATCTGAAATCAGGATATCCGTCATTTTAGCGCCGTAATAAATCTCGCCGCCTCTCTCGAGGATATAGCGCCTTATATTTCTAACTATCTTGCACAACACATCAGTCCCCAAATGGGGTTTGCTGATGTAGCCGATTTCTTCAGGGGCTCCGAATTTTATATAGGTTTGCAGTACCCTGTTGACGAAACTGGTATTGTTGTCTCTTCTGGAAAACAATTTGCCATCAGAATACGAACCGGCGCCGCCCTCACCAAATTGGATATTTGATTCAGGATCAAGCGCTCTTGTGTTTATAAATTGTTGGACATCAACAGAGCGTTCTTCTATTATTTTACCCCGTTCAAAGATTATCGGTT
>JAFLKR010000180.1 GCA_019163135.1 Desulfobulbaceae bacterium | reverse complement strand
GGATAATAACCGTTTATTCACGGCCTTTTCCCAACTATTTCGGCATATTCCATCCACGTCAAAAAACAGGGGTATGATAGCGCCAGGTCGCCGTCATGCCTTGGTTCCATTTCCCCTTCCGACTTTTCCCCTGAAGGCATTGCAGCGATTGAATAATCCTTTTTTCCCGAGGGGTTTCGATGCAGGTTGCCACAACCACCCACAAGCAACTCCCCCTGGTGCCGCGCATCATTCCGCTGGTTTAGCCTTGACCGGGGGCAGACCAAGCTATCTGGCCGGACTATCGTCGCAACAGTTCCAGGAAATGTATCCCCATGCCTTAAAAGGCTCTTTTCCGGGGCAAAAACAGAGCTGTAAGAAGTTTCAGGCTCCCGGCGACTGTATTCGTAATCAGTCCCGTGAAGTTGCCGCCCTTTGCGCTTCCCCTCCATTCTCCCTTTTATTCCTTCAATAAATTCCTCGCTGCCGACAGACAGCAATCGATTCTGTCCAGTATCCCTCCCTGAGCGTTCTGCCATTTTAATTTTGCAACGCTTCCTCAACCCAGCCTCTGTAATCGTTGCGAAAAAGTTCATCGTTGGCGGCACCACAAAAATCCAGCAAAGCTTTATGACCAATAAGACCATACCGTTCTCGCGGGGGAAGAATTTCGCTATGGCCGCCGAATGCCCTTACCGTAGGACGCTTAACAACTCCGACCCGAACGACCTGCGGGATATCTTGCGGAATGCCGTTGACGATTGCTGACCGCATATTCGTCCCTAAAAAAAAAGATTGTGTTCGCTCACAAAACAATCACAGCGCAATTACTGTGCCACCACGGGAAACGATAAATGATTGGTTCGCGGTGGTACCACTATGCGCCCCTCGATTATTTCAGAGACTACTGGTAGCAGCCGAGAGTGAGCAACTGATCGAGCGGTCATTTCAGCTATCGCAAGGGGCTCGCCTGGCTACCAATCGTTATTATGCTGAAATATAAATGGATTTTTCGTCGCAGAGTGAGACCAGCAGGGTCGTATTGCGATACAAAGCAAAGAATGGAAAGGCCGAAGGAATACTAGCTTGCTATATAAAGAAACCGGCCGATTAACCGGAGAGGTGCCTGACCATGACCAGTAATGTGCACTGATCGTATTAGCAATTGCAGCCCATCGCCATTCGGAATAAAATAGAACTATTTTTCAGGCAACCAGCTTATTTCAAAATGATTTTCCCCTGACGCGGACACAGACGGCCCTGTTCTTCCCTCACCTTAATCAGGAGGACTTCCCATGCGGATGACATTGCCCCTGAAACTGGCCACCCTGTTGCTGGCACTATTGGCAGTGGTGACCGTAGGCCTGGTGATTGCAGTTACGTCCCTGAATCTGGACCGAATCAAGGAACTCCTAGCTACCCAGGTAAAGACTGCCACCGGTCGCACGCTGACCATCGCCGGTCCGCTGGAACTGCAGGTGGGCCTGATCCCGCGCTTGGTCGCCAATGATGTGGTTCTTTCCAACCCTCCTGGTTTAACCCGCCCCGACATGGTGCGAATCAAACGCTTTGAGATGGTGATCTCCTTATTGCCCCTGCTCAGGCACGAATTGGTCATCAACAACCTGCTGTTTTCCTCGCCCGATATTTTGATCGAGACCGATGCTAAGGGGCGGGGCAACCTGGATTTCAGCATTCCCGCAGAAAAAAAAGGCCCCGCCGACCAACCCGGACCAGCCCCCTCCGCAACAGATAACGGTTCAACGTATCAAATCACCCTGCTGGAGATAACCATCAAAAACGGGGTCGTGGCCCACCGCAACCGCAGTACCGGCAAGACCGAGTCCATTGAAATTGAAAGCCTGACCGTACTGCCGGATAAGAAGACCTCCACACTGCTGGCCATCCGACTAGCGGCCAAGGCCCAGGGCCAGGTCATTAAGATCAATGGTACGGTAGGGAAACTCGCCACCGCCATCGCAGGCAAGCCATGGCCGATACACCTGCAAGGGGCCATCGATGGACTGGCCCTCACCGCAGAAGGGTCGATCGCTAACCTTTTGTCTTTTCGTGGGTTCAACCTGCAGTTGACCGCCCAAGGCGAAGAAGTATATAAAATGGCGCAACTTGCCAAAATAGCAAAACCAGAAATCACCCACACCGCGGGTCCGTTCAAGTTGACGGCCCGCCTGAGCGATACCGGCGATTCTTACACCCTGACCGAAGTGGAGGCCGAAGCCGGCCAGCGTGACACCCTCCAACTCACCGCCAAGGGAACGGTTAAGGATCTGGGGGGCAGGATGGACACCGAACTGGCCCTAACCATGGAAAGCGAAAACCTGGGCCGCCTGTCGCAATTGGCCGGCACCGAAATTCCAGCCCTCGGCCCCACCAAACTTTCGGGACGGCTGTGCGGCAGCGGCGCCAACTGGAAACTTGCCGATATCAAGGCCACGGTGGCAGGCAGCGACCTGAGCGGCGAGTTGGCCGTGGACATGACCAAGCGAGTACATCTCTCCGGAAAACTGGCAGCCACCACCTTTAATCTCAATAATTTCATAGATCAAACGGCCCAAGCGGGTGAAAAACCAACGCCTCAACCGACCCAATCCGCTGCAGGCGATGGCCGCATCTTTTCCGACAAAAGCCTGCCGTTCCCGGCATTGCGGCCACTCGATCTCGACCTGGCCATCGAGGTCGGCACGTTAATCACGGACGACCTGCAATGGACAGATCTGCTCACTCACCTGCATGTCCGAGGGGGGCGGCTTGCACTCAAGCCTTTCCGTGCCGGTCTGGCCGGTGGCAATATCGAGGGTGAGGCCAGCCTGGATGTTGACGGCACGGTGCCTGTTATCGTCGTCCACCTGACCGCGCGCCAGGTGGAGTTGGGCCAACTGGTCGACCCTACCGTTATCAGCGGCGGCAAGAGCAACCTTCAGGTCGACCTGAAAGGCCAGGGCGAATCTGTGCGCGCCTTGATGGCCTCCCTTACCGGCGAAACGGTGCTGAGCATCGGCGCTGGAAAAATACAGCACATGGCCGCACATTGGGCCAGCGGCGACCTGCTGTTTCAGTTGCTGGACGTGTTGAATCCGCTGGCGAAAAGCGAAAAAACCACCTCCTTATCCTGCGCCGTCGCCCGTTTCACCATCGTTGACGGTATCGCCTCCACCAACAAGGGGTTGGCGGCACGCACCGACAAGGTCGATGTAGTGGGTTCCGGTACGATTGATCTGCGCTCGGAAAGGCTGGATCTGGGGATTCGTCCCAGTCCCCGCCATGGTGTGGGGCTGTCGCTGTCCAGCCCTTTCGCCGGGATGACACGGGTGCGCGGCACCCTCGCCCGCCCTGCCATCGGCATCGACACTGAGGGTACCTTGCGCACCGCTGCCTCGGTGGGCGTAGCCGCCGCTACCGGCGGGCTCTCCATGCTCGGCGAAAAATTGTTCGACAAAGTCAGTGCCGACTCCGATCCCTGCCGCACCGCGCTCGGTCAAGCCCCGACTAAACCGGCAAAAGGGCAGCCCTCACCAAAAACACCCCCGCAAAACCAGGACAGCGGCGGCTTCCTCCAAGACCTGTTTGGTCGTTGAGGACACGGGGCAGAATTGCAGACAATGCCATGCAGGCTGATTGCAACTCGGCAAAAGGGGCTATTTGCTGAAGCGGGCCACAGAGCGCTGTTTGCTCAGCATCCACTCTTCCTCGGATGCCGCCACTGCAGACGCCCAACCGAAATTTTGCTCCGATCGGCCCCTGAGCGCTCCGTCAAACTACTTATTGCTCTACAATGAGGAACCGCCCGCTCCGCCATAGAGGCGGTTGCGCCCACTTTCTTGTAACCCAGGATTCGCGACATGACTTTTCACCGCCCGAAACGCGCTATCAGTCAATCTCTTGTTTTACGGATCGCCCTGCCCCTGCTGGTGCTGCTGGCGCCCCCCCCCCTGGCACAGGCCCAAGAAACCGTAGCCGACCTGGAATCCAGCTATCGTTTCCTGGTCAATGATCGGCAGGACGGAGACGGCATCCTCTACACCGCCACTGCCGGCAAACTCCGGGGCAAGAGCCTGCCGCTCAGCTTTGTCGACAGTCCTGCTTACTGGGGCGAATATGTTTGCCGATGGCCCGGAAATACCTGCGCCGTCATTGATTACTACGATCCGCAGACCTCCACCCTGACCCCGCAACCCTCCCTGGCCGGGGATTTACAGACCGAACGGGTCAACACCCATAACGGCGCCAACATTTACGATGCCGCCGCCTGGCAGATTGGCGTCGTGCTCGGGCGAGTGCGTAACAACTTCACGCTTCCGCACCATCAAGACGCCTACGACTTGGCCAGCAATCAAAATCAGCTGCTGCAGGAAGGCTACAACGGCAACTCCAAACACAGCGTGGCCAGTGAAAATCGGGCCCTCACCGCCGGCAAGGTCTTTGTCTACAACCAGCAGACCATCACTGTGCCCAGGCAGGCTTTCACCTTCCGCATGCTCCCCCGTAATTGGCTGGCAACGGACCCGCTTATCGGCAGCAAGTATGCCGATCTCCTGACCACCAAGGCTCTACCGCTCGACAATGCAGACTATCAGCCCGGCAAGGTGACCTGGACGGATTGGAAGCCGATCACCGGCGAAAACGCCTGGGCCTTTCTGCTGGGACCACTGCAAGCCGCCTACCTCCATTACATCATTGATGCCAAAACGGCCTTTGTCCCCTTTCAGGATCTGGCCGTTCAAAACGCCGTGGCGATCCTGCCCGCTTTTGCAGCCATGCAGTCAGTATCCGGCGCGGTGTATTATGCGCCGGCAGGCACGGTGGCCAATCAGGGCGACCAATTGGTTAATCCCTATGAAGTAGCAGTGGAAAATAATATCTCGCTGTATGCAGGACTTACAATCCTGCGAACCACCTTGCAGACGACGCTGACTCACGAAAAAACATTGCGCGCACCAGACAAGGCCACGATCAACCAGACCATGCAACTCTGCGAAACGATGCTCAACGGTGGGGCGACCGGCAACCATCGCCGGACTGCGGGCCTGCTGGCTTTTTTGAAAAATTCGGCTTGGCAGAATGGCGAGTTTGTCCAAGGCGGTCGTGCCGACGATCCCACCGCCGCGAGCAAGTGGATGCCGAATCTGCAACCCAAGGCCGTGGATGTCAACACCTGGGGAATTGCCGCCCTTGGCGCCCGACAAATAGACCAGTGGTTCGGCTTTGGGACAGCCTATCAGAATTGGCAGCAGGTGAAACAATGGGGCGGATATGGGGTCGGCAAAACCTTATGGGGCGTGGGATTTTCCGACCAGGACGGCAACGGCATGGATCCGGACGGCAACTACCGGCAAGGCATACTCTCCGCCGAATGGACCGCGGGCGCCCTCACCATGGTGCGCGAACTGATGGGGTATTACCGCTCCCTTTCGCCGGACTCGGCGCAATACCCCGCAGCCCGGGGCTATCTTGAGACGCTTGCCCAGGAAGAGCAGTCGATGCATCAGGCTCTCACCCATCTGCGCATCGACACCTATGCAAATACCGGTTTTCCCGGTCAACCGCAGCAGTATGCCCACCTTTTTTCCATGCAGACCCGCCCTTATCTCTATGCGAGCAAACGGTACCGAATCCCCTTTGGCTGGTATGCCAACCCGATTCCGAGCACCTGCGCAACCGCATGGATGATTATGCTGGCAAATCATTACAATCCCTTTGCCTACAGCGGTATCCATTCATATAATTAAATATTGAATTAGCATCACAACGAGGACATGATTAATGAAGCCGCACCTGCCGGCTGCAGGCGAAATCCTGCCAGGCAGAACGTACCGAAGAACCTGCCGAGGATGGTCATTCATACAATCACCCTTACTCAACACCAAGAGACAAGCCACGCCTATGAACATGGACAGCGATTCCTACGCCCGGATTATCGACAGCTTGCATGACGGACTCTACTGTGTTGATACCAGCAAGACCATCACCTACTGGAACAAGGCGGCGGAGCGGATTACCGGTTATGCAGCCGATGAGGTTGTCGGCAAATCCTGTGCCGACAATATTCTCACCCATGTGGATTTGACAGGCCGAAGTCTCTGTCAGGATAGCTGTCCTCTCGCCGCGACCATCGTCGATGGCGTCAACCGCGAAATGGAAATATACATCCATCACAAAGACGGGCACCGACTCCCGGTGCTGGTCAGGGTGAGCACGATCAAGGATCCCGAGGGCAAGGTGATCGGCGGAGTAGAGTTATTCACCGATATCAGCAGCTTACAAGCAAACAGCCTCCGAGTGATCGAACTGGAGAAATTAGCACTCCTCGACAATCTCACCCAACTGGCGAACAGGAATTACCTCGAGAGAGAACTGCAGGCCAGATTCGAAGAATTTAAGCGCCATAAAATTCCTTTTGGGGTGCTTTTCATCGATATCGATCATTTTAAAAAAGTCAACGACACCTACGGCCACCTTATCGGCGATAATGTACTGCGCTTCACAGCCCAGACCTTTGACGCCAACTCACGCCCGTTTGACCTCTATGGCCGCTGGGGCGGTGAAGAATTTCTCGGGATCATCCGCAACGTCACTGCCGATCACCTTGTTCTTCTGGGCGAGCGGCTCCGGATGCTGATTGAACATTCCTATATCATGGCGGACGAAACAAAAATTCAAATTACCATCTCCCTCGGCGCTACCCTGGTCAACGAACACGATACCACTGAAACTCTGATCAAAAGGGCGGATTCCCTGATGTACGCCAGCAAGCAAAAGGGGAGAAACCGCCTGACGCTGGGATGAAAACCGAGGAGGAAGAGACGAGAAACCTGCGACTTGAACCGCAGCGGCAGGATGAGCGGACTCTTCTTTCCCTTCCCCCCGACGACCTGAGGCCATGCTCCAAAATCTGAACCCATACCCTGCTTCCGCCCGACTGAATGCCGGCTGTCAGCGCCTTGCGCACCACCACAGCCTCCCATACAAAACAAACGGGTACAGGAAATAACGCTGCACCGAGAGAAGCCCATTGCGTACCTTCCTTTCATTGTTGTCGATCGTGGCGATGGCTTATCTGGTCCTCTGTGCCTGGCTGTTCTTCTTCCAGCGTTCCCTGATCTACTTCCCCCAACCCGGATCACCGAGCAACAGCACCTCGGTGCTCACGCTGCCGACCACCGAGGCCAAGGTGCTGGTTTCGGTGCGACCGCAGCCCGGGCCCGATGCCCTGATCTATTTCGGCGGCAATGCCGAAGACACCTCGCAAAGCCTTCCCGGTTTATCGGCGGCCTTCCCGAACCATGCCCTCTACCTCCTGCACTACCGGGGTTACGGCGGCAGTTCCGGCAGCCCTTCCGAGGAAGCCCTCTTCCAAGACGGCATGACCCTGTTTGATCAGGTTCAGGCGCACCATCAACGCATCATCCTCTTCGGGCGCAGCCTGGGTACGGGCATAGCGATTCGCGTCGCCAGTCTGCGGCCGGCATCGCGACTGGTTCTGGTCACGCCTTACGACAGCCTCCAGGATCTTGCGAGCAGCCACTATCCGTATATCCCGGTACGGTGGCTGTTGCGGGATAAATACGAATCCTGGCGGTACGCACCCCAGGTGCAGGCACCCACCCTGATTCTCGTCGCCGAACACGACGAAGTGATTCCATGGACCAGCACGCAACGGCTCATCACGCGCTTCCGAGAGGGGTTGGCATCTCTCCAGGTGATTGCCGGCACCAGCCACAACACGATTGACGAAAGCCCCCGGTACCTGGAGGCGCTGAAGGCGCTGCCGGAAAGTAAGCGCTAAGGGGTTGCCGGCATTCTTCCTCTGACCGCAGCCCAGCCTGGACACCGGCACAGAACTCTCCGGCAGGACCTCTGCACCCGAATGCTGATAGCGGGAAACCTGTCAATAACCTTGTCCTTGAGGAACTGCGTATGGCCAAAGTAGAACCCAACACCCATGCACCTGAATTCTCCCTGGCTGATTTTAATGGAAATCGCGTTTCGCTGGCAGATTTCCTTAACCTCAAAAATGTAGTGGTGGTTTTCAACCGCAGCTTTCTCTGACCCTTCTGCCGCCGGCATATGACGCAGTTGCGTCACGATTATCGCCGCTTTTGCCAGTTGAACACCGAAATTATCGTGACTGGCCCGGAGGATGCCGATTCGTTCCGGAAATACTGGCTGAAGGAGGCACTGCCATTCATCGGCCTTCCTGACCCGAAGCACACGATCCTCAATTTGTACGGGCAGGAAGTCAAATTGTTCAAACTCGGCAGATTGCCGGCTCTGATGCTCATCGATAAGTTCGGCCTACTGCAGTACGTGCATTACGGCGATTCGATGGCGGATATTCCGGCGAATGAGGAACTCCTGAGTTTGATAATGCCTTGAATGTTCAGCGCACAAAAAAAAACGACCCCGAAGGATTCCTCCGGGGTCGTTTTTTTGTACTGATAATAACGCAGCAACAATCCGATGTGCTTAGAGTTGCGGCGGCTCGCCCCCCATGAGGTAGCGGTGCATGGCCAGCGCCGCAACCTTGCCCTGCCCCATGGCGCTGATCACCGTGGCCGCCCCGGAGACGATGTCGCCACCGGCAAAGACGCCAGGGAGCGAGGTCATCATGGTCTGCGGATCGGTGATAATGGTGCCCCACTTGCTGGTATTAATCTCGGGTGCGGTCTGCGGTACCAGCGGATTGGCCTGGTTGCCGATGGCCACGATCACCGTGTCCGCCGGAATGATGAATTCGCTGCCTTTGACCGGAACCGGCCGCCGTCGTCCGGAGGCATCGGGTTCGCCCAGTTCCATGCGCAGACATTCCATGCCGACAACCCGTTTGCGCTCATCGGTGACAATCCGGACCGGATTGGTAAGCAGATGGAACTCAACGCCCTCCTCCTCGGCATGATGCACTTCCTCCGCTCTCGCCGGCATTTCGGCCTTGCTGCGGCGATAGACGATGGTCGACTCCGCCCCGAGCCGCAGGGCGGTGCGTGCCGAATCCATGGCCACATTGCCGCCGCCCACGGTTATCGCCCGACGCGGTCGGATGGGCGAAGTCGCAAAGCGGGGAAAATCGATGGCCCGCATCAGGTTGGCCCGGGTCAGGAACTCGTTGGCGGAAAAGACCCCGATGGCATTTTCGCCGGGGATGCCGAGAAAGACCGGCAGGCCAGCGCCAGTGGCGATAAAGACAGCATCAAAGCCCTCGGCCATCAACTGGCCGACGGTTTCACTCTTGCCGATCACATAATCGGTGTGGATGGTCACTCCCAGCCGCTTGAGGTTATTGACCTCGAACTGAACAATTTCCTTGGGCAGGCGGAACTGGGGAATACCGTACATCAACACCCCGCCCGCCAGATGGAGCGCCTCGTATATCACCACTTCATGCCCCCAGCGGGCCAGTTCACCGGCCACGGTAATCCCGGCCGGCCCCGCCCCGACAATTGCCACCCGTTTGCCGGTGGCTGCGGCTTTGACCGGATCGGGCACCCCGCCATGTTTGCGGGCATAATCGGCGGCAAAACGCTCCAACCGGCCAATGGCCACCGGCTCACCCTTCTTGCCGAGGATACAGCGCGCCTCGCACTGGCTTTCCTGCGGACAAACCCGACCGCAAACCGCCGGCAAGGCTGTCTGTTCCTTGAGTTTGAGCAAGGCATCGATCATGCGGCCCGCAGCGATCTGCTTGATGAAGGCCGGGATGTTGATATTGACAGGGCAGCCCTCAACGCATCCCGGTTTCTTGCATTGGATGCAGCGCGAGGCCTCAAGCATGGCGACCTCTTCACTGTAGCCCCGAGGCACCTCTTCAAAATTGGTGCGGCGGCGGCGCGGATCCTGCTCCGGCATAGGCTGGCGAGGGATTTTCACTTTCCCCTTGCCCTGGACCGGATTCTTGTTTGATTCGGCTTGCTCTGGCATCGGCTCACTCGTTGTTTTCATCGAACACTCCGGAAAATCGATCTTATTTTCGGCCGCATCCGCAGCTGTCGGACTCGGGTTTGTAGATGAGGGCGCTCAAATCCACGGTCTGCGACAGAGCCTGGACCTCCTCACGGGCGTAGGCACTCCGCCGCAAAGCCAGCTCGTCCCAATCGACGCTGTGACCGTCGAAAATCGGGCCGTCGATGCAGGCAAAACGGGTCTGGTCGCCGACCGAAACCCGACAGGCCCCGCACATCCCGGTACCGTCGACCATGATCGGGTTGAGAGCGACAAAGGTGGGGATGCCCAAAGGCCGGGAGGCCTCGCAGACCATGCGCATCATGAAGGTGCAGCCGATAGCGATGAACTGGTCGAGGGTCTCCTCTTGCGCCACTTGGGCCAAGACCTCCTGGACTCCGCCCCACACGCCGCGACTGCCGTCCTTGGTGGCCAGGATCAGTTGATCGCTGACCGCACGGAATTCCTCCTCAAAGAACAGCAGGTACGCAGAACTCGCCTCGATCGTGCAAATCACCCGGTTGCCGGCCTGACGCAGGGCCCGGGCCAGAGGAAAAATGGCGCCGATGCCGTAACAGCCGCCGCCCAGCAGCACCGTGCCTTTTTTCTCGATCGGGAAAGGAAGACCGAGCGGACCGCTGACATGGGCGATACGCTCGCCTGCCTTCAGCGACGCCAACTCCCGGCTGGAGCGGCCGACCTCCTCGATAACCACTGTAATCCAACCTTCAGGGCCGTTCCAGTCCACCAGGGTAAAGGGCGAACGTTCCGAAGTTTCCCGAGCCATGAGAATGACAAACTGACCGGGCTGAGCGAACTTGGCCACCTGCGGTGCTCTGATCTTGAAGAAATGCATATTGGGGACGATTTCCCGTTTCTCCAGGATGGCAAACCCTGCGCCGGTCACGGCTTCGACCGCCGCCACCTCGGTTGCGGGCAAGCCGAAGGCAGCCAATGCCGGGACGATATCCGCCAGCAGGTGCCCACGGAACCGAGGAATCAGTTCCCGCACATTCTGGCGGGGATCACCGTCAATGGCGGCTGGGGCCGGATCGTCGGAGACCAGCGGGGTGACGGCTTCAATCCGGCTGAAGTCAAAGGCCGCGGAACCCAGGGCCTGGCCGAGATCGCACAAAATCTGCCACTCGGGCCGGGCATCGCCGGGAGCTCGACTGGAGGCCGCCATCTGTTTGACCGTGCCGACGGCGGTGCGAAAGGTACCGCCGGTTTCGCTGAGCACTGCGGCAGGCAGAACGATAGAAGCCAGACTGGTGGTTGTCGAAGGCAGACAATCGATCACCAGGGAAAAGTTCGCTGCCCTGAGCAGGTCTGCACTTAGAAAATCGCCGTTGGTTAACAGGCCGCGGATCTTGCCCTGCTGGACCGCACCGACCATTTCCCGTATCTGCGGATCATCATTAGCCGCTTCTGCGGGCAGAATGAGCAGGGTGGCCTGCAGATGCTCCGCCAACTGGGTATAGAGGAAGCGATCCTCGCGGGTGGTGGTGGCGCTGATCACCAGAGCGGTTGCTCCGACGCAGACTTGCAGCCCCTCGATAGCAGCCTGGATTGCCCCCTCCCAGTCTGAGGGGATATGATCCTCCCCTTCCCGGACCAGGGGATGCAACAGGCGCTGGGAGGAATTGACAATCTGGGCATAGCCGAACCGACCCAGGGCGCAGAGGCTGGCCTCCGGGTTGAACCCGGTCATGATGTTGGCCATCGACTGCCCGCCCTTGCTCTGGGCAATCACCGAACAGCCTTCCGAGCAGATGATGCAGGTCGAGGGAACTTCCGCCTCCGGCTTGCCCTGCCAGCGGGCGAATCGGTCGGTGAGGGTACCGGTGGGGCAGATATCGATGCAGGCCCCGCAGAAGGTGCAGCCGCTATGGACATGGCTCTTGTGAAAAGCGGTGCCGATCCGGGCCCATTTACCACGGTTGATGATGCTGATCGCCGGTTTGCCGTGGATCTTCTCGCAGATCCGCGAGCAACGGCCGCAGAGCACGCAGAGGTTGTAATCACGATCCATGAAAGGATCGTCCCGCTCAAGATTGTAGGAGGCATAGAGGGTCGGCAGATACAGATCCCGGCTGCCTCCCTTGAGCGCCATGGTGCGCAGATCGCACTCCTCCCGGTTGGCACAGAAGCCGCAGCGGGTGGAACGGGCGGCCTTAGTGGCCTTGGGGCGGTATTTTTCGCAAGCCTCGCGATGCGGGCACACCAGGCAACTGTTGGGGTGCCCGGAAAACATCAACTCCAGGGTGCGGTTGCGCAGAGTGGTCAACCGCTCGGAGGTAGTGGTTACCTGCATCCCCTGAACGGCCGGGGTGGTGCAGGAGGTGGGATAACCGCGAACCCCATCAATCTCGACCACGCACATCCGACAGGACCCGTAGGGATTGAGGTCCTTGTGGTCGCAGATGGTGGGAATGGTGATGCCCGCCTCGCGGGCGGCCTGGAGGACCGTTTTGCCTTCTTCGACCTCGACCGTGCGGCCGTCAATGGTCAAACTGATGCTGCCCATGCAATCTCCTTGATAAAAAACGCTTGGTGGCCATCGCTCTGCCGTACGCCGACATGTCCCAATGGCACTGTTCCGGGGCGTCCGTGCTCAGCTGACCTGGACCGCCGAAAATTTACAAACCTGACGGCAGGAACCGCAGCGGATGCAGCGATCCTGGTCGATCCGTTGCGGTTTCTTTTTGACCCCGCTGATCGCCTCCACCGGACAGGCCCTGACGCAGGCCTGGCAGCCGGTGCACTTGTTCGCATTAATGTCAAAGCGAATCAGGGCCCGACAAGCCCCGGCCGGACATTTATGATCGACGATGTGCGCCCGGTACTCGTCCTCGTAATATTTGAGCGTGGTCAACACCGGGTTGGCCGCAGTCTGGCCAAGTCCGCAGAGCGACATGCTTTTCATGGTATCGCCGATCTTGCGCATGATCTCAAGTTGTTCAAGCGTGCCCCGCCCCTCGGTGATGTCGGTGAGGATTCGAAGCAGGTGCTGGGTGCCCATGCGACAGGGCACGCATTTGCCGCAGCTCTCGTTTTCGGTGAAGGTGAGGAAATAGCGGGCCATATCGACCATGCAGGACTCCTCATCGATAACGATCATGCCGCCGCTGCCCATGATCGAGCCGACCTCGGCCAGGCGCTCGTAGTCGACCGGCAGATCGATGAACTGGGCCGGGATGCAGCCGCCGGAGGGACCACCGGTCTGCACCGCTTTGAACGGCTTGCCACCGAGCACACCGCCGCCGATATCTTCGATAATGGTGCGCAGGCTAATGCCCATCGGCACCTCGATCAGCCCGGTGCGGGTGATTTTACCTGCCAGGGCAAAGGTTTTAGTGCCCCGACTCTTCTCGGTGCCGTAGCCCGCATACCAGGCGGCGCCCTTTTCCATGATCGCCGATACCGCCGCCAGGGTCTCGACATTATTGATATTGGTGGGTTTGCCGAACAGGCCGGACACCGCCGGAAAAGGCGGCCGGCTGCGGGGCATGCCGCGCTTGCCCTCGATACTCTGCATCAGCGAGGTCTCCTCGCCGCAAACAAAGGCGCCCGCCCCTTTTTTAATTTTGATGGCAAAGCCAAAACCCGAACCGAGGATATTGTCCCCAAGAAATCCGTGGGCATGCATCTGGGCGATGGCGCCCTGCAAGCGTTCGATGGCCAGAGGGTATTCGGCCCGGCAGTAGACATAGCCAATGCTGGCGCCGATGGCGAAACCTGCAATCAGCAAGCCTTCAAGCACCGCATGGGGATCGCCTTCGAGCACGGAGCGATCCATGAAGGCGCCGGGGTCACCCTCGTCGGCGTTGCAGATTACATACTTTTGATCACTGACCGAATTGCGGGCAAAGCCCCACTTGACTCCGGTGGGAAAACCGGCACCGCCCCGACCGCGCAGGCCCGAGGTCTTGATCTCGTCAATCACCTGCTCCGGGGTCAGGGTCAGGGCTTTGGCCATGCCGCTGTACCCGCCGCGGGCCAGATAATGGTTGATCCGGGTGGGATCGATGATGCCGCAGTTGCGCAGCACGATCCGAACCTGCGGATGGATGATCGGCAGCTCGTTAAAAGCGGGAAGTTCGCTGCCGGTTTCCGCCGTCATCACCGCCAGAGCGAGCGGCAGATACGGTTCGCCTCCCAGCAAATGGGTCTCGACCAGGGCCGGCACATGCTTGGGCTCCACCCCCTGATAGAGCACCCGACGGCCGTCCAGGCTCCGAATCTCCACCAGGACCTCGGCATAGCACATCCCCAGACAGCCAACCTCATAGATGCCGGTGGCCGCGGTCAATTTTCGGCGATCCAACTCCGCCGCAAAGGCCTGCATCACCTCCAGACTGCCGGCAGCCCGCCCGCAGGTGGCTGAACCGATCAGGATTCGCAATTGCTCAGGCCGTTCGAATTCCTGCCATTCCAGTTGGGCCTGCTGCTGCAGCGTCGAGAAACTCATTTTTTGTCCTCGATGATTTTTTTTGTTTTGGCGGCGGTCATCCGACCGTAGACCTTGTCATCAAGGACGACCACCGGAGCCAAGGCGCAACTCCCGAAACAGGCGACCCGCTCCAGACTGAACTTGCCATCCTCGCTGGTCTCGCCGGGTTCGATCCCGGTGGTGCGGCTGATGGCATCGAGAATCATATCGCTACCGCGCACATGGCAGGCGGTGCCCTGGCAAACTCGAACATGGTGCAATCCCGGCGGGATAAATCGGAACTGGGTGTAAAAAGTGGCGACCCCGTAGACATCATTCTCCGAGAGGTCGAGATGGTCGGCGACCAGGCGGATCGCCTCGGGGGAAAGATACTGCAGGTGTTCCTGCACCTCCTGCAGCAAGGGGATGAGGTTGTCCCGCTCTCTGCCGTATTCGGCCAGGATATGTTCAAGATTATTTTTATTTTGGACGGGCATCTGTATCATGCAGGGCTCCATGGCATTATCTGCAAAAATTCACGCTTGCACTGGTAAAAAACAATTATTGGATGTTCGAACAACCGCTGGAAAGTGGCAAAAAATAAATAATATACCACCAAAAAGCTGCACGCGCGAACGGTTTTCAATCGCCTTAGCCGTGCCGCAACAAACGGAATGACGGTCCTTTCCTTATCCCTGCGGCCAGAACTTGTCAAGAGTGGAGTAAACCTCCAGGAAAAGTATAAAAAAACAGGGCGCTGCATATAAATGCAACGCCCTGCTCTCCTTCAATTTACTATTGTCCGTTTCAGGCTTTCTTCACCTTGGGAATGAATATCTGATCGGGATCGAGGACATCATGGATGAAGTGCAGTTCCTCGCGGGTGGGCGGGGAGGTTTCGCCCGCCACCCGGGAGATGTCGAGCTCGAATTGGCACAACTCCTTGATTTCCGCCGGGGTCTTGCCGGGATGACAGGTGTCGAGGTACATGTGGCCGTCCTGTTCGTCAAAACGGAAAACGCCTGCGGTGCTGATCACCGCCGAGGGACCGCCGCGAAAGGCGGAGCCGTAGAGTTCCTTGCGATGAACAAATTCGCCGCCCGGCCATTTCTTCACCCGCCAGCCGGGGCTGGTGATGTAGCTGACGTTTTCGACAAACCGCCGTTTTTCATGAACCATGATGAACACGGTGCGACCGGCAAACGAGTTAATGTCCGGGTTGCCGCCGCTGCCGGTAAGCCGGAGTTCGGGGTTAAGATAATCGCCGATGCAGGTGGTGTTGACGTTGCCGTAGAGATCGATCTCGGCCCCTCCCAGGAAGCCTAAATCGACATAGCCGCGCTGGGCGATGGAAAAGGCGTCAAACAACCCGGAGCTGCGGCTCGCCCCGGATTCACAGCGGGCGTCACCGACCGAGGTCGGCAGCTCGGGCGGCCTGCCGTCAAGCGTTCCGGCCTCGAAGATTAATTTCAAGTTCGGGGCATGCGTTTTCTGGGCCAGCATGATGGCCACCATCGGCAGACCAGTACCGGCAAACACGATCTCATTGTCCTGGACCTCGCGCGAGGCGGCGCAGCAGAGCAAATCGGCCAATCCGTATTCTTCAGGCGATGCGTAGAGGCTCATAGTATTTTCCTCCCTTCTATTTTCGGGGTCTGTAATTGAGGGCGGTGTTGGCCCGGAGATTCAACATGCGCGGCCAACCGAGTTTTTCGAGATAACCGATATGATCAAGCCCGAAAATCCACTCCTTGGCAAAGGCGTCGTATCCTTCCTGGGTGCGCGTGCCGGCGTAGAACTCCTTGAGGAAGGCACCATCGACATCATACTTGCCAAACATGCCGGTGGGATGGGCGCCGAACGGGCATTCGAGGATGTGATCGACCTCAAAGGTGGCGATGGTGTTCTGGTCGGCGTTGCGGCGCAGATACTCCTCAGGCACGATCTCTTCGGCCATGACGATGGTGATGTCGGCAGCCCGGGCCACCTCGGGGTCGGAATACAGCTGGCCGTTAACCCGCACCGTGCCTTCCTCGCCGACCTGCTGGACGCATAAGATGGCCACATCGACCTTGGCCGCCGGGATCAGGATCTGGGCCCCGGCGCCATAAAAGGGATCTTCGGTAAAGATGTATTTGTGCTTGGCGATGCGCTTGCCGTCCCGCTTGCCGGCCCGACCGAGGACATCATACTCAGGATTGTGGATATCGGTGCCCAGTGAGGTCTGCGTGACCGCGTAGGGGGCACCGGAGGCTGCCGCGGTAAAACGGAACAGCATCTCGGCGTGGCTATAGTCCTCGACCAGAATCTCTTTTTCCCCGACTTTGCGGGAGAGGTTGGCTCCGTATTTGCCGTACAACTCATGCCCGACCCAGCAGGATTCCCAGATATCGACACAACCGGCGCCCACCAGGAATTCGGTCTGGGGGCCGCCGTTGACCTCGATCAGGTGCAGGTTCTTGCGTTGCTGGCGGATCAATTCAAAGATGACCGCAAAGGGACGCCGCCAGATGGTGAATCCCGAGAAGGTCAGACTGGAGCCGTTTTTGACGATCTCGGCTGCCTGCTGCAGGGTAATGCGTTTGTCACTGCTCATAGTTTCCTCCTTAAAGTTCAGGCCTTCAGTCCCCGGAGAATCTCGCGGGAAATGATCAAACGCTGGATTTCACTGGTTCCCTCGTAGATGGTGGTAATGCGGGCATCGCGGGCGAACCGTTCAATGGGAAAGTCCTGGGTGTAGCCGTAGCCGCCCAGCATCTGCATGGCATTGTAGCAGGCGCGGTTGGCGCTTTCGGTGGCAAAGACCTTGGCCATGGAGGCCTCCTTGGCATAGGGCTTGCCGTTTTCTTTGCGATGGGCAGCACTCATCAGCAGGAGGCGGGCGGCCTCCAGTTCAGTATAGCTGTCGGCGATCATCCACTGGATCGCCTGAAAATTACTGATCTTCTGGTTGAACTGGACCCGTTCATTGGCATACTTGGTGGCATAGTCCATGGCGGCGAGCCCGATCCCCAGTCCCAGCGAGCCGATACCGATGCGACCGCCGGCCAATTCGGCTACGGCGATGCGAAAGCCGTCGTTGAGCTTGCCCATCAGCGCGGTGGCCGGCACCCGGCAGTTATCGAAGACCAGTTCGTTGGTGGCCGAGGCATGCTGCCCCATCTTGTGTTCTGCTTTGCCGATAATCAGGCCCGGAGTTCCGGCTTCGATCAGAAAACAACTGATGCCCCTGCCCTTGGGCGCTTCCTTGTCGGTGACCGCCCAGACCACAAAGACGCCGGCATAGGGAGCGCTGGTGATGAAGATTTTCGAGCCGTTGAGGATATAATCATCCCCCTCCCGGACGGCGGTGGTGCACATCCCCGACGGGTCGGAACCGGCACAGTTCTCGGTGAGGCCAAAACTGCCCGCCGGATATTCGCCGGAACAGATCTTGGGGATATACTTATTCTTTTGTTCTTCGGTGCCGATCGCCTGAATGACCTCGCAGACCATGTTGTTGACCGATACCGTCACCGCAGTCGAGGCGCAGGCCCGGGCAATCTCGGTCATGGCGACGCTGAAGGCCACCACCCCGGTTTCCGAGCCGCCGTATTCTTCTTTGACGTTGAGCCCCATGAATCCCAGCTCAGCCAATTTTTTCAAGTTGGCCAGCAGGGTGTCCCGATCCTTGGTCTGATCGAGCATGGCGGCAACTGGTTCCAGTTCGGCCCTGGCAAAATCACGGGCCGTGTCCTGGATCAGTTTTTGTTCTTCGGTTAAGTCTAAATCCATGCGTAGTGCTCCTTTATTGTCATTGTAAATACGGAGATTTCTCCCTTTGGTCGAAATGACAGCCAAAACGTCTTTCTCGGGATGGCCTTCCTGCCGCATTGCTGCATTTTTGTCATCTCGACCGCAGGGAGAGATCTCAAACTAAGCAACATTTGCCTCAATGTTTATCGTGGACGTAAAAAGGCCATTTATGGAAGAACCATTCGTTGTAGAGCAGCGGAATGATCCACCAAAAATTCCAGATCAAGCTCTCGCCGTGCGAGAACCGTTCGGCCAATTCGCTCATATGGTGGTTACCGAGCGCCCAGTGGCCGAAGTTGCCGTAGTAGAAAATCCAATAACTGATCGCGGCAAAAAACATGACCCCAACGGTGCGGAAAAAGAAACTGGACCAACTGTCGACATTGTCCCCGGGCGCCATATCGTCAAAATAATGGTGCCAGATGAGGAAGGGGATGAGGGTAAAGCCGGCGATTTCGGCTGAATGCAGCCACAGAAAACGTTGCACTTCGGCTGCGCCCTTGGCGGTCTCCAGGTGCTGAAAGGTCTCGGCCGGTACCCAGAGGGGAACAATCTGCCGGCAAAGAATTGCCAGGGCATAGCCGGCGACCATGGAAAGAATGACGCTGACAATTCCTTTCCAGGGTTGCGGCAGGGTAATGGCGCTCCAGGGTTTCATCCGCCAGACATTGGGGGTCATGAACAGGATGACGATCGCCCATTCCCACCAACCAAAGACCCAATGCACATGTGAGGTTCCGGCAAACGCTGTCCACCAGGAAGGATTGAGAATCGCCCCAGGAAACACCACACCAAAAAATGGGGCTATAAAAATTGCATAACAAAAGAGGGTGACCATGGAGGCCCAGCCGATCTCAGCCAGTCCCTTGGCCGGTTGCTTGATATCCGAAGGCAGGTTGGGCCATTTGCCAAAAAAGATGGTGAAGACCGGATAGGTATAGAAACCGATGAGCACAAAACAGACCACCGCAACCTGGGCAAGTTTACCAGTCGCCCCGGCCGCCGCCACCTTGGGCAGCTTACCGGCCAGATTGGCGGCTTCCAGACCGTAATAGCTGAGAAAATTGAAGCCGATGCCCAGAATACGGTAGAAGATGACATCAATGACAAACCAGACGAGGACCAGGTTGGCAAGGGACATGAGCAGCCCACGCAGAGGCTGCTTAAAATTCTGAAACGGCCAATCCCCTAGAAACATATGCTGCCAGAGGCCCACCAGAATGATCATGGCGAGATACAGGACGAAGGGATACGGAAACCAGCCAACAGGCCCGCGTGGATCACTGAATAGATACCAGGTGATCCAGGCTATGACGAAAAAAACACCAAACGAGATAATGCCGGTAAGGGGCTGGCCCCAACGTGGTTTTAATGCTCCCACTGCCATACTGTGTTCCTCCTTTAAGGAATGATATTAATACGTTTCTTCTCTTCGCATGACGGGCGGCAGTGCTTTCTCGTCCCCCGAGCCTGCCGCCGCTGATAGCCCTCCCTCTTCCCTTTGGTTAGCAGTATGCCCTGACGCAGCATTGAAATGGAGCAGGCGCACTCTCCCCCCCTGCCCCGATCCCAACCCTGCATGATTTTAGTTCCCCGGCTTTCCGGGGTATTCTTCGCCACCTTTTGCGGTCCTTGTTCCTGGGCAGCAGCCGCGTTTTTTCCTCTTTACCGTTTAACAATCAGGGCCACAGCCTCGCCGCCGCCCAGACACAGACTCACCAGGCCCCGTTTCTTATCCTGGCGAACCATCTCGTGGAGCAGGGTCACCAGCAAACGGCAGCCGCTGGCGCCGATGGGATGGCCAATGGCCACGCTGCCGCCGTTGACGTTGACCTTGGCCGGATCGAGCTTGAGTTCTTTGAGGGCTGCGACGGTAGAACCGCTGAAGGCCTCGTTGATCTCGTAGAGATCAATGTCATCCTTGCTAAGCCCTTCCTTCTCCAGACATTTGGGCACCGCCCAGATCGGGGCGACCAGTACGTATTTCATGTCGATGCCATAGGAGGCCTGGGCGCCGATGGTTGCCAGAATGGTGCACCCCAGGGCCTCGGCTTTTTCACGGCTCATCACGACCACAGCGGCGGCGCCATCGCTGATGATGGAGGCATTGCCAGCGGTGGTGACCCCGCCCTGCTTGAACGCCGGTTTCATTTTAGCAAGGCTTTCATAGCTGGTTTCCTGGAAGCACTCATCCTGCCAGAAAATTTGGGGATCGCCCTTACGCTGCGGAATCTCCACCGAAACGATTTCCTCTTCGAACTTGCCGGCCGCCTGGGCAGCCAGTGCCCGTCGATAAGATTCGGCGGCATAGCGGTCCTGAGCTTCCCGGCTGACATTGAAACGCTCGGAGCAGAGTTCGTTGGAGATGCCCATATGGAAGTCGTTGACGATATCCCACAAGCCGTCATGGAGCATATGATCGTGGAGAGTGCCGTCCCCCATGCGGAAACCGAAGCGGGCTTTTTTGAGGAAATAGGGTGCCATGCTCATGTTTTCCATGCCGCCGGCCACAACCACGTCGGCGTCGCCGGTCTGGATGGCCTGGGCCGCCAGCATCACCGCCTTCAATCCGGAACCGCAAACTTTATTGATAGTAAGGCTCTCGACTTCCCAGGGCATCCCAGCCAAGACCGCAGCCTGCTTGGCCGGATTCTGGCCATAGCCGCAGGGCAGCACCAGCCCCATGATCGTCTCGTTGACCGCTTCTTTGGCAATCCCGGCCCGGCGAATGGCCTCTTCAATGACAATGGCGCCGAGTTTGGTGGCACCCATGCTGGCCAGGGTGCCGTTAAAACTGCCCAGCGGGGTCCGAACCGCACTGACAATCACTGCTTCTCGCATAACCTTCTCCTTTGTTAATCCTTAACAAACTCGTATTGATAAATGGATGGAAACGCCGGCGTGGTACGCAGAGGGGGGTCTGTTTACCGGCGCTCCATCCCATTCTGGTAGTTTTTTATTTTAACGCAACCAGCAGCCTTTCCTTGCAATAAAACACTGACCGCAGCAGGCGGCGCGACCCGACCGGCCCCGGCGTGGTCACCTGTTTTTGAAAACAGGAGTTCGTTTTTCCATGTAGGCCCGCACCCCTTCTTTCTGGTCTTCAGTGGAAAAAAGAATCTCAAAGCAGCGGGCCTCATAGGCCATGGCGGATCTCTTGTCCATATTGAGTCCCGCATTGATGGCAAGTTTGGTGGCCTGCAGGGCAAGGTGAGGCTGTTGGGCAATTTTCATCGCCATGGCCCTGGCCTCGTCAACCAACGATGCGGCCGGGACCACTTTGTTTAACAAACCGATCCGATAGGCCTCGCTCGCATCAATAAAATCTCCGGTGTACAGCAACTCTTTGGCTTTGGTGATCCCGATGATCCGCGGCAGCCGCTGCGTCCCGCCCCCGCCGGCAATCATCCCGATCTTGATCTCGGGTTGACCAAAGGTGGCGTTGTCGGCGGCGATCCTGAGGTCGCAGGCCAAGGCCAACTCACAGCCGCCCCCCAGGGCCAGCCCGCTGATCGCCGCAATGATCGGCTTTTCCGACTCCTCCATGGAGTCGAAAACACGGTTGGCCTCTTTAAGAAAACGTCGGGCCTCGGTGAACGTGGCGATCTCGTCGATTTCCCTGATATCGACACCGGCGGCAAAACACTTGTCACCGCCGGTGAGAATCACGACCTTGATGGCATCATCCCTTTCAATATCGGCCAGCACCGCCTGCAACTCACTGAACACCTGACGGTTGAGGGCATTGAAGGTGTCAGGCCGATGCAGCGTAATGGTGGCCAGGCCATTATCCTTTTTGAAAAAAATCGTCTTGTATTTCATAGGCTTCTTTCTCTTGCAAATGCCCCGGAGCAACAGCCGCTTCCCCTTGCCGGTCACATAGAAAGACAAAGAAAAAACATAGACGTCGACCTATGGGGCAGATCCAGCCAGGGATGGTTCAATCCAGACGCTGAACATACCCTGTGCATGTGCTGTACCAGTCTGATAAAACTGACTAACCAGCTGAAAGATCGAGACAAATAATTTGGCGGGAAAAAACAGGCAGCACCGAATGCAGCAAATGCTCCATCTTCATGCTGGACAGGAACTGCAATCGCAATAAAAGCAGCTATAAAAGCTCACCAATACGACAGGTTGCACAAATTGAAGCAAATGCTGCATAGCTGCAGGATATCAAAACCTCATTCATCCGCTTTTGCTGCGATTACCGCTAGCGGCAGGCGAGCATTCCAGCTTTCGCCTAGACTTCAATACCGTGCTTTTCGATGCGGTAAATCAAGGTCGGCCGTGAAATGCCGAGCAGTTTGGCGGCACGCGTCCGATTGGCGCCAGTTAATTCCAGGGCCTGGATGATCAGTCGCCTGATCAATTCTTCAAGGTGCAGCCCCTCGGGTGGAATTTTGATGCCAAGATCAGCTTGCTGGGTGGCGGCATGGTAAGGGTAGGCCAAAAAAGCCAGGTGCGCGGGTTCAACTATTTCCCCGTCTTCCATCAGGACGACGCGCTCGACCGCGTTTTTGAGTTCCCGGATATTGCCTCGCCAGGGGTACTGCACCAACATTTTTTTGGCTTCGGCGGAGATTCCATTAAAATTCTTACCGAATTTTTCATTGAATTTATGCATGAAAAACAGGGTTAAGGGGAGGATGTCCGCTTTTCGCTCCAACAACGGCGGGATGACCACTCGAGCGACATTGAGCCGGTAATAGAGGTCTTCGCGAAAGGCGCCGGCTTTCACCTGCACGTCCAGACTCTTATTGGTGGCAGCGATAATCCGGACATCCACCTTCTTTTTCTGGGTACCGCCGACGGGATAAAACTCCCGTTCCTCGATAAACCGCAACAGTTTCACCTGGGCCGAAGGCTGCAGTTCACTGATCTCATCAAGCAGGAGCGTACCGCTGTCGGCGATTTCAATCTTCCCCTTTTTACCGTCCTGGAGACCACCGGTGAAAGCCCCTTTGCCATAACCGAACAGCTCGCTTTCCAGCAGTTCCTTACTGATCGCCCCGCAATTGATGCCCACAAACGGTTTATCAAAACGGCTGCTGCGATGATGGATCATCCGGGCAATGACCTCCTTGCCGACCCCGCTTTCCCCTTCAATCAGCACGGTGGTGTCATAGCCTTTGGCTACCTTATCCGCAAATTCGATCACTTTCTTGATCCCTTCGCTCTCGCCGATGATGGTATCAATATTGAATTTCTCGAGATAATACCGACGCAGTTCCTCCACCTCTTTTTTGAGCCGCAGAGTTTCCAGGGCCTTTTCGATCACCAGCTCAAACATTTCTATTTCCAAAGGTTTGACCAGATAATCGTGGGCGCCCATTTTCATGGAAGTGATGACCGTCTTGATGTCCTCGTAGGCGGTCATCATGATCACCAAGAGGTTTTGCCCCGCCGCCTTGATCTGCTGCAGGGTTTCGATGCCATCCATGCCGGGAAGCCGAATATCGAGTAACACCAGATCAATCGGATGCTTCTTGAGCAGCCGCAAAGCGTCCTCCCCGCTGCCGGCAATCATGGGGTCATATTTTTCCGAAAGGATATTTTTGAGGGCATTCTGCAGCAGTCGGTCATCATCGACAATCAAGATTCTGTATCGATACATCTTTTTTCCTCGGTCCGATGAATGGGAAATCTCAAAATAAAAGTGGTGCCCTTGCCCTCTGCACTGCACACGTCCACCGAGGCATTATGCTGTTCCAAGATTTTGTGGACGATGGACAACCCCAACCCGGTGCCGTCCGCTTTGGTCGTAAAAAAGGGGTTAAACACTTTGGAGAGATTTTCACGCGAGATGCCGGGGCCATCGTCGGTAAAATGAAGGAGTAAATACTCGCTCTGGGTCCTGGCATCCTGCTCGAGCCTGCTCGCAATGCTGATCCGCCCCCCCTCGGCCATGGCCTCCATGCCGTTGAGCAGCAGATTAACGAAGACTTGCTGAATCTGATGGGCGTCAAAGATGACCTCCGGTAAGGCCTCCTGCACTTCCAAGGCTACCGCCACGCTATTCTTCTTAAGTTGCGAGTCCAGCAGGGCGATGGAATCCTGCAAAACACGAAGGATGGAATCGCTTTTCAGACAAGGCCGCGACGGTTTTGAAAAATCGAGCATTCCTTTGACCAGGATGCGGATGCGATCAATCCCTTCCTGGGTATCATCGATGAGATTCCGGGTGGCCTCGGTCATCACTAACTTTTTCGCCAGCAGTTGCACATTAAAGTTAATGCTGGTCAGCGGATTTCGGATTTCATGGGCAATGCCGGCGGACAATTGCCCCAGCGAACTCAACCGGTCCATCCGCCGAATCAGTTCTTCGGTCTTTTTCTCCTCAGTCAGATCGCGGATAATGACCATCGCCCCGATCAGGTTGCGTTGATGATTTTTTAGCAAGGAGGAGGTGATACCCAACGTGGTCACACTCCCGTCGTTGCCGATCTTTTTGATCTCCTGAGAGTCCACCACGGCATGGTGATCCAGAGCCAGGTTGATAATTTGGGTGATATCCGCTTCAAAAACCTCCGCAGCCTTCCTGCCTAGAACTTGGCCTCGCTTCAAATGAAATAATTCCTCGGTTCGCCGATTGATCGAGGAAATTTCCTTTTTCAAATTAATGGAAACGACACTGTTGGGCGAGCTTTCGAGAATGTCTTCCCGAAAATTGCGCTCGGTGATCACCTGGCCATACAACCGGACATTCTTGATCAGGCTGGCGGTATGACCGGCAAAAATCAGCAGCAGCTTCAAATCGTCTTCAGAAAAGGCCGCACGGTTGCGGCTGTCGATATTCAAGACCCCAAGCACCCGTTTTTCACTGATCAGGGGGACCGCGAGTTGCGAGGCCACGCCTTCGATGATTTCCAGGTATCTCGGCTCCTGGCGCACATCGCTGACCAATAAGGGCATGCCGCTTTGGGCCACCCAACCGACAATACCCTCGCCAACTTTGAGCCGGAAATTTTCCGCGTCCAGATGTCCGTAACCGTTTTGGGAAGCGATCTTGAGCTGCTTGCTTTCCTCCTCAAGCAAAAACAGCGTACAACTCGAGGCTTTGGTGATTTTCAGCGCACTGGCGCTGATCGCATTAAGCAATTTTTCGAGGTTAAAGGTCGAACTGGTTTTCTTGCTGATGGTTTGCAGGGTGAGGAGTTGTTTGATTTTTTTCTGGTTTTGTTCCTGCAATCGGGCATTTTCGATAATAATGCTGGCCTGATTGGCAAAGGTTGAAAAGGCGTCGATATCTTTCCGGGTCAATTTCAGTTTGATGTCGTCTTTATCGGCTGTTATCAAACCGATAATGTCTTTCTTGATTTTGAGCGGCACTGCAATGGTGGAAACGCGGTGCATAATCCGACTGACTTTCAAATCGATGGAGGTAGCTCTGGGGTCGTTCTGATAATCTTTGACAAAGACGGTCTTACCTACTTTAGCCACCCTGGTTTCGACGCAATCATGGTCATCAAGGCGGTACGGAAAACGAAGCGCTCGTTCCGAATCCTCGGGGTTGAATCCGTGAATATAGCGGCATTCCAGCAGGCACCGGTCCTTATCGGCCAGGAATATAGCCAGCCGGGTGAAGCCGAAAACCAGGGAAGTTTCTTTAACAATCGAAGTTAGAATCTTATCCAGGGAGATGGTCCGGGTTAAAAGACTGCTGATTTTATGAATCGAGGCCAGGAGTTTATCCTTGGTTTTCAATTCGGCAGTATACGAGGCAAGGCCCCGACCCTCTTGTTTTCTTGGCATATTCCATCCTTTATATAATCGCACGACCAAGTTTTCCGGGTAGAGCCTCGTCTAGTTTGACCTTGAACTTTTCCAGATCAAAACTACACCAAACAACGAGGAACTGGAAAAAGCCATATCTTTTCCTTTTCATACAGACCGATTAGTATTTTTTGACAACCACGACCAATCGGCGAGCCAAGATCGCAAGAAGCGGCTTCAGCCCGTACAATATCCTCAAAAACATCTTTTATGAAAACAGAACTCTCTCCCCCACCATTATTTGACCTGCACCACTGCTGCATCTGCCCCCGGCAATGCGGAATCGACCGCTTCGCCGGCCCCACCGGGTTCTGCCGCACCGATGCCGGCTATGGCGTATCCGCCGTCACCCTGCATCGTGGCGAAGAACCGGTGCTCAGCGGGGGCACCGGCATCTGCAATGTCTTTTTCGGTCACTGCAACCTGCGCTGCCGCTTCTGCCAGAATTTCCAGATTTCACGCAATGAGCATCGGATTAAAGGGGCCGATCGCTCCTTACAGGCCATCGCAGATGAAATTATGCCACTGCTCGACACCGGGGTGCGTCATCTGGGCTTTGTCTCGCCCTCGCACATGGTCCCGCAGATGATAGCCATCATCCGGGAGGTGCAGCGCCGGGGCTATCGGCCGGTGGTCGTCTATAACTCCAATGGCTACGACCGGGTGGAAACCCTGCGGCAACTGGAAGAGGTGGTGGATGTCTATCTCCCGGACTGCAAATACCAGGACCCGATCCTGGCCGGAAAATGGTCGAACGCAGCCGATTACCCGGCGATCGCCGCCCAAGCGCTTACCGAAATGTATCGGCAGAAAGGCAACATCCTCCATCTCGACCATGCGGGGATGGCGGTGCGCGGACTGATCGTCCGGCATCTGGTCCTGCCGGGCGCGGTCGAAAACAGCCTGGCCGTTCTTCGCTTCCTTGCCGACGAGTTGAGTCCTCGGATCACCCTCTCGCTGATGTCCCAATATCGGCCGATTGCCGCAGTGGCCGACCAACCGCCCTTGAACCGCCACCTCCTGTCCGCCGAATACGATCAGGTGGTAGCAAAAATGGAATGCTTGGGATTTTCCAAGGGTTGGGTGCAGGA
>JAFLKR010000074.1 GCA_019163135.1 Desulfobulbaceae bacterium | reverse complement strand
TGATTACCGATCATACCATGCCGAGAATGACTGGTTTGCAACTGGCAACCGAGATCAGTGCCCTGCAACCGAATTTGCCCATCATCCTCTGTTCAGGGTACAGCGAGGCTGTGACCCCGGAAGAGGCGACGAAGGCCGGTGTGTGCCGTTTCCTGGCCAAACCGGTGGATATGCGGCTGCTGGCGATTGCCATTCGGGAAATTCTGCCCAATCAGGATAGGGGAGAGCAATGAAAATATTGATCATAGACGATGACGAACAAATGCGAATACTGCTTCGCCAGGTGATGGAATGGTCGGGCTATGAGGTTGTTGAGGCGGCTGACGGTCGTGAGGGAATGCTCAAACAACGCAAGGAATGCGCGGATTTGGTGATCACCGATCTGATTATGCCAGAACAGGAAGGGCTTGAAACCATTACCGGCTTAAAGAAAGAATATCCCAAGCTCAGGATCATCGCCATTTCCGGAGGCGGCCGCATCGGTCCGGATGCCTATCTGCCAGCGGCGCAGGAGTTAGGAGCGGACCGAGTATTCAGCAAGCCCTTTGATGTGCGCGAGTTGGCCAACACCGTTAAGGAGCTTCTTGCCAATGGCTGACATCCACGCGCTGGTCGTCGACAACAGTCCGGTTATCCGCAAGATCCTCAGCTATGTGCTTGAAGCCGAGGGCTGTTTGGTTCAGATGGCTGAAAACGGGCTTGACGCGCTCGATTGTATCACCCGACAGCGGCCCGATATTATTTTCACCGATCTGATCATGCCCAAGATCGACGGGGAAAAACTCAGCTATATTATTCGCAATACTCCTGAATTAAGAGATATCTTCCTGGTTGTCCTCTCCGGCGTGGCCATGGAGGATAATGAGACCACCAGTCGGATCGGGGCCGATGTCTGCATCGCCAAGGGCTCGACCCTTCCGATGAAAATCCTGATCAAGGGAGCACTGGATAAATTTTTTGCCAACCAGCGTGGGGGCGGCGCCCATATTGAGGGCATGGAAGGGCTTTGTCCGCGCGAGGTCACCAGCGAACTCCTGGTGAGCAAGAAGCATCGGGAAGTTATTCTTGAGAGAATGACCGAGGGCGTGGTTGAGCTTAACGATGACGGCAGGATCGTCATGGCCAACAGTGCCGCAGTCGAGCTGTTCGCTCTGCCGGAATCCCAGGTGTTGGGAAGCCCTTTGGTCAGATTGCTGCCCCCGGCTACCGGGCTACGGATTACCGACTGGATCGGGCAGCTTGCCGCATCGCCCCGCCTACCCCCGCTGGTGTTCGGCTATGAAGATCCGATCGCGCTGGATAACTGCCAGGTTACCTTCAATCTCGTGCCGGTGGTTGAAGAGGATACCTTTTTCGTCATCGGCATTCTGCAGGACGTCAGCCGCCGTAAGTTGCTGGAACAACGGCAGCGACTGCTGGAAAAGGAGCTGCAACGAATACAGAAACTCGATGCCATGTCCTTGATGGCCAGCGGGATTGCCCATGATTTCAATAATCTACTGACTATTATCAGCGGCAATATCGAGATGGCCCGTTATGTCAGCCGTGACAGCGCGGTCAATAACCTTCTCGGGGAGTCCGCCAAGGCCCTCGACTTGACCGTGCAGCTGATCCGTCAGTTTTCCACCTTTTCCGACAACTATCTGCCGCAGAAATCCCAGGTGCAGCTCCGTAGTTTGATTGAGGAGGTGTTGCAGCGCGATCTTGCGGGAACCACGATCAGTTATTCCTTTGGCGACAGCGAGGAAGACCCGGCCATCACCATCGATGCCGCCCTTATCCGCCAGGTCTTCACCAACCTCACCAAAAACGCGGTGGACGCCATCGGCCGCGCCGGGCAGATCGAGGTGACCATCGACCGAGTGGCAGGCAGCGAAGAGGCTGCCAGGATCGGTCAGCCCATTGCGAGCGGTGAGTTTGTCCGGGTCGCCTTCCACGATTCGGGACTCGGTATCGAAACCGCTATCCTCGACCAGGTCTTTGACCCGTATTTCTCGACCAAGCAGAAGGGGGCGCAGAAGGGAATGGGGCTGGGTTTGACCATTGTCCATTCCATCGTCAAGAAGCATGGCGGCCTGGTTTGGCTCGACGCCCCCAAGGGGGCCGGCTGCACGGTCTATCTTTATTTCCCCTTACGGAGCGCGGCGGTCACGGACCCGAGTTTTTTTTCGGCCAAGGCAGGGGAGCGGTTGGTTCTGGTTATGGACGACGAAGAGATGATGCGTCTGATCAATAAAAAGATGTTTGAGCATTACGGCTGCAAGGTGACCTTGGCCACCACCGGCGAGGAGGCTGTAGCCCTCTACCGGGAGCAACTCGAATCCGGGCATGGTTTTGATCTGGTGCTGCTCGATCTAATGGTGAAAGGCGGGATGGGTGGACTTGACGCCGCTCGCAAGATCACCGAACTCAACCCGGAGGCCGCTATGGTTGTCATTAGCGGTGATGGTACCAGCGAGGTGATGCAACGGTATGCCGAGCATAATTTCGTGGCGGCGCTGGCCAAGCCTTTTTCGATCGATGCGGTTGAGGATCTCGTCAGACATTTTCTTTGAGAGGTCGGGTCGTGCGGCTTGGATCTCCTGGCCGCAGCACCGTTTCGTCCTGCCGCCTTTCCTGCTTTTTCGTTAACCGGTTGTTTTTCCCATGTATCTTGCCAGAAAAGAAGTCGATACACGGTATTTTCGCTATATGCTCCGGGAGTCCTACCGGGACGGCGGCATTCTCTATTTCCGCGATCTGGCCGATCTTGGCGCCAATCCTGGCCGGTTCATCATCTATAGCAGCGAAACCTCCTTTCACCTCGACGAATCCTTGATCCAGCAGCTTCGTGACCAGGGCGTCACCACGGCCTACAGCGAGTTGGAGGAACTGTTTTTTCCTTTTGTTGATCCCTACATCAAAAACCGGCAGCAGCCCTTTCGCAGTCGTCATAAATATCGGCAGTGGCAACCGGCAGACGAGCAGTCGCGGAAACGAGCGTTGCGCGAGACCCATGCCATGGACCGCAACCGGCTCTATTTTCTCCGTATGGGTCGGGCTTCGGCCGAGACCATTGAAAAATCATCAGCTCTCTACACCACCCTCCTCGATAAATCCAGAGATGAAATCGAGCAGCTGATCATGGCCCAGGAGCAGGCGCTGCCCCCCAGGGAATACCACCATTACCTGTTTGCCATCTTTGATCTGCAACGATTTTTCAAGGAAAGTTATGCCCGATCGATTCCCCAGGCCCTCAATCGTGAGCGGCTCGACACCCTGTTGGTCGAGGAACTCTGCCGGCTGGCCGTTGACCCGGCCTTCTGGCAGGGCTATCCCCATTTCGAGTGTCTTCCGCCGTATCTCGTCCGTTATCTGATCATGTATTTTGACGCGTCACCGGAAGAGCCGGCCGGTTGGGCCCGGTTTAACCGATCCTCCCGTTCAAGGCGACCCCGCGGCAGCAGTTTTGACGACTCCGGCCGGATGTCCCGGCAGCAGGCGTCTGCGATTTTCGAGCTCACCGAGGACCAGCTGGCGGGGCTACGTAAACGAGAGCTCACCCGCCTGTATCGGCAGAAGGCCCATGAGCTGCACCCCGACAAGGGCGGCGAGACCGAGCATTTCATCCGGTTGACCGCAGCCTACGAGGAACTGCTGGCCTCCCTGCCATGACCGGACCCCGATCCGGTGCCGATTCCGGTCCAACAACGGGCAGTGTTCCTGAAGTCGACCTCCGAACGCTGCTCCAGGTAGTGCTGCCCGTCTTCCGGGAACATCGACTGCGGCTCGGGCTCGGATTTCTTGCCCTGGTGACCGTTGATTTCCTCCAGTTGCTCATTCCCCGTTTTGTCAAGTCGGCGGTGGACGCGCTTTCGGCGGCGACCGCAACATCCGCGCAACTGCTCAAACTGAGTGGTTACGTCTGTTTGGTGGCGGTGATCGTGGCGCTGCTCCGTTTTATCTGGCGGAATCTGATCATCGGTTTTTCACGGATCTTGGAAAAAAAGCTGCGTGATCGGTTGTTTGCCCATATTCTCCGCATGGATCAGCCTTTTTTTGAACAGTGGACCACCGGCGATCTCATGGCCCATGCCGGCAACGACCTGAGCGCCATCCAGATGGCGTGCGGTATGGGGCTGGTGGCTGCGGTCGATGCCTTGGTCATGTCGACGGCGGCTCTGGCTTTTATGCTGGCTATCAGTGTCAAGTTGACCCTGATCGCCCTGCTGCCCATGCCGCTATTGATTGTCTGTACCCGGGTGCTGTCAGGCCGCCTCCACCATCGGTTCAATCTGGTGCAGGAACAGTTTTCCCTGCTCACCGAATTTGCCCGGGCCACCCTGGTTTCTATCCGGCTGATCAAAGGTTATACCCTGGAACAGTTCCAAGAACGGCAATTTGCGGCTCTGGGGGCGCAATATGTACGGAGTAATCTCAAGGTCGCGGTGATCCAGGGACTGCTCTTTCCCATCGCCACCCTGGTAGGCAATGTCGGCATGCTGCTGTTGCTCTACTACGGCGGAACACTGGTCATCGAAGAACGGATCTCAATCGGGTCCTTTATCGCCTTTGTCAGCTATCTCTACATGCTGATCTGGCCGATGATGGCGGTCGGCTGGGTGGCCAATCTGGCCCAGCGGGGAGCTACGAGTCTTCGCCGGATCTATCGACTGCTGACGCGGCAACCGTTGGTCACCACCGGCCCGACCCAGCCTCTGCCTGCAACCGCCACGATCTATTCCTGCCGAAAACTGACCTTCACCTACTCGGGCGCTGCTCGTCCGGCGATGGTTGCGGTCGATCTCGAAATCGGCCCGGGCCTATTGGGGATGACGGGCAGGACCGGATCGGGCAAATCAACCCTGTGCAAACTCCTGCTGCGCATGTATCCGGTGGCGGACAGCTGCCTTTTTTTCCGGGGCCGGGATGTCAACCTGCTGTCACAGGCTGAACTGCGACAGTGCATCGCTTATGTAAGCCAGGAGCCGGTGCTGTTTGCCGATACCATAGCCAATAATATCGCCTTCGGCAGACCTGAGGCCACCATGGCGGAGATTGAAGCTGCAGGCCAAGCGGCAGCCATCGATGCCGATATCCGGTCCTTCAACGGCGGTTATGGAGCGATCATCGGTGAGCGGGGGGTGAAACTTTCCGGCGGGCAGCGCCAGCGGTTGGCCCTGGCCAGAGCCCTGCTGTGCGACCGGCCCATGCTGATTATCGACGATGCCCTATCCGCCATAGATGTCGAAACCGAGCAACAGGTATTGGAAGGGATTCTTACAACCTTGGCGGGGAAAACAAAGACGGTCCTGCTGGTCTCCCACCGGGTCAACGTCCTGCGCCACTGCGACCGGATTGTGTTGCTCGACGAAGGCCGGATCGTTGAACAAGGGCGCCACCAGGACCTCCTGGCCAACCCTTTTTACTTGGCCATGGTGGAGAAACAGCAGAACCATGCGTAATTTCGGCTACCTGGAAGATGGTCAGGCGGGCGTCATCGGCGATGCCCAGCTCTGGCGACGGATTCTGGTCTATTGCTCAGGCCATGTAGGCGGACTGGCCGGAGCGGTGGTCCTTGCCCTGGTCGTCACCGCGGCCACCCTCGGCCTGCCCCGGTTGATGCAGATGGGGATCGATCACTATATCGTCACCGACTCGCTGACCCATGCCCAGCGGATAGCCGGGCTTGGTCGGGTGGTCCTGCAGTATGGGCTGCTGGTCGGGGTGATTTTCCTGGCCACCTTCTGCCAGGTGGTGATGCTTGAATGGATCGGTCAATCGATCATGCACCGCCTGCGCCAGCACCTCTTCGCCCATCTTCTGACCCTGGATCTTGCCTTTTTCCACAATCAACCCGCCGGAAGGCTGGTAACTCGCCTGACCAATGATATCCAGAACATGCACGAGATGTTCACCTCGGTGATGGTCACCCTGTTTAACGACGGTCTCAAATTGGCGGGAATTTTCTGGTTTCTGTGGATGATGAACAAGCGCCTGGCCCTGGTCATGGCGATCTTCGTCCCCCTGGCCTTGATCTCGACCATGGTGTTCTCCCGTTTTGCCCGGGAGCAGTTCCGGGCGATCAGGTCGCAGATGGCAAAGATCAACTCCTTTTTGGCCGAGTCGCTTGCCGGGGTCGGCGTCATTCAGGCCTTCGGCGGTCAAGAGCGATCCAGCCGGGTCTACGGCGAGTTGACCCATGAATACCTGCAGCGTTCTTTCGCCCAGATCCGGGTGTTCGGGGCCTTCATGCCGTTAACCGAGTTGATGGGTTCGGCGGCTATTGCCCTGATCATCTGGTACGGCGGCGGCGAGGTCATCCGCAATCAGTTGACCCTCGGCGAACTGGCGGCCTTTCTTTCGTATATGCGGCTTTTTTTTCAGCCGCTGCGTGAACTTTCCCAGAAATATTCCATCGTCCAGTCGGCAATGGCTTCAGCCGAGCGCATCTTTCAAACTCTGGATACCCATTCCGTCATGACGGTGCACGAGGCGACATCGGCGGGCGGGCCGGTGACGGCGCGGGGTGGAATTGAGTTTAGGAAGGTGCGATTTGGTTACGCCCCCAACCAACCGGTACTCAATGACATCAATCTGACCATTGCCCCGGGGGAAACCGTGGCTCTGGTAGGATCGACGGGAGCCGGCAAATCGACCCTGATTTCTCTGCTGGTCCGTTTTTATGATCCGGAGTGCGGCACGGTCCTCATCGACGGGCAAGATATCCGCCAAATGCCTCTACGGGCCCTGCGGGAGCAGGTGGGCATCATTATGCAGGATATTTTTATCATGCCGGAAACAGTGCGGGCCAATATTATTCTCGATCGGGTGGCGGATGAAGAACGGTTGGCCAGCCTGCTGCATCAGGCCGGACTCGAGAGCTTCATCGCCAGGCTACCCGAGGGGTTGGATACCAAGATCGGCGAGGGGGCCCTCAACCTTTCCCTGGGGGAGAAACAACTGCTTTCCTTTGCCCGGGCCCTGTATCGCAATCCCGCCATTCTGGTGCTGGACGAGGCCACCGCCTCCATTGATACCGAATCGGAAAACATGCTGGAGCAGGCGATCGCGGCCGGTTTCAGCGACCGTACCTCGCTGGTGATCGCCCACCGGTTGTCCACCATCCGCCGGGCGGATCGGATTGTGGTCATGGATCAGGGGCGGATTGTCGAGCAGGGCAGCCATGAAGCGTTAATGGCGCGCGATAGCCTTTACCGTAGCTTGGTGCAGATGGATCTGAGGTTTGAAGGCTGAAGACAGGAAAAAGAGGGGGGGCGCATTCGGGAGCGGTTCCATGGCCGGCGTGCTGCGGTCGGAGACCTCGATGAATTATTTTTCCGGGCTGTAGGCGGTGTTTTGGTAGAAGGGGATGGCGCGTTCGATCAGGGCCTGCAGTTCTCCGCTTTGCTGGATGGTCGCCAAGTAGTCATTGGCGGCCTTGAGCATCGTCCGATTGCCCGGCAGCACTGCCCAGACCAAGGGGTCGCGGGTCATCGGCGTTGTCCCCGGGGTCAGTCCCTGATCGACGTAGAGCGCGGCGTAATAAAAATTGGCGGGCAGGTCATAGACAAAGACATCAATGGTGTCTTCGATCAGAGCTTGGACGCCCTCCGGTGCGGAGACGAACCGGGTGATTTTTCCTTTTGATTTGAGCCCTTTGGCGAACACCTCGCCGGGGGTGGCGGCAACAACACCAAGTCGAACCTCCGGTGCCTTAAGATTGTCGGCGTCGTTGCCCAGTTGCTTGTAGTCGTCGAGATGGACGAGTGCGACCTGGCCCGAGACGAAATAAGGCATAATCGCGGCCAGTTTTTGTTCCTGGGCGTCCGCTGCGCTCAGGCCGGCCATAATGATGTCGATTTTCCCTTTCAGCAGGGCCGGCGCCAGTTCTTGGCGGGGCAGTTCGATCAGTTCCAGCGGTTTTTGGGTGAACCGAGCCAGGCCGGCGGCGAATTTAGTTTCAAGGCCGGTGATGGTATTGTCTTGTTTGTAGGCCAGCGGTGGGGTGTCGGTGGCGATACCGACTCTGAGTTTTGCTGGTCCGGTGATGCCGATGAACATGGGTGCAGATTTCAATCGATGGCAACCGGCCAGGACGATCGGCAGGATAAGCAGCAACAGAATGCGGACAAAGCGGTGCATGGATTTTCCTTGTTAAAACCTGATTCGTTTTGGAACCGTCAAGTCGGGCGATGGGCTGGAGTTCTCTCTATGGGCAGCGCCCAGCGTTCAGGAGGGTTCTCTTCAGCGAGCCGGCGACCCCTTGATCACCCTGCCGGTGGAGATGAATGAAATCCCCTGCTGCATTTTGGTGCCGATCATGACCGACTCGATGATCGGCTCGATGACCGCTGCGGGCGCCACCCATTCGACCAGGAATTTGGCCCCGGCGCCGCCCTTGGATTCCGACTCCGGCACAACGTAATTGGTCGAGCCCAAGGGACCAATGGATATCGGCTTATCCAGATACTGATGCAGAATTCGTCCCTCGGAGTCATAGTAGTTGACACTCTTCAAGGTCAGAGGTCTTTCGGGATCGGTGTTGCGGATGCTCAGGGTTGCAGTCAAGAGAAAGGGCGTGTCGCGGTAGCGGTCGTCGGCATAGATATGGGAGTATATCGGGACATAGACTGTCTGACCGAGCCATTTGTCCATGACCACGGCAGCCGCCGGGCGGACCAGGCACAGCAGAATGAACAGGGAGAACAATAGACGGTTATTTTTCATGGCTATGCGGGGCTGCGGGTTGAGAGTGACGGGCGGCAAGCAGGGCGGCAGCTATCTCCTTGCTCAGGTCGCTGAGGGCTTGTGACGCGATACTAACATAGCCTGAATAGTCCGGTTTGTCGATGGGCAGCGTCTGCTCGAATGTTTTTCGGGACAGGATGGTTTTAACGGCGGTGTCGCTGAGGGTGTAGACGGCTCGGGTGGTAAACGACTGCTCCAGGCCGCTGAACTCGTTGATTTCGACTTCCACCTGATAACGGGTCGTTCCGTAACGGGGTCCAGGATAGACGGCTATGTTATCCGTGCCAAGCAGGATTTTTAGATTTCGGGCAATATTTTCCGCGATTTGCTGGTCGAGCGGACCGGCCCAGAGGTGGTTGACCGCAGCCTTGGACTCGGTCGCTGAGCGTTGACTGACCAGACCTCGGCCTTGCAGTTGCGGCGCCAGGCGGACCGGCATGATCAGGATCATTTCCCCGAACCCGGTGAACTCCCGCCCCAACCGTTCCTGCGGGATCGGCTGCAGGGTGTAGAGGGTATTGGCCGGCGGGCTGGTAATGCAGGCGCTGAGCAACAAGGTGCACAGCAGCAACGGGGATACTCTACAAAGCGCGTTCATCAGAGGTTTCATGGGCGGTCTTTGCCTTGGCCGAAGAGCAGGGCGTTGGGGTTTTGCTGCAGGTAATCGGTGAGTTGCCGGATAGAGGCCGCAGCCTTTTCAATTTCCTCCAGGGAACTGGCCACCTGATAGGAGAGCGTGGAGTCTTTGTTCGTGATGTTTTCAATATTGTTGAGGGTTCTGGTAAGTGACGCCGTTGTCCCGTTGAGGCTGGTCAGCAGGTGCTGCAGATCGCGGCTCATGGTCGGGAGTTCTTTGTCCGCGGTCCGGAGCAAGTTGTTGGCGGTGGCGGACAGGGTGGAAAAATTCACCAGTCCCTTTTTCAATTCAGCGGCCAGCGCAGGCAGTTCGGCATCGGCGTGGCTCATCAGGTTGTCGAGACGGGTAAGGGTGGAATCCAGAGCCTGCAGGGAATTTCGGGTTTCGGTGGAGTTGATGATCCGATTGATGCCATCGAGCGCTGCGGCGGTTTTGTTGATGATTTCGTTGAGCGGCAGGCTTTCCAGCCGCTGGGTGATCTGTTCCAGTCCCGAAGGCATGGTCGGGATCTCGATCATGCCGCCATTTCGGCCATATAGGTGGGCCTCGCTTTCCGGGTGGTTGGCCAGGTCGATGTAGAGCTTGGCGGTCAAGAGGCTGCTGATTTTGAGTTGTGCCCGCAACCCCTGGCCGATGAGCTGCTGCATCATTTTACGGATGTTTTCGGGGCGACGGCTTTCGGAACCGCCGTCTTCCAAATCCGGTGACTGTTCGATGTCGACATAGACCGGAATAATATAGTTATTCTGCTCTTTGTCGAAATTGATCCGGATTTCGCTGACCCGACCGATGATGACTCCCCGAAAGGTTACCGGTGCACCGATATCGAGGCCATAGAGCGAACCGGTGAAAAAGGAGACGCAGCGCAATTTGTCATCCTTGAACTTGATCTTGCCCAGAATGATAATGGCCGCAACCGTCAGGGCGATGGCCACCAGTACAAAGGCGCCGACGATGGTGGGATTGGCTTTTTTGCTCAAACCGTTCTGACCTCCCGATTGCCGGTTCCCCGGGTGAGAAAATTGACGACGGTGGCGTTGGTGCATTCACGCAGCAAGGTCTTGGGATTGCCTGTTGCCAGCATGGTTTTGCTGTTGGCGTCGAGAAAGACTGAATTGGTGGCAATGGCGTAGATTGAGGCCAGTTCATGGGTAACAATGATCAAGGTGGCTCCCAGGCTTTCCCGGAGTTCCAGGATCAACTCGTCGAGAATTCGGGCGCTGATTGGATCGAGCCCGGCCGAAGGTTCATCGAAAAAAAGAAAATCCGGATCCAGGGCGATCGCCCGGGCCAGAGAGGCCCGTTTGCGCATTCCGCCGGAAAGTTCGGCCGGATAGAATTCCTCAAATCCGGCCAGACCGACCAATGAGAGTTTAAAGGACACTAATTCCCGGATGATCGCGGGCGGGAGGTCGGTATAATGCAACAGCGGCAGGGCGATATTTTCGGCCAGAGTCATCGAACTCCACAGGGCACCGGTCTGGTAGAGGATGCCGGTCTTGCGGAGGATCCTGGCCTGGCCATCATCGGGGAGTTCCCAGAAGTTTTCCTCACCGTACCAGATGGAACCGCTCGCCGGTGGCTTCAAGCCGAGCATGTGGCGGAGCAGGGTGGATTTGCCGCAGCCGTTGCCCCCCATGATCACGAAGATATCACCTTGAGCGATGGTGAAGTTCAGGTCTCGCTGGAGGACGAAACTGCCGTAGGCCATGGTCAGCGCTTTAACGGTGATTGCCGGGGCGGAGATGGTCATGGCGGCGGATCTAACTGTTGATAATGAAAGTTATGATCGAATCCGAGACCACGATCAGTACAATTGAGGTCACCACCGCCGAAGTGGTGGCCTCGCCCACGGCCAGTGCACTGCGGCCGCACTGCATGCCGCGCAGGCAGCCGGCATAGCCGATCAGCACCCCGAATACCGAACTCTTTAACAGGCCTTGACCGCATTGGCTGAGGTGAAGGGTCTTGCGGGTCTGCTCCAGATATTCGATCAGCGACAGATCGAGCATGGTGACCCCAATCACCGAGCCGCCAAGAATACCCATGATGTCGGCATAGATGCAGAGCAGCGGCAGCATGAGCATCAGGGCGAGCATCCGGGGCAGGACCAGAAAACCCACCGGCGAGATGCCGATGGTGCGCAGGGCATCGATTTCCTCGTTGACCTGCATGGTCCCCAATTGAGCCGCATAGGCCGCGCCGATGCGACCGGCGACGATGACCCCGCTCATCAGGGCTCCCATCTCCAGCACCATTCCCAGGCCGACCAGGTTGGCCACGTAGATCTGCGCCCCGAACATCTGCAACTGCACCGCGCCGACAAAGGAGAGAATTACGCCAACCAGGACGGCGATGAGGCTGACGATCGGCAGCGATTCAGCTCCGCAGGCCTGGACAAAATAAAAAAAATCGCGAGCCCGAAACGGCGACTTGCCGATGAGGAGGTTGACGAAAGCCAGGATGATTTCGCCGGTGAAGGTGGCCGTTTCCTGAATCTTGGCGAAGAGGTTGATGGCGGTACGGCCGATCCGGGTGACCAAGAAATCCTGGGCGCTTTTAGCGTAGGTCGTTTTTTCGGGCACCGCCTCGGAAAGCGAGAGCAATCGTTTTGCCCCGGGAGGCAATCCGCTGAGATCGATTTCGATAGTTAGCTGTCTGGCAGAGGTGATAACGGTTCGCAGAAAGATCAGCAGCCGAGTGTCCCAGTCTTCCAGTTGCTCGCTGGTGAAAGCAAGGTGACGAACAGTGTCATCCATCGCCGTCAGCAATGCCGTCGGAGCGGGTGGGTTGGTGTGCAGAGTCCATGAACCGCCGAGGTCGATTACCAGAGACCCCGTTTGGGGGTGGTGGATGCTAAAAACCGGTTGCTGTGCCACGGATATTACCACCAGGTTAAGTTTGCCATTTTCTGAGCTTTATGGCGCACGGCCTATCGGCCGATGGTCTGGGCGTTTCTGCCGGGTTTGGGGAGAATCTGGCGCAGCGGCTCGGACTGTTTGTTGTTGGCATTTTGGTTGATGATGATGTCGTAGAGCGGTGTGGGTTTGCCGTAATATTGCCGGTTCCAGTCGTCCAGCGGCGATATCGCCGCGCCCTCGATGCTGACGCCGCCAAAAATCCCCTGCGAGCGTCCAAAGGCGAGGATATCGGCGGTTTGGGCCTTGGCCGAGCCACCTACTGGTCCGGCGGCCACCGACACATCGGCGCCAATCTTGTAATCGGTGGAGAGCATGGCGTTCAGCCCACGGTCGGTCATGATGAGCAGGATGATTTCGGAGGCATCGGCGCCGATCTGGAATCCCACCGATACCGAACCCATGCTGTAAAAGGCAGGGGAACTCCATTTACCGGTAAGGCCATCCTGGGCCAGCAGAACGCCACGGCCTCCGGAACCGCCGACGATGAATCCGCCGCGCAGCATCTGCGGTACGATGAAGATACCTCGGGCCTGATTGACATTGCGCTGAAACCACTCCATGTTGGGATCGACCAGGAACCTCTTATACACGGAGGTTGCTCGCTCGACCAGGTCAACGGGATCGCTGTAATAATCGGCGTGTGCCGGGATAGTGCAGAAGAAGGCGGTGAAAAAAAACAACAGAGCAGCTATGAGATTGCCGCGATGGAAGGACATGAGGAACCTCCTGGGTGAAAGTGCAGGTGCGGGGTCTCTTCCTGTCGGAATTATTGATGATATGGTAAAGGTGATCTTTGCACAAGCAAAAAGTGGGGAGATACGATTGCGGAATTGGCGGCAGGGTAGAGCCGGAAACGTTGCTAGAGAAAGGGTGACGAAGGCAGGGCCGCCACTGGTGCGGGGGATTTCGGCGAAGTTTGTCAGGGTATTGCCGTAGGTCGCCGCAATCCGGCGACCTGCGGCAAAAACATCAATCGACGGCGTAGAAGTATTCTTTCTCAGCACCGCATTTAGGGCAGACCCATTCATCGGGCAGATCAGTAAAAGCGGTTCCAGGCTGTACGCCGTTTTCGTAATCGCCCTCGGCTGGATCGTAAATATAGCCGCAGGGGCATTCCATTTTCTGCATGTCGGTATCTCCTGAAATTTGGTTGGCTTAAATTGATGACTGCCCGTCGGGGTGGTTCGAGAACTCTCTCCCAAAGGGTTGGTGAATTCGAGCAACCCGCTCTCGGTTTCTTTAACCAAAGGGGGCTGAATCGAATGAATAACCTATCTTCTTTTCTGGGAACAGACAAGCAAAAGCAGAAGAATTGGGAAGAATTATCCTTCTTTGTGGTGGAGCTAAAGGGTACGGTGCCATGGACTTGGCAAGGAAGGTTTTGGGGCGACCGTTTGGATTAAATGGTTGCAGAGCGAGATTAGTCTTGACAGAAGCCGGTGTGATAGAGTTAAATTACACGTTCTGCGATAAATTATTTCCATTAGACGTTATAGATTTGAGGATAGAGAGGAGGAGTCGCATGTATGCAATAGTTCGAACCGGCGGTAAACAATATCAGGTCGAGGCCGGTGATACACTTCGCGTTGAAAAGCTTCTGGGTGAAGTCGGCGACACGGTAGAATTAGCAGAGGTTCTTCTGGTGGTTGACGGCGAAACCGTCAAGATCGGTCAACCCGTGGTCGACGGGGCCAAGGTGGTTGCCAAGATCGCCGAGCAGGGCCGACATAAGAAGATCATCGTCTTTAAGAAGAAAAAGCGTAAGGGCTATCAGGTGAAAAGGGGACATCGGCAGATGTATACCGCCCTGACCATCGAGACGATTTCAGCATAGTTGAGTAACTGATTTTCTGGAGAACATACCATGGCACATAAGAAAGCAGGCGGCAGTTCACGCAACGGCCGCGACAGTGCAGGACAACGGCGCGGGGTAAAACGTTTCGGCGGACAGGTGGTCACGGCCGGGTGCATCTTGGTGCGCCAACTGGGCACGGTCATTCATCCTGGTGAAAATGTCGGCTGCGGCCGGGATTACACCCTCTTCGCCAAAGTCGACGGCACCGTTAAATACGAGGCCTTCGGGCGGGACAAAAAACGGGTTTCCGTTTATCCCGTCGGTTGAGTGCTGCCTTCCCCCGCAAGCGGGGGATTGTGTCCCCAACCAGGTGTTGCCTGCAAAACCTGTTGATCGCCCGGCATCAATTATTTGGTGCCGGGTTTTTTTTCGTGTTAGCCCTCCCCCCTTTAGCAGTTTTTCACCGGATAATATATGGGATTTGTTGACGAAGCAAAATTTTTCGTGAAGGCCGGCGACGGCGGTAACGGCTGTGTCAGCTTCCGGCGGGAAAAATATGTGCCCCGCGGCGGCCCTGATGGCGGCGATGGCGGTAAGGGCGGGGATGTCTATCTGATTGCCGATCGCAATCTTAACTCGCTCATCGATTTCCGCTACCATTCCCATTTTAAAGCCGAATCCGGGACGGGTGGGAAGGGGAGCGACCTGCATGGCCGGGGCGGCAAGGATTGTGTCCTGCGGGTGCCGCTCGGATCAGTGATCAAGGATGCTGAAACCGGAGAGGTGCTGGTCGACCTGACCGAACCGGAACAGGTTTTCCTGGCGGCTCACGGCGGCCGGGGCGGACTTGGCAATGCCCGGTTCGCCAGTTCCACCAATCGGGCTCCGCGCAAGGCAACGCTGGGGAAACCCGGTGATGAGTGCTGGTTCCGGATCGAGCTCAAGTTGCTGGCCGATGTGGGTTTGGTCGGTCTGCCCAATGCCGGCAAATCAACCCTGCTCTCCAAGTTGTCGGCGGCTAATCCGAAAATTGCCCCCTATCCTTTCACCACCCTGGAACCGCAACTGGGGGTGCTCCATTTCAAATACACGGATCCCTGCATCATCGCCGATATTCCCGGACTGATCGAGGGCGCGCATCTGGGGGTCGGCTTAGGGCATCAGTTCCTCCGCCATATTGAACGGACTTCGATCCTGCTGCATCTGATCGATGCCTCCAACCCCGACGACCAGCCGTTGCAGGATTATCAGACGCTTGCCCGGGAACTTGCCGCCTACAATCAGGACTTGATCGACCGAAGGCAGCTGATAGTGCTCAATAAAATTGATCTGATCGACGAAGAGCGCCTGGAAGAGGTCAAAGAGCAATTTTCCGCCCTTGGCCTGCAGGTACTGTCGATATCGGCCGAGGATGAGACCGGTCTGGATGCGTTGAAAACCCTCCTCGGCGATCTGCTGGAGGAGCAGCGGGCAGAGGTGCGTAATGACCTTTCAGGTAGCTAAGGACGACGGTCTTTTTTATCGACAGACCCTCTTTGACCAAGCCAAACGGGTCGTGATCAAAGTCGGCAGCGCCGTGCTGACCGATGACAACGGCCTTGATCCCTACATTATTTCCAACATCGCTCGCCAGGTTTCGTTTCTGCAGTCCACCGGGCGGGAAGTGATTCTGGTTACCTCCGGCGCGGTAGCAGCCGGACGCAAACAACTGGGCATCGTCAAGACCGCGCACGAAGAACTCAAAGTCAAACAGGCTCTGGCCGCGACTGGTCAGGGCTTGCTGATGCATGCCTATGAACAGGCCTTTGCCGACTTTCACCAAACGGTTGCTCAGGTCCTCCTCACCCATGGCGATCTCTCCCACCGCGGCCGCTATCTCAATGTACGCAACACCATCCTCACCCTGTTCGATTTCGGAGTAGTGCCGATCATCAACGAAAACGATACAGTCTCCGCCGAAGAACTGCGCTTTTCCGATAACGACACCCTGGGTGCGCTGATCTCCAATATGATCGGCGCCGATATGTTCATCATCCTCACCGATGTCGATTGTCTCTACACCGGCCATCCCTTGGAAGACCCTGCGGCCCGCCCCATCTATACTGTCGCCAGCATCACTAAGGAAATTGAAAAAATGGCCGGTCATTCGGCCAGCCTGCTTGGCACTGGCGGGATGATGGCCAAGATCAGGGCGGCCAAGATGGTCGCAGCTTGCGGAGGCTGTTCTTTCATCGGTCCTGGGCGGCATCCTCAGATCCTCCAGGCTCTGTTCAGCGGTGAATTGATCGGCACTTTTTTTCTGCCCGGCAAGGGCAAGATCAACCGGCGGAAGCACTGGATCGCTTATGTCCTCCGGCCGCAGGGATTTCTCATTCTTGACGATGGCGCCCGGCGTGCGCTGGTTGAACAGGGCAAGAGCCTGTTGCCCTCCGGGGTTGTCGAGGTCCAGGGGAGTTTCGGGGTCGGTGCTTCGGTCCATTGCCTGGACCGCAGCGGTGCGGTGATCGCCGCCGGTCTTTGTAATTATGCCAGTGCCGATATCGAACAGATCAAGGGTAAAAAGACCCAGGAAATCGATTCCATTCTCGGCTTCAAGGACAGCGACGAGGTAATTCATCGCGACAACCTGGTGATAATGGGCAGGGACGGCTGGTCGTAAACCCGCTTTACAATTGATGCTCAGCGCGTCATAGTAGTCCCCGATGACGCGAGGGTCGGTTCAGCTGAATCCGGCCGATTGAATTTATGGGCGACAGCCTCGCCTGACAGGAGATAAGCACGATGGAACGCGCGCAGATAGAAGCGAGAATCTTGGAGATGGTCACCAAGGCCAAGGCCGCCGCCAGAACGATCGGCGCCATGTCCGGATCAATGAAAAACCAGTTGCTTCTTGAGGTCGCCGAGTCCTTGGTGGACCAGCAGCCATGGATTATCAGCGAGAATGCCAAGGATCTTGCCGAAGCCGAAAAGAAAGGCCTGACCAGTGCTATGCTCAACCGTTTGCAGCTTAACGAGAAGGTCATTGGGGAAATGGTCCAGGGCCTGCGGGAAGTGGCTGCGCTGGAGGATCCGGTTGGTGAGGTCAGCGAGATGCGTCGCCGTCCCAGCGGTATTACCGTTGGCCGCATGCGGGTGCCACTGGGGGTTATCTGTATGATTTATGAATCCCGCCCCAATGTCACCATCGACAGCGCCGCTCTTTGTCTCAAGGCCGGTAATGCCGTGATCCTGCGCGGCGGTTCCGAAGCCATCCGCTCCAATCTGGCCTTGGCCAAGGTTTTGCACGAGGTGCTGGCCAAACATCAGATCAATCCCGCCATTGTCCAGGTTCTCGACTTTACCGACCGGGAGGGGATTGATTGTCTGCTCCAGCAGGAGGCCTACATCGATCTGGTCATCCCGCGCGGCGGCGAGGGGTTGATCCGCGCAGTTACCGAAAAATCGCGCATCCCGGTGCTTAAGCACTACAAGGGTGTCTGCCATGCCTTTGTCGATGTTGACGCCGATTTCGACATGGCAATCCAGATAGCGATCAACGCCAAGGTGCAGCGGCCCAGTGCCTGTAATGCCCTGGAGGGACTACTGGTGCATCGGGAGATCGCGGCGGAGTTTTTGCCCAAGGTCGCCCATGCCTTGAAAAAGCAAGACGTGCGTCTGCTCGGCTGTCACCGCAGTTGCCTCCTGAGCGACGAGATCGAACCGGCGACCGAGAGCGACTGGGGCAGAGAATTTCTTGATCTCACCCTGGCGGTCAAGGTGGTGGCCGATCTCGACGAGGCCATGGATTATATCGCCCACTACGGCTCCAAACATACCGAAATCATCATTACCGGCTCCTATGCGCACAGCCAACGTTTCCTCCGGGAGGTCGACGCCTCGGCGGTCATGATCAACGCTTCCACCCGTTTCAATGATGGCGGCCAGTTTGGACTGGGTGCGGAGATCGGCATCTCCACCACCAAGCTCCACGCCTACGGACCGATGGGCTTAAAAGAATTGACCACCAAAAAATTCATTGTCTATGGAGCGGGAGAAACCCGCGCCTGAGCGTGAACGACTCGGGGGGCGCACAGTATATCGGGCTGTTCGGCGGCACCTTTGATCCTGTGCATCAGGGGCATCTGGCTCTAGCCGGTCATGTCCTGGAACGGTGTCGGCTCGATACCCTGCTGTTTATCCCGGCACCGGCACCGCCCCACAAGCGACTCCCGGGTGCCTCTTTTTCGCATCGGGCCGCCATGTTGGAGGCCGCCCTGACCGATTGCCCTGATAGGCAGCGCGTGCAGCTTTCCCTGATCGAACAGGAACTGCCGGCGCCCTCCTATACCATCAATACGGTGGAGGCCCTGAGCAAACGATACGGCCGCCAGCGGTTTTTTCTAATCATCGGCGCCGATTCGCTGCTCGACCTGCCCCACTGGCACCGAACCGCCGAACTGCTTGCGCTGGTCAGCCTGATCATCGTCAAGCGGGATGCCGTCGATGTCCCGATCATCGACCATGCGCTCGGCGCGCTGGCCCCCTCCTTTGCCCTTGATCAGCGGCAGGGGCTCTGGGTAGGCACCGGCGGCGTCACTGCGCAATATCTCGCTGATGTCCAATTACCGGTCTCGTCCTCGACCATCAGGGAAGAACTTGGCCACGGCCGGGTTCCGGCCATGTTGCCGCCCGCCGTCCTGGCCTACATCAAGCAGCACCATCTCTATGGCTGGGAGTTGTCCCCATGACCTACATTGCCGATCTCCATATCCATTCCCATTATTCACGGGCCACCAGCAAGGCCAGCCACCTCCACGGCTTGGCGGCTTGGGCAGCGATCAAAGGCATTGACGTGGTGGGGACCGGCGATTTCACCCATCCCGGCTGGTTTGCCCACCTCCATCAGTATCTTGAGGCCGCAGAGCCCGGTTTTTTCCGATTGAAACCGGACCAGAGTTACGATTATCAAGCCCTGCTGCCTCAGGGGATGCAACCCGCCAATGACCCCGCAGCGATCCGTTTTGTCCTCAGTGCTGAAATCAGCTCCATCTACAAGCGGGGCGGCCAGGTCAGGAAGGTGCACAACCTGCTCTATGCCCCGGATTTTGAATCGGTTCAAAGGATTAATGCGACCCTGGCCACCATTGGCAACATCGGCAGCGACGGGCGCCCCATTCTCGGGCTCGACTCTCGCGACCTCCTCGAGATTCTGCTGGAAAAAGCCCCGGAGGGATTTCTCGTTCCTGCTCATATCTGGACTCCCTGGTTTTCTCTGTTCGGCTCCAAATCGGGCTTTGATACGATCGAAGAGTGTTTTGGCGACCTCAGCGACCAAATCTTTGCCCTGGAAACCGGTCTCTCCTCCGATCCTGAGATGAACCGGATGATCTCGGCGCTCGATCGGTTCACCCTGCTTTCCAACTCGGATTGCCATTCCCCCGCGAAACTGGGGCGGGAGGCCAACGTCTTTACTACCGGCTTTGACTATTTTTCGATGCGCGAAGCCATCCGCAACCCGGTCAACCGGCAGGGTAAACGGGAGTTTGACGCCACCATCGAATTCTACCCGGAAGAGGGCAAATATCACTGCGACGGACACCGAAACTGCGGCGTCTGTCTTGAACCGGCGGCCACCCGGAAAGTCGAAGGGCTCTGCCCCGCCTGCGGCAAACCCCTGACCATCGGAGTGCTCCATCGGGTGATGGCACTGGCTGATCGGCCCCAGGCGGTGTTTCCGGCCTCCGCCCCCAAGGTGTACAGCCTGATTCCCCTGCAGGAGATCGTGGCGGAACTGCTCGACTGCGGACCTGCCACCAAGAAGGCGATCGCCGGGTACGTTCGCCTGATCAATACCTTTGGTTCCGAATTTCGTCTGCTCCTCGACACTCCGGTGGAGGAAATCGGCACCCAGGCTTCACCCCTGCTGGCTGAGGCCATTAAACGGGTTCGTGATGGCCGGGTGATTCGCCGGGCAGGCTATGACGGTGAGTTCGGCGTTATCACGGTCTTTTCCGAGGGTGAGCGTGCCGCCCTCTGCGGTCAGGGGAGTTTGTTCGGTGCGATCACTGCGGTCTCGGCTTCCAAAGTACGAAAAAAAAATAAACCGCTTGAGCGTTTGCCCGCAGCAGCGCCGGCGGCCGATCCCATGGCCCGGGGCCTCAACTGCGAGCAGCAGCGGGCAGTGGACAGTGACGCCACCCGGATTCTCGTCCAGGCCGGGCCGGGAACCGGCAAGACCCACACCCTGGTCAGCCGGGTCTTGAAATTGGCGGCCGCTTCCAACCGGCCCTGTACGGTAATCACCTTCACCAACAAGGCGGCGGCAGAACTCAGGGAGCGGTTGCAGGTCGTAATTGCGACCGGGGCTCCTTTAACGGTCGCTACCTTTCACGGCTATTGTCTCGCCCAGCTGCGCCGCGATCTACCGGAGCTGCAGGTGGCCGGACCGGAGGAACGCGCCGATCTTCTGACGGAATTGTTTCCCGAACTAGGCGATAAGGCGCGGGGTGAGCTCTCCCGTACCCTGAGCCTGGTGCTGCGCCAGGCGGCGGAACCTGTCTCTGACCCGGAATTGCATCGTTATCTTCAGGTACTGGCAGAGCGGTCGCAGATCGATATCGAGGCGGTAGTGCCGCGGACCGTGGCGTTGTTGCAGCAAGGGGGAGCAACGGCGGCCGCTATCCGTGCAGCTACCGGACATCTCCTCGTCGATGAGTTTCAGGACGTCAATCAGGCCCAGTACACCTTGGTCGCCGAGTTGGCCGCGACTTCCACCATCTTTGCCATCGGTGACCCCGATCAGGCGATTTACGGGTTCCGCGGTGCTGATCCGAAATGGTTCCATGCCTTCATCGACGCCTTCCAACCCGAATGTCATCAGCTGCTCCGCAATTACCGCAGCGCCCCCACCCTCATCCGGGCCGCGGAGCAACTCATTGACCATAATCCCCATCTCTTGCCGGTAGCCGCCATGCAGGCCTGCAGTCAGGCCTCGGGGGCCATCTATGTGCAGGGTTGCTCCCATCCCGAGGCGGAAGCCGCCTTTATAGCCGATCAGATCGAACTGCAGGTCGGCGGGACCTCGCACCGCAACCTCGAACGCTTCGACGACGCCGGCTCAGGCCAGGTCTCGTTTCGCGATATTGGCGTCCTTTTCCGGACCTCGCGGCAGACCGAAGCCTTGAGCACGATCCTCGCCGCCCGGGGGATTCCTTTTCAGCTGGTCGATCTCGAAGCCTATTACACCAAGGGGCCGAGCCGACTGCTCTATTGCTGGATGCTGCTGCTTGGCGGACGGGCCAGCGTCGGCCACCTGCTGTTTCTGCTAGGTCAGGAGCCGGGGATCGGCAGCCGATCCCTGCAGCGGTTGCAAGTCGGTATGGGTTCATCCTTACGTGCCATGGAACCGGGTTTGCTTGTTCCCGGGGACCTTGGGCTGGAGGGGGCCGCCGGTGCCGCCTTGGCACGGTTTCGATCGCTGCATGAGCACCTGCTGCTGATGCTGGCAGCCGAACAACCGGTTTCCTCGGTGCTGTTGGCTCTCATGGAGTATTACAGGATGGATCCGCAAGCAGCTGAGCCTGTTCGATTACGTGAACTGGCCTTGACCTTCGGGCATTCGCTGGCGGCCTTTGCCGCTCATCTCCAACTGTTCAGCGACTCCGTGATCTACGATCCACGAGCCGAGGCCGTGACCCTTTCCACTCTCCACGCCTCCAAAGGCCTTGAGTTTCCGGTGGTGTTCATTGCCGGGCTCGAGCAGGGCCTGCTGCCGCTGACACTTCGGCAGCCTCAGGAGGCTGCGTCCGGTCGCGAACACCTGGAGGAGGAACGTCGGCTCTTCTATGTCGGCATGACCAGGGCCATCGCCACCCTGTACCTCACTTGGTGTGTTTCGCGGCCTGGCTATGACGGCTCTGGCGAAACCCGGCAACGTTCGCAATTTCTGGCAGAATTGCCGCCCACCGTTGGTTCCGCCCCGCCGATATCGCGGCCGGCGGCACCAAGGCGGAAAGCGGCCTCCCGACAACTTTCACTTTTCTCCTGATATGGATCAGTCAACCCCGTTACAGACCCGCATCAATGAGCTGGAGGCGGAAGTCAAGCGGCTTGAACAGGAAAATTCCAGGTTGCGGCAAAAGGCCAGGCAAGCTGATTCCGCTAATCAGGCCAAATCCGATTTTCTGGCCATGATCAGTCATGAGATCCGCACGCCGATGAATGGCGTGATTGGCATCAGTGAGCTGCTGCTCGATACCGAGTTGCTGCCGCGGCAGAAGCATTTCGCTCAGCTGATCCGGACCTCCGCCGCCAGCCTCCTGACCTTGATCAATAACCTGCTCGATTTCAGCAAGATCGAGGCCAACAAGATGGCCCTGGATATCGAGCCGTTTGATCTGTCGGCCCTGCTCGAACAGTTGATCAGCCTGTATCAGGTGACGGGCAAACGCAAAGGCCTGACGGTCACTGCCGAAATTGACCCTGCCCTGTCCATACACTACATGGGGGACGCCTACCGGCTGCGCCAAGTGTTGGTGAACCTGCTCGGCAATGCCGTGAAATTCACCGAACACGGAACCATTCTCTTGCGGGTGATTCGAGCCCGGACCGATGACAGGGGCGATCTGCTGCGGTTTGAGGTGCAAGATTCCGGGGTGGGTATTGGGGCCGAATCCATCGGCAGGCTTTTTCGGCCATTTTCTCAGGTCGACAGTTCCTCGACCAGGCGTTACGGCGGTTCCGGTTTAGGCCTTTCGATCTGCGCCAAGCTGGTCAAACTGATGGAGGGAGAGCTCGGCGTCCAATCAAAGATCGGCGAGGGGTCCACCTTCTGGTTTACCCTTCCCTTGGTGGCGGTAGAAAGGGTGGCGGATATCGAGGCCACTCCACCTCCGGCCCTGCCGGAGGTGCGGCTGCCTATTTTCGGGGATATTGAGAGCCTGGACGCTCAGGAGGTGGACGGCGGCCTCAAGCTGTTGATCGTGGACGACGAAGAAACCAACCGGATTGTGATGGCGGAAACCTTCCGCAATGTCGGGGTCGTAATCACCATGGCTAGCAACGGCCAGGAGGCCATCGACGCCTGTCGCCGGACCAGATATCATCTGATCTTCATGGATTGTCAGATGCCGGTGGTCGACGGGTTCGAGGCCACCCGGACAATCCTTGAAGAGGCCTCCGGCAACACCTCGAGGCTTCCCGCCATTGTCGCCCTTACCGCCGACGCCACCGCAGCCACCAAAAAACGCTGCAGCGAGGTGGGAATGGTCGATTACCTGGTGAAACCGATCGATTTTAAAAAATTGCAGGAGGTTTTGTCCAATTGGCTGCCGGAATTGTCGGAATCGGTCGTGCCGAGAACCGGGAAAACAAGGGTGGAGCAAGGGGATACGGTGCGCAATCCCGGCAGCCTGGTGATCGATACGGTTGTCTTGGAGCGGTTGAAAGAGCACGTCGGTGACATCGTCCCTGTGGCGGCGATCTTTCTTCGTTCCCTGGAACGACGCATCGCCGAGCTTGAACAGGCTATCCAGCAGCACGACGCTGAGGCGATCAATAAAGTGGCGCATACCATGAAGGGGAGCAGCGGCCAGTTTGGCGCGGAGGAACTCGCGCATCTGTGCATGCTGGTGGAGAATATGGGCAAGAGCGGCAACCTCCAGCAGATTGACCGGATTTATAAGCAAATCGTGCTTGCCGCAGGCAAAGTGAAACATTTTTTTGCAGAACAGCTTGATTAATCTTCAGATTTTCATACAATATTCAAAAGTGCCGGCTTGGTCGGCTCCTTGCTGAGACGCAACTATCACACAAATTCTTCGTTCCTTTTGATTTCTTGTTATGACGGTATCCTTGTTATCAGGCACCACCCCGGTCATTCTAATCGTCGATGACGATGAAGTTATCCGTATGCTCCTCCGCCAGTTTCTGGAGGGAGAGGGCTATGCGGTGGCCGAGGCGGAAAACGGCCCTGCCGCTCTCGATAAAGTGGCTGAGCAGGCCTTTGATCTGATCATTCTCGATATCGCCATGCCGGGCATTGATGGCCCGGTGGTCTGCGAGCATATCCGATCTTCCATGGCCAATCCACCGCCGATCCTTATGGTCACCGCCCTGGACGACGAAAAAAGCATTGAGCGTTCCTACAATGCCGGCGCGGTCGATTATATCCGCAAACCTCTGCGCTGGCCGGTCCTCAAGAACCGTATCCGCTATATCCTGGGGTCGCATCGCGCCAAACAGGAGTTGGAACTGCTCTCCAGAAATTACGAAATGATTCTCGACGCTGCTGCTAACGGCATTTGCGGTGTCGATAGCAGTGGCGAGATCAGTTATATCAATCCCGCCGCCCTGAAGATGCTGGGCTATAAGAATGAGGAAGTCAAGGGGCGTAATTGCCGGGAAGTCTTTAAGCTTTCTTTGCCGGGCGGTGATTTTGCCGAAGATTGCTGTCCCTATCTCGAACAGCAGGAATTGAATGCTACCGTTGGTTACGACGAAGCCAGGATGTTGCGCCAGGATGGATCTATGTTTCCGGTGGATTTCCGTTCAACCCCGATCAGGCAGGGGCAGCGGTTGATGGGGGGCGTGCTGGTCTTCCAGGATGTCACCGAGCGTCAGGAGGCGGCTGAATTGATTCGGTACATGGCCAACCATGATCCGCTCACCAATCTGCCCAATCGTAATTATTTCCGGCGGCGGTTGCCTCAGGCCATCTCTCTGGCCAGACGTTATGGCCGCATCCTCTGTCTGCTGTTCATCGACCTCGACCGGTTCAAACCGATTAACGACCAGTTTGGTCACGGGGTTGGCGATATCGTCCTGATGCAGGTGGCTGAGCGGTTACGTGGCAGCCTGCGGACCTCGGATTCCGTCTGCAGACTGGGGGGCGACGAGTTCGTCATCCTTTTGGAAAGTACAGAAACGCTGGAAGGCGCTACCCTGGTTGCGCAGAAAGCAATCGAATCGCTTAACGAACCTATCGAGGCGGGCGATCACATTTGTTATATTGGCGCCAGTATCGGCATCTCGGTCTTTCCCAACGATTGCCACGATGCTGAAACCATGCTCCGCCATGCCGATATGGCCATGTACGAGGCCAAGAAAAAAGGTCGCAACCGCTGGCAGCTGTTCAGCGAGTGAACAAACTGCAGCTGGTCAGGTTGTTGAAAATACAGTCTGTTTAGGCTACACCTACACAAACTTCGAAATAAGCTCTTCTCAACACCTGAATAGCTACAGTCCTTCTCTCTGATTCCTTACAGCTTATTGTCCTTGGGCGATGGTCCGGATAATATCCGATTTACCGATCACGCCGACCAGTTTTCCCGCTTCCATTACCGGCAGAGTGTGGATCTTTTTTTCGGCCATCAGGGTTGCCAGTTCATCAAGCCCCGTTTCTGGCTGAACGCTGACCAGATTGTGGGAGCAGATGTCGCCCACTGTGGACCCGGCGATCTTTTTCAGTTCCTGCTCCATTTTTTCCGGACGTTCAAGAAAGAGGAAGGCATCGAGAATGGCGACTGCGGTCGGCAGATGCACCTTTTTATTCTGGAAGATCAAATCACTCTCCGTGACCACCCCGATCACCCGGCCTTCCGCATCGACCACCGGCGCCCCGCTGATATCATTAAGCAAAAAAAGCGCGGCCAACTCCCGCACCGTGGCTCCTTCTTTGACCGTAACCACTTCCAAACTCATGATATCTTTAGCTTTCAGCATAATTTCTCCTTTTGCGGTTGAGGGGTACACATTCCTATGACCTGCGGCAGCATCTGCGCCACCTCGGAGGCGGTAAATCCGTAAGGACGTGAACGTGCGATAAGATCGGCGGCCAGGCCATGGAGGTACACTCCCAGGCAGGCCGCATTCCAGGGCGGGTAGCCCTGAGCCAGCAAGCCGCCGATGATCCCGGAGAGGACGTCGCCCATTCCCCCCGTTCCCATCCCCGGATTGCCGGTGGTGTTGATCGCCCATGGGCCGCCGGCGGCTGCAACCACCGTTCCGGCACCTTTAAGCACGGTAATCATGGCCGGCATCCCTTCCCCGGCGACGGGATCGAGCCATTGGGCGGCCCCGAGCCGGTCGGCCTGGATCGTTTCGATGGTGGTCGCCAGCAGTCGGGCCATCTCCCCTGGATGAGGCGTGAAAATTCGCGGGCCAGCGGGCCGGCGGAGCGCTTCAGGGTGGGCGGCAAGGATGTTGAGACCATCGGCGTCCACCACTTGAGGTACAGGATTCTCGGTATAGAGCCGGAGCACCAGTTGTGCGGTCGGCTCTTCGGTACCGATACCGGGACCGAGCACCAGGGCGTTTTTCCCTTGGGCGATGGCCACGATTTGGTCGTAGTCGTCAATGGAGAGAAATTTGCGGGACGCAGGCAGGGCCACCGACATCGATTCGGCTATGGCGGTCTCAAAGATGGGGTTGAGATCCTGCGGCACCCCAAAGGTCACCAGTCCGGCCCCGCTGTGCAGCGCGCCCCGGCCGCAGAGCAGTGCCGCGCCGGTTTTGCCTTCGGAGCCGGCGAGGACGAGGAGGTGGCCGTTGGCTCCTTTATGGGCGATAAGGGCTCGTTGATGGAGTTGGTCGGTAATCCTGCTGTCCAGCACCGAACCGTTGAGGTTGGCTTTGTTGACAATCTTGGTGGGGATACCGATGTCGATTCGCTCCAGTCGGCCGACACCGTGGCCGCCGTGATGATAAAGGCCGGGTTTAGGCAGGCCGTAGGTCACGGTCAGGTCAGCCTGCACTGAAGCGCCGAGGACTGCACCGGTATCGCTGTTGAGACCCGAAGGAATGTCAACAGCGACCACCGGCATTTGATGGCGGTCATGCAGAATGTTGAGGCAGTTGATCACGTCGAGAAAATGACCGGTGACCTCCCGCATCAGCCCGGTGCCGAAAATGGCATCGACCAGTGCGTGTATCGGGTGCATACGGTTGAGGGTGAGTACCGTGTCAATCAGGGTGAGCATTTTTTCGGAGAGGTCGA
>JAFLKR010000048.1 GCA_019163135.1 Desulfobulbaceae bacterium | reverse complement strand
CTCTCCAGGATTTATTCACCTACGGCTCGCTGATGTGCGAGGATATCATGGCATCGGTGGGTGGCGCTCGGCTTACGGGCATTCCGGCGATATTGCCGGGATTTCGCCGCTTCCTCGTCCGGGATGAGCAGTATCCCGGCGTGGTCGCGGAGGACGCCGGCACGGTGGCAGGCCTGGTATATCACCGCATTTCTCCGGCTGGCTGGTCGCGGCTCGATGCCTTCGAGGGCGAGATGTATGAACGGCGACCGGTGACCGTGCACCTTGAAAGCGGCGCCGCGACCCAAGTTTACTGTTATGTCTTCCGGCCCGAATTCCATCATCGGCTGACCACCGAACAATGGGACTACGCTGCCTTTCTCCGCAACGGCAAACAGCTTTTCCAGCGCCAATATTGCGGTTTCAAAACAATCAGTGCAGATCAGGTCGATTAATTAGCCAGAGGGGTACTGAGAAAGGGAAAAAATTAAATAACCACAGCTATTTCAACAACAAATTGGGGAGTTCACCGGAACTGAGGCTCCCCGTCTCTTCCATCCAGGCAAGGAGTTGCCATGCGTATAGGAATCGATATCGGCGGCACCCACACCGACGGCGTTCTCATTGACGGAACCCGGCTGGTGGCCGCTGCCAAAACCCCCACCAACCATGACCATCTGCTGGAATCGATCAGCCAGATCCTCCATCTGATCCTCGCCGGTCAGGACCCCACCGGCATCAGCACCCTCAACCTGAGTACCACCCTGACCACCAACGCCATCATAACCGGCACAACCGACCCGGTTGGCATGCTGGTGGTAGGCGGACCGGGCATTGCTCCGGAGAACTACCGGATCGGTAATCATTTTAACCTGATACCCGGCAGCCTCGATCATCTCGGCACCGAAACCGCGCGCTTGGATACCGATCGGTTGGAGCAGGTCATAACCGGCTGTTGTGACCAAGGGGTGAAGCATTTTGCCGTGGTTGCCAAATTCTCGCCGCGCAACCCGATTCATGAAAACCAGATGGCGGAGCAACTCGGCAATCGTGCGGATTTTGTCTCCACCGGTCATCTGATTTCCGGCCAACTCAATTTTGGCCGACGGATTCACACCGCCTATTACAATTCCGCGGTAGCGCGTTCGTTCCGCAATTTCTCCACCGCCCTGACCGCCAGTCTCCGAGGCTTTGCTCTCAAGGCCGAGGTCAACATTCTCAAGGCGGACGGCGGCACCATGCCGTTGGCGCGGGCCCTGGAAGCTCCGGTGCAGTCGATCTTTTCCGGGCCGGCGGCTTCGGTCATGGGGATTCTGGCCACCACCCCGGTGTCCGCCGATGTGCTGATGCTCGATATCGGCGGCACAACCACGGATATCGCCCTTTTTGCCGCGGGCCAACCGCTGCTTGAACGCGAAGGCATTGCCATCGACGGCCACCCTACTCTGGTCCGCGCCATCCATGTTGAGTCCATCGGCATCGGCGGCGATTCGCTGATCTATATCAACGACAGCAACGTCCAAACCGGACCGCAGCGACTCGGTCCCTGCTTGGCAAAGGGTGGCACCGCCCCCACCTTAATGGATGCCCTCAATGTCCTTGGCCTGGCCAATTTCGGCGAGGTCGGGCAATCCCGCGACGGCCTTGAGACCCTGGCAGCTCTTCATGGCCGCAAGGGTCGGCAATTGGCCAAGGAGGCAGTTGAAACTGCAGTCAACACCATCAGCACCAAGATTGAAGAACTGATCGCCTTGGTCAACTCCAAACCGGTCTACACCATTGCCGAGATACTGGAAGATCGTGAGATAAACCCCAAAAAAATTATCGTTATCGGCGGCCCGGCTGCTGTTTTCAAAGAACTGCTCGCCTCCCGACTGGGCATGGAAGTGAAGGTGCCACCGCTGCACGGCGTGGCCAATGCCATCGGTGCCGCCCTGACCCGTTCCACCAGCCACCTGATCTTGACCGCCGATACCACCAAAGGCAAACTCTCGGTGCCCATGCTCGGCATCTTCCGCCCGATTCCCCGCAGTTTCAACCTGGAAACCGCCGTCGAGGAAGCCAAAACCCTGTTGATCGCTGACTTGGAACAGGCAGGAATCAGCATCCCGGCAAGCGAGATCCAAATCACCCAGGCGGACACCTTCAACATGGTGGAAGGATCTTATACCTCCGGCAAGAATATCCGGGTGGTTGCCCAGGTCCAGCCCGCGGTGGTCGCCCGGTTGGACGAAAATGCCGCCTTGGTCGCCATCGCCGCCAGACTCTGAAAAGTCGCCGCAGCCATTGATCAACTTCCGCCCCTGAGGCCACGCTCCCATGCTGAAAGCGAAATCATCTCTTGGTGTTATCTTTTTTCCCGCCTACGACTGGGCGATTTCCCCCACTCACCCCGAACGCGAAGAGCGGTTGCTCTATACCCAGGACCAGTTTCGCGAGGAGGGGCTGTTTGACATCGAGGGGATCAGCGAACACCGCCCCCTGTTTGCCACGGACCAGGATATCATGCGGGCTCATTTCTGTTTTCCCTCGGTGGACGCCATCTGCACCGAATCGCACCGCATCTCGGCGGGCGGCGCCATCCAGGCTGCCCGACTGGTGCTGGAACAGGAGACTCGGCGCGCCTTTGCCCTGGTCCGTCCGCCGGGCCACCATGCGATGAAGGTGGTCCACGGCAACCGGGGATTTTGCAACATCAACATCGAAGCGGTAATGGTCGAATGGATCCGCGAACATTACGGTCGCAAACGTATCGCCATCGTCGACACCGATTGCCACCACGGCGACGGCACCCAGGATATCTACTGGCACGACCCGGATGTGCTGTTCATCTCCATCCACCAAGACGGCCGCACCCTCTATCCCGGTTCGGGCTTCCCTGAGGAAAACGGCGGTCCCAAAGCGCTGGGGCGCACCATCAACATCCCCCTGCCGCCACGCACCTCGGATCAAGGGTATCTTTACGCCTTGGAGGAGGTGGTGCTGCCGATCCTGGCGGCATTCAAACCGGACCTGGTGATCAATTCCGCCGGGCAGGACAACCACTATTCCGACCCGATCACCAATATGAAATTTTCAGCCCAGGGTTACGCTCAACTCAACGAACGGCTCAAACCCGATATCGCCGTGCTCGAAGGCGGCTATTCGATCAAGGGCGCCCTGCCCTACGTCAACCTCGGCATCTGCCTGGCCATGGCCGGCTGCGATTACTCGGCGGTTCGCGAACCGGATTTCGACCCGGTAGCGCTGCGTGAAGAACCAGACACTATGGAATACATCAAACAACTCTGCGGTCAACTGACCGACAATTATTTCCGGCCTAAACCCGGCGCTTTTGAAAAACAGGGGGAATACTTCATCCGGGAGCGCAAAATCTATTACGACACCGACGGCATTCTTGAAAAACAACGGGAGGAGTTGAAAGATTGCGACCAGTGCCGGGGACTGCGCCTGATCAAATCGAGCTCAAGCCACCTCCTGCCCTGCCTGGGGGTCGAACTGCCCATCGATTGCTGTCCTGCCTGCGAACGTGAGGCCTACGAACAGTTCAACCGAAAAAACGACGACTATCTGGTGGTTCAGCTTCTTGATCAGAAGAACAAGCAGTTTCGTTATCGGCCGAAAAGATAAGCAACTAAGACAGGTGCGCCAGGAAGAGACGCCGTTGCTGATTGCGCGGCCGGTTCTTCGGCACCTGGTCTCCCGGTGAACACTTCGTGACCGTTGATTATTGCTTTTAAAATACCAAGTCTCTTGAAAAATTGAAGAAAAAATAATTGTCTTTCATCTTTCAAACCTGATATTCTTAAAAAAATATTCTTCATTACTCTCAGCAAGCGGTTATGTCAAAACCACTCAACGAAGCCCTTAATACTCTGCTGACCTCAGCGGACCTGCCGACGCTGCCGGTGGTCGCTTCCAGACTCCTGGAACTTACCGCCCGGGAAGACGCGGCCTTCGCCGATATCGCCAAGCTCATCGCCCAGGATATCGCCCTGTCCGCCAAGATCCTGAAAGTCGCCAATTCCTCCTTTTACAACTTCCCTCGGCAGATCGCCTCAATCAATCAAGCTGTCTCACTGCTCGGCATCAATGCCGTGCGGAGCTTGGTTCTGAGTTTCACCTTTCTCTCCATGGGGAAAGTGGAGGAAAACAGCCTGTTCAATTTAGAGCGGTTCTGGGAGCACTCTTTGGTTGGGGCCACTGCGGCGCAATTGATAGCCGCTCAGGTGGCCAATGCCAATACCGACGAAATTTTCACGATCAGCCTGCTCCAGAACATTGGCCAGTTTATTTTCGCACTGACGGTCCCTTCGAGATACAATCAAATTCTTGAACGACTGGCCACCGGCGGCCAGGACTTCAACGAGATAGCGCTCGAAGAGGAATTCCTGGGACTTCCCCACACCATTTCCGGCTTTGAAGTGGCCAGATTCTGGGGATTTCCGCCGACCATACTGGCCGCCATCCGCTACCACCATGACCCAATTTCCTATCCCGGCAACGACCCGCAGGAACTCCTGGCCATCAAGGTCGTATATCTGGCTGACCTGATCACCAAAATCTTCTCTTCCGAAACCCCGGAGCGCTACCACCAGCAATTTCATGATGAGGCTGAGCAACTGCTTGGACTCGGTGGCCTGGAAATAAACACCATCCTTAAAACTATCAATCGTGAGATAGCCAACGCGGCGCATTTTTTCGACATTCCCGTCAATCCGCTCCGATCCGTGGCCGAGATTATTCAGGAGGCCAATGTCAGACTCAGCCTCCTGCATCTCACCTATGAGGAGATGAACCGCGAACTGATTCAATCCAAAAAAGAACTGGAAAATCTCAAAAAACAGCTCGCCGAGAGAAACTATCTGCTGGATACTCTGGCTAACCTTGATGGCCTGACTGAGATCAATAACCATCGTTTTTTCCAGAATTTTTTAAAGGCAGAGATCGAACGCGCCGTCAACAATCGTTGCCCCATCGCGCTCCTCCTGGCCGATATCGATCACTTCAAACAATTCAACGATACTTATGGTCATCAGACTGGTGATTTTATTCTCAAGGAATTGTGCAGAATCGCCCAGGGCGCTATCCGGGAATATGATGTGATGGCGCGTTACGGCGGCGAGGAGTTTGTCTTCGTACTCCCGGAAACCGGATCCGAGGAGGCAAGACTTGTTGCCCAGAGGATTTGCCGGACGATTGCCGACCATGATTTCTTCGACGGAAAAAAACACTATCAGGTATCGGTCAGCATCGGAGTGGTTAGCGCCGTGCCCTCTACTTCCACTTTTGATAAAAACCAATTTATCGCCATGGCGGATGGAGCGCTCTACGCTGCAAAAGATCGTGGCCGGAATCAGGCAATCCTTTTTAATCCCGAAAAAATGAAGCTTTAAGCTTGTCCTCTTTGTGCGGGGCTTTGCCTCACATCGTCGAACAACCAGCCGCATAGAATACCACGCCAGCAAATCGCTGAAAAAATCAACCCTGCCAACTGAACCGGAGCAATCTATGGGCAGGCAAATCCAAGACTGTTCCTCTCGCATTTATGAGGTACTGAAATTTTCGATATAAGACTCCTGGATTGATCAACATTGGGCACAGAACTCAACAACACTCCAACGATACGCGGAACCATAAACAACCATGCACAAAACTCGCTCAATCCTGATTGTTATCCTCGCCGGGCTGGCGGGGATGAGCGTCTATCCCCACAGCGCCATCAATGGCGCGTTTGCCGGCGCAGTCGGTTTTCTCCTGATCGAAATTTTTGCACTGCGGCGTAGGATCACTGCTCTGGAAGCCGAACACCAGAACGGTATCGAGACGAGGGTACCTGAACAGCGGACGGCTGAGAGTTCGCCGGTTCTCGAATTTGATCTGGAGGCAACCGAAAGGCCGGAGACAACCCAAGGGCCGGGACATTTGAAACTGCAACCTGCATATGCCCTCGAACCTGTCACACCGAACGCCGCACCAGGGCAGGCCACCAAACCATCTCCGCCAACTCCGCCCCAAACGTCGGCAAGCCGGCTTTTCGATCGGTTGGCTCCGGTGATCAGCTTTTTCACCGGCGGCAATCCGGTGCTCAAAATCGGTATGGTCATCTTGTTTTTCGGAGTAGCCTTTCTCCTCAAATATGCCGCCCAGCGCAATCTGATACCCATCGAACTGCGCCTGATCGGGGTAGCTCTGGCGGGGTTAGCCCTGCTGATTACCGGCTGGTTCCTGCGGCGCAAACACACCAACTACGGCCTGGGCCTTGAGGGAGGCGGCATCGGCATACTCTACCTGGTGGTCTTTGCCGCGGCCAAACTCTATCATCTCCTGCCGTTGCCCATGGCGCTGGCAGTGATGATCGGCCTGGTTGGTCTATCCTGCGCCCTGGCTGTAATGCAGGAAGCCAAAGGCCTGGCCGTTTCGGGTTCCATCGGCGGTTTTCTGGCCCCGGTGCTGATGTCCACCGGGGGTGGCAATCATGTGCTGCTCTTTTCCTATTACGCCCTGCTGAACAGCGGCATTCTTGGGATCGCCTGGTTCAAGGCCTGGCGGGAGCTGAATCTGGTCGGTTTTGTGTTCACCTTCGGCATCGCCACCCTCTGGGGCGCCTCCGCCTACACCCCTGCCCATTTTGCCACCACCGAGCCCTTCCTCCTCCTTTTTTTCCTGATGTACGCGCTCATTTCGGTGTTGTTTGCCCAGCGCCAACCTTTGCAATTACGTGGCTTTATCGACGGTCCCTTGGTCTTCGGCCTGCCGATTGTCACCAGCGGCCTCCAGGCCTATCTGGTGCGCGATTTCCGCTTTGGCATGGCCTTGAGCGCCTTGGCCTTCGGCTGCTGGTATATCGGTCTGGCCCGACTGCTGTGGCACCGAATGGCTGCAGAGATGCGGGTGCTGACCGAGGCCTTCCTCGCGCTGGGGGTGGTGTTCGCCAGCCTCGCCATTCCCCTGGGACTGGACCCGCAGTGGACCACCGCCGCCTGGGCTCTGGAAGGAGCGGCCATGATCTGGGTGGGAGTTCGCCAGCATCGACTGATGGCCCGCGTCTTTGGCATGCTGTTGCAGCTGGGAGCGGCCCTGACCTTTGCCGACAAGGTGTTTTATCCCTGGGAAGCCCTGCTGTTCGGCAACCATTTTTTTCTGGGCTGCGGATTAATGGCCTTGGCCGCGCTCTTTTCGAGCTACCAGTTGGAGGTGAATCGTGACCGCTGCCGCCCCTGGGAAGCCCCCGTCGCCCTCTTCTTTTTTGCCTGGGGATGGCTCTGGTGGTACTTTGGCGGCATTCGTGACCTGCACCATCATCTGCTTGCACATCATCTTCCAGCGGCCGTGCTGCTCTTCACCTGCATCACCACGCTGGTGGCCGGTTTTGTCGCCCGCCGCTTGGCCTGGCAACGATTGCCCCTGGCGCTCCTCCTGCTCCTGCCAATAATGGGATTGACCATTACGGCTCGCCTGCTTTTCTGGGGTTCGGGTTCCCTGCTTGCCGACTACGGTTGGCTCGCCTGGCCCTTGGCCATCGGCCTGCAATACCGGCTTCTGGCCTTCTTTGAAGAGGACCTGCCCCGACCGCTGGTTCCCGTCTGGCATGTCCTCAGCCTCTGGATGGTACTGCTGGCCGTCACTATCGAGATAGTCTGGCGCGTTGGAAAAATCCCCGGCTTGGCCCACATCTGGTCCGCAGCCTGCTGGGGACTGGTGCCGACCGGACTGCTTTTTGCCCTGACTTTCCACGGCCACCGCCTGACCTGGCCGGTACAGCGATTTGCCGCCGCCTACCATGGTCCCGGCGCAGGCATGCCTGTGCTCGCCCTGCTGCTCTGGGGCCTGGCCTCCTTGGGATGGGCCGGTGATCCCGTTCCGCTCCCCTATGTCCCCATCTTTAACCCGCTGGACCTCTCCGAGCTGGCGATCCTGCTGCTCGCCGGGATACGCCTCGCCCGCCAGGAAACGACCGACCCCGCAAGCCTGGGCCATCTGGTCTTCAGAGGCCATTGTCCCCTGTGGATGTTGGCAGGGCTGTGCTTTCTATGGCTGAACGCGGTCATCGCGCGAACCATTCATGTTTTTTTCAGCATTCCTTACACCTGCAACGCCCTTTGGGACTCTATGGTTTTTCAAGCCGCGCTCGCCGCGCTCTGGTCAATCACGGCCATGGCTATGACCATCTGGGGCGCGAAAAAAGAACAGCGAAAAATCTGGCTCGCCGGGGCGATCCTGCTGACCATGGTGGTGCTCAAGTTATTCCTGATTGATCTCTCGGGAGCCGGGACCATTGGTCGGATCGTCTCCTTCCTGGTAGTTGGCGTGCTGATGCTGATTATCGGATTTTTTGCGCCTCTTCCTCCTAAAATAAAGGAGATGCCTTGATGCCAGATGACTTGAGGCCAACTGTGTTTGCCCTGCTTACCCTGCTTTTTTTCAGCAATCCGGCCCTGGCCGCCTCGCCGGTACCTGTCGATTTTGCCTATGGTTTTCCCTTGCCAGGGGTCGAAGATAGCGGCGTATATTCGCTCACCCTCCCCTTGGCTGTATATACAAAGCTCACCCGGGCCGATCTCGGCGATCTTCGCGTTTTCAACGGTGCCGGCGAAACCGTGCCGTACGCTTTTCGGCGCCCGCAACGGGCCCAGATCCAACCGCAGACCCGACAGGCTGTGCCCTTCTTTCCGCTCCGGGGTACCCCCTCAGCTGCCACAGCCGACCTCTCTGTGCGAGTCCGTCGGCACACCGATGGCACGGTGGTCACAGTTGATGCCGGTGCAGCCACCAGTCAGTCCGCGTCGACCTGGTATCTGCTCGACACCAGCATTCTGGAACCAAAGCCCTCCGCATTGGAGCTGCAGTGGGCCGACAGCGCCGCCTCTGTTTTCACCGTGGCGCTTGCCCAGAGCAGCGATCTGACCCATTGGTCCCCTCTGGTTTGCCGGACAGTGCTGGCTGATCTCAACTATCAGGGCAACACCGTCGCCGCCCGCCGCATTATCTTGCCGGGAAAAACACTGCCCTATCTCCGTCTCGATTGTCTTGATTGTCAGCAACCTTTGCAATTGCAAGCCGTTACTGCGGTCTCAGGAACCTCCGCCCCACCGGAGCAGTGGCAATGGGTGCGGCTGGATCCGAAAAAAATCGAGGCAGGCAAAGAGGAATTGGTGATTGAGTTTGGGTTGGATGCGAAAATAACGGTGACCGGACTGCAGCTCAGCTTTGCCAAAACCAACACCTTGGCACGAGCGGTGATCGAATCGCGGCCATCGACCAGCGTCGACTGGCAGACACGGGCTCAAGGCGATTTCTATGCCCTGAACCTGGAGGGCAAGGAGCTGAAAAACGAGTTGGCCGTTTGCGGACCGACATCCGATTATCACTGGCGCATCAGGATTGATGCTGAGGAGAGCGGATCAGGCAGCAACCCAACAGCGCCGCAACTGGAACTGGGGTGGCAGGCAGAGGAACTGCTATTTGTTGGTCGAGGTCCCGGGCCCTACACCCTGGCCTTTGGCAGCACCAAGCTGGCCGACCAGGCTATTCGCCAGGATGATATGCTGCTGAGGGCCATGCGGGAGACCCGCTCCGAAGCCCTCATCCGGCGGATCGAACCCGGCCAGATCAAAACCCTGGGCGGCGAACAGGCCTTGCAACCCCGTCTTACCGCCGCCTCGTGGAAACAGATCCTGCTCTGGGCGGTGCTACTCGCGGGGGTCGGCTTGCTGGCTTTGATGACTCGGACAATTTACCGCGAGATGCAGGTTAATAAGTCCTAAAAGAAAACGGGCTGAGAATCCAATGATTCCCAGCCGTTGCCAAACAACCGTCCGGAAGCTATCTGTCACCCGGCACCCGTTTTCAGGAGCGGCGAGCCAGCATCAGCTCGATATCTTCCTGCAGCGCCTGGAGATCTTCCTCGTGCTCAACCTCATCCTGGAGAATCTGCAAGGCCATATTGTAGGTCACCGGATCCATCTCCCGGGTCTCGGCCAGCATGGAGTTATACACGTCGATGGCACATTGCTCGCCCTTGATGTTCTGCTCGAGTAACTGCATCACGTGGGGATCTTCCGGAGCGTCATAGCCGCAGTTGGTGAAATCGTACCACAGTTTGGGGCTGATCGCCGGGGTACCGCCCAACTGGATAATTCGATTAGACACCATATCGGCATGTCGCAATTCATCGAGGGAGTGCTGCAGCAATTCGGCAATGACCGCCTCTTTCATCGGCCCCTTGGCGACTTTGGCACCAAGCCAGTACTGATAATAGGCCAGCCACTCATCGGCGAAAGCCTTGTTGAGCAGTGACAGGACTTTTTCGGTATTGACCCCGACTATTTCTCTTCCTTTGGTTCCCATGGCAGTCTCCTTGATTGAAGATGTTTAATATAACAATAAGTTCGACCCGAAGTGTATTGCCTTTTCTTCGAGTCGGCAACAAGGTTTTACAAAAGGTGGTATTGACGGCAAGAACGCTCACTCAAAGAAAAGAGCCTTTTCAGATAGAGGGGCAGGCATTGCACAGACATTCTTCTCATAAAAAAAACTTGCACAGGAGAAAACAGATACCTACTAATCTACGGATAACTAACCCATGCACAGGAGGAGTTACGATGCAAGACCGACGCGATTTTCTCAAGACTACCGCAACCGCCGCTTCAATTCTGGCCATCAGTTCTGCCCCCAGGACATTCGGCGCCAAAGTTGCAGTGGTCACCAAACGCACGATGTCGGACCAGCATTTCATCGTCAGGCATACCCTTGTCCTTGAAAAGGGAACCTACGTGGGCGCCACCACTTTCACACCGACCGACAAACCAGAATCCAGCTATGCATTACCCAACGGTTACAAGGGAAAATTCTATACCACCAGTTTCTGCAATCAACACGATTTCTGACTGACGACCGAAACCGTTATCTAATTTGGCCCCTACCGTTTCCCATCGATTTATGTAAAGCTATATCGTGGCAATATAGCTTTGTTTTTAAAAACGCCTCTACCTCACCTGAAAATCCCTGCAATGGACCTGACCGGTATTATCACCGCCATCCTTTCCGCCCTGTTCATGGGAACCGTTGGCGTTTTTGCCAGAATAACCGGACTGGGGGCAGAAACTATCACCCTGTTCCGATTGCTGCTCGGCGCCGGTTTCATGCTGTGTTTTCTCCTGGCCACCGGTCAAATACGATGGGTTTATCGCTGGCCCTCCTGGCCGGTTCTGCTTAATGGCGCCATGCTGGCCGGATTCATCATCCTTTATGTGCAGGCCATGGCCTACACCACCATGGCCAACGCCATCATGCTGGTCTACCTGGCCCCGCTGACCGCCTCGATCTGTGCCCACTGCTTCCTCGGGGAACGATTAACTCGGCTGAGTGCCGGCCTCATCGGACTGGCCCTGATCGGCTTCGCGATGATGATGGAATTCAGGATCGATCTAGGCGGTTCCAGCCGCCACCTTCTGGGTATTGGTTTCGGTCTCCTGTCGATGCTCTGCTACACCGCCTTCATCCTGATCAATCGGGTGATCGACGAGCGGATCCATGTTTACACCAGCACCTTCTACCAATTGCTCACCGGCGGTCTGCTGATGCTGCCCCTCTGCCTGCTGCAACACCCCGAACTACCGATGCCCACCTGGCCCTGGCTGGCCGCTACCGGTCTGATACCCGGATTCCTGGCGATCCTCTGTGCAGTGATTGCCCTGAGTCGTCTTCCGGCCGCCACCTTTGGAACGCTTGCCTATATCGAACCCATTGCGGTGATTGGCTTCGGGTGGGGACTGTTTGACGAAACCCTTTCGTTGCTGCAAATTAGCGGTTGTCTCCTGATCGTTATCGGCGGCATCCTCAAAACCTGGTCGAGTGTTACCGCCGAGGCCATCTCAAAAAGCGCCAGCAACCACGAGGTCCCATAAACAGCAGATCTGGCCAAGGGCCCCCTTATCGCCTGGGCTGGTTGCATCAGGAAACTAGGCCTTGCCTTCTCATTGCCCTTTGCTTACACATTGTACTATTGATAAATTTTCCTTTGTGCTGCGCGACGTTCTGTAAGGAAGGGGCCTATGGTTCCGTCATTTGCCTAAAGCGGTGCACCGCATCCCGATTATTCCCAAGATAAAAGCGCCGATCCAAGAAAAGGACGGCCAAGGAGCATATATGAAGAAGCAACCCAGCAATACTGCGGAAAATAACGAAGCTGGCCTCAAAGACGTCGTTGCCTGCGATTCCTCCATCTGTCTGGTCGACGGTGCGACCTGCCGACTGCTCTATCGAGGCTATGACATTGTTGATTTGGTCGAGCATTCCACCTTCGAGGAGGTGGCCTACTTGCTCTGGTATGGTCGCCTGCCCGGATTCATCGAATTCCAGGCCTTTCTCGATGGTTTCACCGGTTGCATGAAGTTACCGGTGGAAACCGTTATGATTCTGCGAATGTTCCCCCATGCCGCCACCCCCATGGAGGTGCTGCGAACCGCGGTCTCGTCCTTGGGCCACTGGGATCCGGACAGCGGCAACACCCGGTTGGATGCCAGCCTGCGCAAAGCGCAACGGCTCACCGAGCGCATCCCCATGATTATTGCCAGTCATCAGCGACTCCGCGACGCCAAGGAACCCCTGGAACCGATGTCCAATAACGGCATTGCCTTCAATTTTCTCTACACCCTCCAGGGCAAAGAACCGGATCCGATCATGGTCAAAGCCATGGACACCGCGCTTATTCTCCACGCCGACCACGAACTCAACGCCTCGACCTTTGCCGCCCGAGTGACCGCCGCGACCATGACCGATATCTATTCAGCCGTGACCAGCGCGATTGCGGCGCTGAAAGGACCGTTGCACGGTGGTGCCAATGCCGAGGTCATGAAAATGCTGGATGAGATCGGTTCGCCGAAAAAGGCCGCCGATTGGGTCCTGCCGCGCCTTGAAAAGAAGCTCAAGGTCCCTGGATTTGGCCACCGAGTCTACCGATGCGAAGACCCGCGGGCCACGGTCCTGCGCAAAACCGTACAGGAGATCACCGCCTTTACCGGTGAGAGTCGTTATTACGACATTGCCCAGGCAGTGGAACAGGTCATGCTGGCCCATTCCAAAGTGTTCCCCAACGTCGATTTTTATTCCGCCCCCCTCTACCATGCCATGGGTATCCCCGTGGAACTGTTCACCCCGATTTTTGCCATCAGCAGAACCGTCGGCTGGACCGCCCATATCATGGAGCAGTGGAAGTACAACCGGTTGATCCGTCCCACCGCCCGCTACACCGGCCCGGCACTCACGCCCTACATGGATTTTGGTTCGCGGGCTTGAGATGTTTGGCGTAGCCACCAGGGGAGGCTGTTTTTCGACGCAATGAATTTCCCCGCTCACGGGAAAGCTTCGAGAAAATCGGTGAAAATCCCGGTCACTCCCCAGCGGAAGAGTTGTCGCTGGCGGTCCGGATCGTTGACGGTAAAGACGTTGACATGGAAGTCGGCGGCGCACAAAGTTTTGACCAGGCTGGCATCGACCAGACCGTTTTCAGGATGATAGGCGCAGACTCCCAGGGTTTGCAGATAGCGAACGAGATCAGGCGGGTGAGTGCCCTCCTGCAGGGCGGCGGTGGCGATCTCCGGGGCAAGATGGCGGCAGGTTTGGAGATAGTCGTGACGAAAGGAGGAAAGGACCACCTGACCGCAGGCCCGAGACAACCGGATCTCGCGGAGCACCTCGGGGACAATCAATCCATCCATCGAGGTTTTGCGCAAATCTTTGATTTCAATATTGAGCGGCATCCGGTACTCGGTCGCCCAGGCCAGCAATTCCCGCAGGGTAAGGATGGGCTGCGGCATGAGAGCGACAAGGCTTTCTCGATCGATGTACCCGCGCCTCAACATACCAAAGGGGTCGGCATCCAGAAACCACGAGCCGAGATCCAACCGACGCAACTGATCCAAGCCCCAGTCGCAGAGATCAAGGCTGGTCAGATCGAGTTGTCCGGCCAACTGAACGGCGTTGGTTGTCCGCGACAAAGTCGAGTCATGGAAAACTACAGCCACCCCGTCACCCGAGAGCTGCACATCAACTTCGATCATCCGGCTGCGACCGAGGCTCTGCTCAAAGGCGCACAAAGTATTTTCCGGATAACAGGCCCGGTACCCCCGGTGGGCAATAATCAGGGGCTGCGGACCAAACCGATCGAAAAAGTGCCGCTCCGATCCTGCCCCCGTTGCCCCGACAAGGCCCGCGACCACCATGGCGACTACTTTACCCGAAGCCCGCGACCGCCGGTGTTGGCCTCCGGGCCGACGATCATTAAATCACCCAATTCATTGCGGTCATCTGCTTGGTGCGGAAAATGGGTCTGCAACAGGGCGCCGATCTCTTCGATGATGGCGCAGAGTGCCTCACATGGCCGTTTTTTCCTGACCCCGACCGTCAACCGGTCGACATAATCCTGCCAAATCTGTGGGGAAAGCTGGGCGTTGATGCCGCGATCGCCCAGAATCCAGACTTTCCGCTCAAGGACGGAAATATAGATCAACACCCCGGTGGCATCCTTGGTGGCCTGAAGCCCTTCGGCATAAAAATGGGTAAAAGCGGCCCGCGCCACCTCGCCCTCGATCCGCTCCCGCAGCAGAAAAAACCGCAGTAATGGTGGACAATGGCGAAGCATCAGGCGGGCCAAGAAAAAAAACACCGGGAAGCAACCAAGAAAAAGCCAGAGCACCTCACCTTGCCACCACAAGAGGGAAGCCAGGCCAAAGGCTGCACCAAGGGCAAGCGGCCCAGCCATGACCATCGCCCCGGTGAGTTCCGCCTCCGGGTAGCTGTGGCTGGCCGAGACCACCATGGGCACAATTTCACCGGCGGTCTGCTGTTCAACCTGCCGCACTGTCCGGGTGATCTGTTGCTGTTCTTCAGTTGTGAAAAATTTCTCTGCCAGGGTCTGCATGCTTACCATCCTCCCGAGGCGCCGCCGCCACCGAATCCACCGCCACCGCCGCTGAAACCGCCCCCGCCCAAGCTTCCCCCGCCAAAACCGCCGCCAGGAAAAATCCCGCCTGCGCCATAGTGGCGGCTTCTGGTTCCGGCGAGGACGCTGGCAAAGAGCGCACCCACTATCCCGACCGGGATGAGCAGCAAAATAATCAACCAACTGAAGAGGCCTTGAAAAATAACGGCGGCGAGCAGGGGCGCAAATACAGCCCCAAGCCCGGCAGCCAGCGATTTTTTCCAACTGAAGATATTGCCGATTACCATCAAGCCAAAAAACAGGAACATTAGAAATGTCCCGGAATTCTTCTGACGACCTTGATTACCCTCCCGGCTTTTGCCGGTATATTCCCCCTTGACGGCGGCAGCCATGGCTTCCACCCCATTGATCACACCCTGATCGTACTCGCCCCGCTTGAAGGCGGGGGCGATCCGTTCTCTGATAATTCGCCCGGCCACCAGATCGGTCAACCGTCCCTCCAGCCCATAACCGGTTTCAATACGGATTTTGCGATCGTTGATTGCAATAAGCAGCAACGCGCCATTATCAAACCCTTTTTGGCCAAGCTTCCAGGTCTCCGCCACCTTGAGAGCATACGGCTCCAGGCTTTCACCCTCCAGGCTTGGGATGGTCAGGACGACGATCTGGGTGGAGTCGGTCTGTTCCAGATTTTTGAGGGTCTGCTCTAGCCCCCGCACCGAGGACGAACGCAAGATATGGGCAGTATCGTTGACCCTGCCGCTTAAAGGTGGAACATCCAAGGCATGGGCCGTTGTGCTCCCCGCCCCGAAGAGCAGCAAGAGCGCGACAAACAGCGGTAAAACCGGGAAATTGCGCAGCGTTATCATGCCGGCTCCCGACTGTTAAAACTTGACTTTGGGGACTTCCTGCGCCTGAGGAGCGGCCTTGAAATACTCTTTGCGCTCCAGGTGCAACAGGAGATTATTAGTTAAACTTTCAGGAAATCTGCGGATTGATCCGTTAAAGACCTCGACCGCCTGGTTGTAACGCTGACGGGCAACATTGATCCGGTTTTCCGTGCCCTCCAACTGGTTCTGCAAATCAAGGAAGTTCTGGTTAGCTTTCAGATCGGGGTAACGCTCGACCACCACCATCAATTTAGACAGGGCCGAGCTCAGATTGCCCTGGGTTTCCTGGAACTGCTGCATCAACGCCGGATTACCCAGGTCTTTAGGCGCGATCTGTACAGCGGTGGCCTTGGAGCGGGCAGTGATCACTGCGGTCAGGGTTTCCTTTTCATGGCCGGCGTACCCTTTGACAGTTTCAACCAAGTTAGGGATGAGATCCGCACGCCGCTGCAGGCTCGATTCAATGTCGGCCCAAGCCTTGAAAACCGCCTCTTCTTTGGTCTGCAGCGTGTTGTAGCCGCAGCTTGAAACCAGCACCAAAGTGACGAGCGCCGTTACTATTCTCGAGAAAAATTTCATTTTCGCATCCTCCAGCAGTTATACCATCCATAGAAAAGGCTCAGGCCGCCAGACCTACTAAACCGCCGAGCCTGAACAATGTTTCGTTTACCTGTGCGCCGACTCCAGCTTTCGGGTCAGGATCCAGCGGGCCGCCGCCCCCAAATCCTCGGCCACATAATCGGGCTGAACCGGTTGCCCCGGCCCAATGTAGCAGGCATCGCCTCGGCCGTACCCGGTCAGCACCAGAATAGTGGTGGCGCCGACCGCAGCGCCGCAGCGCAGATCCGACCAGCGGTCGCCCACCACAAAAGAACGCTTCAAATCAAGGTGCAGTTCGGTCGCGGCTTGTTCCAGCAGTCCGGTCTTGGGTTTGCGGCAGTTGCAGGTCACCCGGAATCGTTCTTCCTTGGCCTCGGGATGGTGCGGGCAGACATAGAGGCCGTCGATGTGCGCCCCCTCCAGAGCCAGCAGGCGGTGCATCTCCCGGTGGACGGTATCAAGCAGCGATTCCGGAAAGTAGCCCCGTGCCAGCCCGGACTGATTGGTGACCACTACCACCGGCAACCCCCTTTCATTGAGGGCGCGGATCGCCTGTCCCACTCCTGGCAGCAGCTGAAAACGGGTAATGTGGTTGATATAGCCCATCTGTTCGTTGATGGTGCCGTCCCGGTCAAGAAAAACCGCCGGCCTGCCTGGCCGGTTCACGGCTTGACTGCTCGTCTGTGCCTCAAGTTGCCCCATCTACTCTGCCTCCAAGGCTTGGACCACAGCAGCGAACACCTCGGTGCTGCTGATCATTTTCATGCATTGGAAATGTTTTTCCGGGCAATGGGCTTTTTTACATGGGCTGCAAGGTAAAGCTTTACGAATGACAGTGGCGTTATCCGAGAATGGGCCGGTGGCGATATGATCGGTGGAACCAAAAATGGCGACCATAGGCGTGCGCAGCGCAGCGGCGACATGCATCAAACCGGAATCGTTGGTAACAAAAACATCACACTCGCCGATCAAAGCCATGGCCTCAATCAGACTGGTATTGCCGGTAAGATCGACCAGGCGGGCCACGTTGCCCCTGCCGGTGCTCGCCATGATCGCGGCGGCGGTTTCCCGGTCGGCCTCACTGCCAAAAAGAACGATACAGGCGTCGGTTCGGCGACAGAGCATATCGGCCAGTTCGGCGTACTTTTCGGTCGGCCAGCGTTTGGCTGGACCAAAGGCGGCGCCGGGGTTAAAACCGATCAAAGGGACGGTTCCAGTCTCTATCCCGCTGCGTTGTTCAATCCGCTGCTTGGCGGCGTCAATCTGATCACCGGGGATAAACAGCTCCAGTTCGTTGGGCGCGGTTTCCAGACCCAACCCCCTGACCATCCGTTGATAGTAGTGGACCTGATGCTTGCTGATCAGTTCCGGTGCCTTATGGACTCCATGGGTAAGCAGCAGCCCGCGGGCGTCGGTGGTATAGCCGCCGCGCACCGGAATACCGGCCACCTTGGCTATCAAAGCCGCCTCAAAAGCATTCTGCAGGAGGATAGCGCAGTCGTACTCATAGAGCCGCAACTCGCCTGCCAGTCGCAACATCCCTTGCAGCCCCTGGTGCCGCCCTTTTTTTTCATAGAGGAACAACCGGTCGACCCTGGGACTGTAGCGAAAAACATCGCTGACCCAGGGATGCACCAGCATGGTGATCTCACTCTCCGGGAAATTCTCACGAATGGTCCGCACCGCCGGCGTGGTCATCACCGCATCGCCGATCCAGTTGGTCGAACGGACCAGGATTTTTTCCGGATGTTCTGGAAACGGCCTCATGCAACGGCCCCCCCGGTCTCGGCAGCTACCAGCAATTTGGCCAGGCGTTGGACGGCAAAATCGATGGCAGGATCTTGAGCCAAGGCGATCTGGTAATTGACGATGGCTTGGTCGAGGTCGCCCAAGTGTTCAAGATTCAAGGCCAGATTGGCATAATCGATGGCCGATACCGGATTCAACGCAACCGCTCGTTTGAAATGCCGGGCAGCCTGAGCATAGCGGTCGGTCTTGTAATAGCAGACGCCCAGGGTGTTATGAATATCCGGTCGGTCTTCATCGTTGACCAACCCCAACTCCAGTGCGGCTATAGCCTCTTCGAACCGGCCGAGGTCGCGGAGGCAGCAACCTTTATACGAATAAAGATAGGGCAGATCTTCTTGATGGGGATCGCGCTCCAAGGCGTCGTTAAAGCAGGCCAGTGCCGATTCGATGTCGCCTTGCTCAAAAAGATGACGGCCCCGGTAGAAATGAAGATAATAAGCTTCGGGCAACTGTTGCTGCAATGCCGCCAGTTTGGCGCCCAGTGGTTCGCCCTCGAGCAGGCTGGCTGCCAGTTTGGCGGCGAACAGGCAGGCATTACCTCCCATGGCCCGTTCACGGAAATGGGCACCGGGGATGATGGTGTAGATCGCGGGAATCTGCAACTCCGGGTGGGTGGTATTTACCACCAGCACCTCCATATTGTGACGTTTGAGGGCGGCCACACAGTTATTAACTTCTTGAAAAATATCATCCTCCTGGAGATCGGCCAGCTCACTCAAGGTGATGGTTAGCCCGCTGTCGACGACATGGGCGACCTCCTGCAGGCTGAGCGGTTTGGGCAACCCGCTGGCCACGTAGTTGGACCCGGTATTGAAATCGCCGGACAGTTGGGCGACCTCGGTCAACGCGCGAATCAGAGCCTTGTTGGCGTCGGGGGTGGTGCCGGCGGTGTAGACGATCTCGCTCAACTGGGGAAAGGTAGCCGGATCCCAGGCCAGGGCACCGATGGTGGGGATACCAGTCTCCAGAGAAAAATCGTTAAGGTGCACCTGGATGCCGTTCTTTTTGAATTTGTCGAGGAGCGCCAAGGCCACCGGATCGGTAATCGAATCATGATCGATCATGGGCGTGGGCAGGAGATCGCGGGTGATGAGGGCGCAGACATGACGTTCGACCACCTCGCTGATCCCTTGGATCACCGCCTCCTCATAGGTGTTGCCCGCCGCAGGACCGTTAAACTCGTTGATGGCGTAAAACCAGGAAAACGGCACCAGAAGCGGGGCATTGTCCGAAAGCCTGAGCGCCCAGGTCCAGAGCAGCGGCAAGCCAGCCAGCATCTGCCGGAGACAATCCGGTGCCAGGGCAACATCATGGACTGATTGCAAAAGAGTCTCGATCGGCAGCACCGGATGGCCCTGGGCCTCCATGGCGTCATAATCGCCGGTCAGAAAATTGTCCGCATCCTGGAGAAAGCTGAAGAAACTGAAGCGCTCGCCCAGTTCCATGCAGGCGCTGGCCCGCGACTGTTCCGGAGTCGAGCCTTTGCCCATCTGTTTCTTGTTGCCGATGATCCGCTGGGCATCAGCACCACATACACTGAAATAGACCGGAATATCAAGGCGGCCATTATCGATGCGACGTATATCCTCTAAAATATCGAGACGGGTTACCCGCAGACGCTCCCGAAATCGGGCCACGGTTTCCTCGGGGGAACAGGCCTTGTCCTGATCATAGGTGTAGTGTTTAGGACAGGACTGAAGGGTAATGATCTGTTTATTCATGCAACTCAATGGTCAGTGGTTAGCAATCCGGCCGGGCAGCAACACCTCTGCTTAAAGAGGCTGCACTCCGGCCCTGTAATCAATCCTGCCGCCGGCCCTACGGCACGGCCAGGTTTTGGGCAACGTGGCCAAGCTTTTGCCGCCACTGTTGCCCGTGGGGTTCCAGAGTCAACCGCCTGGTGCCGTCCGGTTCGACCTGGAGGTGGATTACCATCCGGTCGGCAGGGGTAAACGTACCGAGCCGTTCCGGCCATTCGATGACGGTCACGCCCTGCTGTTCAAGATATTCCAGCAGTCCGGCTGCCTCGACATCCTCTTCATCGCTGAGCCGGTACAAATCCATGTGGTAAAGCGGCAGTCGGCCGCTGTATTCATGCAGGAGGGCAAACGACGGGCTGGCGACATATTGTTCCGGCCCGACCCCCAGAGCACGGGCGAGATATTGAGTCAGGGTTGTCTTACCTGCCCCCAGTTCGCCTTGGAGGAAAAGGACATCCCCGGGCGCCAGGACCTCGGCAAGCGCTGCAACCAAGGCGATCAATCCTTCCGGAGCGGGACAGGCCATCTCGAGTCTGCCATCTGTTTCCGGTCTTGTCATCAAGGGGTCGTTAGGGGGCATTATGCACCAAGATAATGAGGTGGTTGCAGCTTTATTTCGAGCGAATGCCGGCGGCAACCCAAATAATCGATTTTTTCCGGTGCTGCCGCCTGGCCGCCTGGGTTGACAAAGGGCTCTTTGTAGAGTGCAATTGCCTGCCAGGCAAGGGACAATCGCCCCCAATAATACAGACCGGTGAGAACAGGCACTTTCGAAAAATCAGATCGATTGGTGCGGTTAGGGCGGCGCATCGGAACAGAAACTTATTTGTGGTATTTGTGGCCAGCCTTGATGGTGCAGGCTCGGTACAATTGCTCAAGCAGGATCAGCCGAGTCATTTCATGGGTAAAAGTCAGGCGAGAGAGCGAAAGAATCAAATCGGCGCGGTCCAGGACCGAACGATGCAGGCCCAGGTGGCCGCCAATCAAAAAACAGATGGTGCCAATACTCTGATCCTGCCAGTGGGTCAGCAGCGCGGCGAGTTCTGCGGAGTCCGGAGTTTTTCCGGTTGGATCCAGGGCGACCCGCAGACCGGCAACACCTGCCTGTTCCAGCAGCAGACCGGCATCATTTTGCTTAACCACCTCATCGGGATCTTTATGACTGTGCCGCTCCTTGAGCACCGGCAGATCCACCACCGCAAACCGGCCGAGTCGCCCGGCGTAATCACGGATGCCGGCATCCAGATAGGGTTCTTTGGTCTTCCCCAAAAACGGGATGAGGAATTTCATCCGCCGGTCTTATCGCCATCGCCCCGCTCCAGGAGCGCCCGCAGGATGCGGCAGAATTCTTCATAGCTGTGCCCTTTTTTAAAACCCGGGCAGGATTCGGTGATGGTCCGATAATTGTTTTCGTCCGCCAGCATGCTCGGATGAAGCGGCCATTGCCGACAGCGCCAGGGACGCCCCTCGTGGACCGTACAGCCGATGTTGGTATCGTAAAAAATACAATGACCGTCTCTGGTCTGCATCTGCACCACCGAGCCGGTAACCCGCCAGTATTGCTGCCGGGTTGCTTCGGGAGTCAGCCCCAGGGCCTTGATCATCCGTTCCTGGTCATGCCGGTCAAGGGAGACCGTCGTTTCGCCATGGCAGCAGAAACCGCAGCAGGTGCATTGGAAAATATCGGCAATTTGATAGGTGGTCATGTCATTCATGGCAAGAAAAAACGCCGATCCACAGAAGGATCGACGTCAAAATTTAGGTTTTGGTTGAAGCTGACAGCAATCAGGCGTAACCGATAATGTCGCCGAAAGTCGAAATATCAATCCCGAATTTTTGAGCCGCCTTTTTCCACTTCATGGCATCGGGGGTATGGAAAAGGACCTCAAGGTCAGCCGGCACGGTCAGCCAGCTGTTGTCGATCAATTCGCCTTCCAACTGGCCGGCACCCCAACCGGCATACCCCAGCATGAAAAGAAAATGCTTGGGCCCCTGCCCCAAAGAAATATCCTCAAGCAGCCGACTATCGCGGCTCAGGTAAACACCGGGCTTTACTTCCACTGAATAACGGTCCTGGATCGCGGTGTCGTGGATGATGAAACCAGCATCAATCTCCACCGGACCACCCATGTACACCTGCGGCAGAGTCCCTTCCGGAAGCGCGAGATTGGAACCGTGAAGAACATCAAGCAGCGTGATCTCAGGATTAGGATTATTGATCACCAGCCCCATCGCCCCATCTTCATTGTGCACACAAAGGTAAATCACCTGCTCCTGAAATCTCGGATCAGACATCTGCGGGGTGGAAATAAGAAAATGTCCTGCCAAGCTATCCATGGGTATCCCTTTCTGTTTACTCTTCTGATTTTATGCTATCACGTGCAAACAGCGCGGGTCAAGCCGGTTTTACATCGACAAACGGTGTGATCGAGCCGATCAGTATTGCCGCCCGTTTCCCCGTCGTGTAAACTTTAATCGCATCCCCCGGAACAATCAACTGCTTAAAGAAAATCAAGGAAGGATATGAGCAACCAATCACCACTGTGCACCAAATCGACAAATCTCAAAAAGGCTTTACTCTGGATGGCTGAAACCTTGCAAAATCAACCGGAAAAGAAAAGGTCTACCGTCCTGCAGGAGGCCGAAATTCGCTTTGACCTGAACCCGCTGGAATGTGCGTTTCTGGACAAGCACTTCAGCACTCCATGAGCAACCGGTGCCCAGAGTGAAGGGTTCCGCGTGTTTGAATCCCTGCTCAGGCCGGCGCAATGGGGCAGGAGGCCGGCAGCAGGATGATCACGGTTGTCCCTTGACCGGGTTCGCTCTCTAACTCAATGGACCCCCCGTGGTCAGCGATGATCTTTTGGGAAATGGCCAGCCCGATACCGGTCCCTCCCTGCTTGGTGGTAAAATAGGGGTAAAAAACCTGGGGCAGGAGTTCGGCTGCAATGCCTTCACCGGTATCGCCTATGCGGAGTTCCACCCTTTGGTTATCTTCCCGGTTGCCCAGAGTGACTGCCAGTTTGCCGCCTTTTTCCATGGCCTGCATGGCGTTGAGCAGAATATTCATTACCACCTGCTGCAATCGATCGGCATCCCCGGCAACAGGCAGCAATCCCGGCTCAACGGCCAGGGTGGCTTCAATATGATTATCCTCGGCCTCGGCCTTGATCAACTGCAAACTCCGTTGCAGCAAGACGCCAAGATCTATCGGCTTTAAGTTGAGAGCCGTAGGCCGGGTGAAACTGAGCATCTCGGTGATGGTCCGATTCATCCGTTCAGTTTCCTGGATGAGCAAATCCGCAGTGTCCTGTTCCTTGCTGCCCGCGGCAAACTTATTTTTCAGCAGCAAGGCCAGGCCTTTAATCGAACTTAAGGGATTGCGCACCTCATGGGCGACCCCGCCGGCCATCCGGCCCACCGCCGCCAACCGCTCATTTTCCCGCATCCGCTGTTCCAGCGACCTGATTTTAGTCACATCCGAGAGCAACAGGACCTTGCCCATATACTGCTGCTGACTGTCGGTGATCAGGAGCGGATGACAAAGCAGTTCGCACCGCCTGATGCCAAAGGCCAAGCGAATGCTACCCTCTTTGGATGACTCCGGCACTTCTGCTCCCTCCTCCCCGGTGGCTTCAAAAAATGCGGACAAAGCCTCGGGCAGGACCTCAGCCGGTTTTTTGCCAATCACCTGATTTTTAGGGATGCCGGTCAGTTGGATGACCGTCTGGTTCCAGGTGGTTATCCGACCCGTGGCATCGGTGGCGACCACGCCCACCGGTAGTTTGGCGATTAAAAGCGAGGTGAAGGCCTGCACATCCTCCAGGGTTTTCTGGGAAATACGGAACCCCTGCACCAGGGACAGGGAAAACCAGCCCCCCAACCCAACCAACAGCATGGCCATGGAGAGCATGACGATCTGCATTCGCAACCGTCCGAGCGTGCGATCGTATTCCTTCATATCAAGCCCGACCAGGACGAAATGCTGCTCACCGGCAACGTTGCCTTCGGGAAAAAACCGCATCATCATCGGCCGTTCATCCCCTTTTTCATGCATTAAAAAGCCCCTTTTCCCCTCGCGCATCGGTCGCATGGGCATGGGCATAACGGCTGGAAAAGCAGTCGAAAAGGCGCGAACCGTCTCGAAAACCCGCCCGAACTCCTCAGTAGCCTGAATACTGAACGCCATTTGCGACTGTTCACCGGTACCTTCATTGCGCTCTTGACCTTCGGGCAACGATAAAAACCCGCCGATACGGGTTTGGTCACTGTGGGCAACAATCTTGCCTTTGGCATCAACCACGGCGATGAACCGCAACTCCGGATCTTCGGCCAGGTGGTCGACGACCCGTTGCACATGGACGTTCCAAGGGTCGTTGCTCCAATAATCCTTACGCAGGTCATTCATGTAGGAAGCCCTGGAACCGGAATGGAGCACCCGCATCAGGGTGGCGGCCTTCTGCAGCATGGCGTTGGTCATCAGCCTTTGTTCCAGCCTGAGGTTATGAAAGGCGAAGGTGACCACGATCATGATCAACAAACCCGCCGCCGCCGCCAGCAGCCACGGAGAGGAAAAAATATAGGTCGGCCGGGTGAAATTCTGCAGTCTTGTTTTCATGTCAATAAGTTATGCAAAGATCAATCCAGCGAGCAGAAGAGCGGCCAACGGGTGCCACGGCCACTCACAACCGCTTAGGAAAACCTCGGGCGGCAACAAGCTGGATATTTTTTACCCACCACCGTGAGTTTACCTGGGTAGGAAGGGAACAACTGCTTAGGGTCAGGCTTCATCGTTACAGTGAAAAAAACTTCTTCTTCAAATTATTCCTATTACTATCGAGTAGTTATAAAAAACTGTCGATCCTGGCACGGTTATCGCTATAGTCAAGGCAAGAACAACGTTATCTGCTTTTCCACTACCTCTCATATAAGGAGCACAACATCATGGAACTGACCACCAGCAAAAAGAAAATCATGTTAGCGACCATTTTATCAACAGGCCTGGCCCTGGCCATCAGCCAATCAGCCCTTGCTCAGCCGACTGCGCCGGAGCTTGAAGGAAAGAAAGGCACGCCGCCTTGTCAGTATCAGCTGGATCCTGCCACCCAGAAGGCCCATGACAAATTCCTGAGCGAGACCGTGGCCATGCGAAAAGAGATGGTGGAAAAGAATGCCGCCTTGCGGGCCCTGCTCAATGCCGGCACCCCAGATACGGCCAAAGCCTCGCAACTGGCCGGCGAACTCTTTGAACTGCGAGAGAAGATGCGCGCAAAAGCGAAAGAAGCCGGCTTGCCCATGCTCATGATGGGCCAGGACGACATGAGCGGCATGCCCTGCCAAGGTATGGGTATGGGTATGGGTATGGGCCGCCGTCACCATAGGAACTAACCCGGATGCAAATTTTGAATGTAACATTTTAAGCAGTCCCTCCTGCGCCCCGGCGGTTCCCTCCCTCCTTTCCGTCGGGGCGTTTTCTATCCGCTCCTCCCTGCCTTCCCGTATCACCTTTTCCCACCCCTTCACATCATATTCTCAGGATCGATATCAAAGCTCATGGTGACCGCCGATGGGCAGAGCCGTTTTCGTTCTGCCAGCAATCCATCGCAGAGCTCATGGAGCACGGCTGGATGCGGGCTTTTCAAGAGGAGCTGCCAGCGGGTACGATCTTTAATTTTCACCAGAGGTGCCGGTGCCGGCCCGAGAATATCGACCCGTTTTGCCCATTTATGATTTTGAAGAAAGGCCGCAACCGCCTCGGCGGCGGTCTGCACCTGCAACTCTTTGATACCGCTGAACCGGATATTGACTAACCTTGCAAAGGGTGGATAGCCTAAGGGTCGACGAGTGGTAATCTCCCGCTCATAAAAGGCGTCATAATCATGGTGCTGGGACAGGTGTACCGCATAATGGTGGGGTTGATAGGTCTGGATGATCACCCGCCCAAGATCCTCACCTCGCCCCGCTCGGCCCGTTACCTGGGAAAGTAATGAAAAGGTGCGCTCAGCGGCCTTGTAATCGGGCATACCCAAACCGGCATCAGCCCAAACTACTCCCACCAGGGTGATATGAGGGAAGTGCAGCCCCTTGGCGATCATCTGGGTGCCGATGAGGATATCGATCTGCTGCGCTCGTACCGCTTTGAGCACGGCCAGATAGTGTTTGCGGTTGGCGGTGGTGTCGCTGTCCAACCGGGCCACTCTGGCCTCCGGAAACAGTTGGGTCACTTCTTCTTCAATCCGTTCTGAGCCAATGCCAAGTCCAGCCATACGGGACGAGCCGCAGGCCGGGCACAAAATATTGGGGTGCTGGCTGTAGCCGCAGTAATGACAGAGCAGGGTTCGTTTACTGCGATGCAGGGTCAGGGAGACCTGACAGTGTTTGCACTGCAAAATGTGGCCGCAATCACGGCAGAGCATAGACGAAGAAAATCCCCGCCGGTTGACAAACAACAGGCTCTGCTTGCCCTGTTCCAAAGTTTCTCCGAGAGCAGTGATCAGCCGGTCGGAGAAAACCAGATCAGGCCGGGATCGTTTGACCGAGGCCAGATCAATAATTTCGACCGTCGGCAGCGGCTGCTCCGCCACCCGTTTGCGCATGGTCAGCAGTGAATATTTTTTTTGGGCGCAGTGGTGATAACTGACCACCGAAGGGGTGGCCGAACCCAGCACGATCGGGCACTGCGACAATTGCGCCCGCAGCACCGCCAGGTCCCGCCCGTTGTAGCGCAACCCGTCTTCCTGCTTGTAGGCCGGCTCATGTTCCTCATCAACAATAATAACCCCCAAGTTCTCCAGCGGCGCGAAGACCGCCGAGCGCGCCCCCAAAACGACCTTGGCCGTGGATTCAAGCACGGTCTGCCACTGATCCAACCGCTCACCGTCACTGAGGCCGCTGTGGAGCACCGCCAGTTGAGAACCAAAACGCGAATAAAAATGAGCCTCCAACTGCGAAGCCAGGGCGATCTCCGGCACCAGCACCAAGGCGGTCCGTCCCAGGGATAAGGCCTGCTGCACCGCCTGCATATAAACCTCGGTCTTGCCGCAGCCGGTGACCCCAAATAGCAGGAAAGGCGCAAACGCAGCACCGGCAATCGCCGGCAGGAGAGCGGCCAGCACCTCCTGCTGCTCAACGGTGAGTTGTTCCGGGGCGGGATAAAACGATGGCGGTTCGCCGAACGGGTCGCGGTAGACGCGCTCGGTCTCCAACCGAAGCAGTCCATGCTCGAGCAATCGGTTCAGGGGGGGGCTGATGCCGGGATAATGGCGGCTCAAAGTCGACCGGGCTACCGGTTGGCGGTTGGTCTCAAAAAAAAGTTCGAGAAAAAGAGTCAGGGCCTTGACCTCCACCTTCTTCAACGTTCCTTCGCTCTGCTGCTGCAGGGTCGCCAGGATTTCAGCAACCGCCGCCGTGCCTTTTGCCTGTGCCAAAGGCGGCAGCAAGGAAACGCCGGGATGGACCACCGCCTGGGTCTTCGCCCGGACCTCGGAGGTCAGGAGCAT
>JAFLKR010000174.1 GCA_019163135.1 Desulfobulbaceae bacterium | reverse complement strand
ACCTGGGCTCGGTGGAAATAGGGGACGGAACCCGATTTTCACGGCAATAATATCGGGCTCCGTCCCTTGTTGTTCCCTGAACACAAACTGCTGGATAATATCGGAGCAACTGCATGCAATTTATAAAGATCACCTCAGAATGGAGCCCTGAACTGCTTAAAGCCATTGAATGGCAGACTTTTGAATCTTTCTGCGTGGAACTGCTGAGAGCGGCGAAGTTTCAAGCGTTCAGGACACCTATTGGGAAAGACCAAGGAATAGATATTTTTGCCTACAAAGACGGATTGTTTGATAAACCGGCTGCTATTGCACAGTGTAAGGCTTGGGCAACAATGAAGGTGGGGGTGAAAAATATTCGCGAGTTTTACGGCGCTATGGCGGCAAATAACGTGGAAAAAGGATTTTTCTTTGTAACAGGAGAATACACGCCCGACGCTCTGGAGTTTGCGGAACAAAACAAAATCAGCATTTTTGACGGAGAAAAAATCCTCCAACTGATAACGAAAGCTCCTCAAGGCGTACAGGATTATCTGAAAAAATTTCTCGAAATGAACAACTTCTTGTATCCAACTTGCCAGAGTTGCAATAAAAAAATGTTTCTACGGACCTCAAAGAAGAACAGCGATGAACGTTTTTGGGGTTGTCAAAACTTTCCTATCTGTAGACAAAATTTCAAATTGTCACAATATCAAGAAATGTTCCTCGACCAATAACTGTTTAAAAGACATGGATCTAAAACTTGAAGATTTCGACAAACAAACAGAGCAAGGCCTACAGCTTGAGGAAATTGAAGAAAAATCAGACCAGGGCTTGAAACTTGAGGACAACGAAGAAGAAATATTCTTTTTGTTTGAGGACCTGAATGAGGAGCCAAAAAAAAAGACACCAGTCGAAGCTCCAGGTAAGAAACCAGAAGAAACACCAACGATTAGGGGATTAGACCAAAAACCTGGAAATATTTTAGCGTTTGGAAGTATCGACCGGAAACCTGAAAATGAAGACCAGGCAGAGAAAAAGAAGCTGCGACGGTTGGGTAGTCCTCTTCGAGGTTTTCTTTGGCGGTTCTTTGCCTGTTGCGTATTGATCAACTTGAGCATTTGGGCCTATTTTTATTTCGCAAAAGGAGTTTCCGTATTGGAAGGCCTCCGGCAAGTAAGAAGCGAAATTCAAACGAAGAGGAATAAGCCCGTCGAACAAATCGACAAACCAACAGTAGGCCTAAAAACGCCTCCACCGAAGGGAAAAGAGGCGCGTGAAATAGCACAGGAAAAAGCTGACCAACTGAATCGACAATATCACCAAGAAAAAGTCGACCGCGCGACGGTCGATACAATGGTAAAAACAAGAACAATTAAACCAACTGCCATGTATAGCTGGACGAATGAGAAAGGACATAGGGCTTATTCTAATAAAGGATTCCCCGAGGGTGAAAGCTACACCGACCCTAAGATCGAGTGGCGATAACAGTAGCTCAATTTGAACTAGCGCACGCCGTAATATCCTTCCCTCATGACGGTAAATTACAAAAACTTTTTTAAACTCGACGTTACCAAAATATTGATACCCGCCATCATCCACCTAACCCATTCCATCATAAAGCTATGACCAATACTACTGAAAAGAAGTGCCCAAAATGTGGTCAACAATTGCGTTTCCCTGATAACATCGGTGGAATACTGATGGCCTGCCCCACATGCGGGAACAAGTTCCATTCCGATTTCAAAATCGGCGGTGTTAGAAAAAGAACACCCGGCAATTTATTGTCGAATATTTTTGAGATGCCTTATAAAATTTTCAAACGCTTAATAAAATTATTTTAATTTATAAATGCAGTTTTAAATGGCATAGTTGCCATTTGACTTGCTGGAATAAAAATATAAAATTTTACAAAAAATGAGGATTCGATGGCCAAAACACTCGTAGAAATGACCGCTGAAATTATCCAATCACAGATTGGCAGCAAACAGATGAGTACAGACGAAATCAAAGCTGCTTTGAATGAAACCTTTCAGACGCTTAAATCACTGCAAGACTCAGAAGCTGGCGGTGTAATTGAGAATGAAGCAGAGGTGGTCAGTCAAGTTGTCGACCCAAAGAAATCCATACAGAAAAACAAGATTGTCTGTCTTGAGTGCGGACAGGAATTCAAAATGCTCTCCCCCAAGCATCTCAAATCCCACGGCCTTGATTCAAAAGAATACCGAAGGAAATATGGATTTTCAGCTCGGCAGCCGCTCTGCGCCAAGGCTCTTTCCGAAAAACGATCCCTATCGGGAAAAGAACGGGGGCTGCCAGATAATCTTCGCAAAGCCATCACGGCCCGCACGAAGGTTAAGGTCAAGGCCGGCGAGTAATAAGCTCTATTTCCTATGGAACTTCCAAAGCCAGGGGAACAGGTCCCTTTGCTGCAAATAAAAGAAATTTGCATGCACTTCCATTTAGAGGAACTCTTAGGGAAAATCACAAGGGATCCTCCCGGTAAACCATTTTGTTCTGACGGCTGTTCACTGTGGTTCGATAAATGGAAAGGGTTTGACCTTTACCCAGCGTGTTTCCTTCACGATTTAAAATACTGGTCAGGCTCCCTGGCGAGGAAGTAGCGCGGTTGATTGCAGATGCCGAATTGATGATTGAAGTGGCTAAAATTATTGGGTCGACAAAAATGGCAGAGGTAATGTTTGCCGGCGTTAGAGTTGGCGGCGGCGAATGGATGAAAGTTTCTTTTTCATGGGGGTTCGGGCGAGTATAAAAAGAGGCGACGTTCTTTTTAAGAAACTGCCCTGGTACCGAGATGGATTAAAGACGAATCTGGGGCCACCGCTCATGAAAAAGAAGCTGACAAGGCGTTAAAAAACTCAAGTCAATCATCCCGATCGAAAATAAAGCTCGTTATTAAAAAGGAGCATTTCTACCGGCCAGTTATCGCTGGTTAGGATTAATGTGTGAGGTGGAACTTGGGTTTAAATTTGGGAAAAACAAATGGCAAAATATGAGCAAGGCACAGCGCCCGCAGTAGTATTTATAAATGGAGAAGTCCTTTTTGCATTTCGAGAGGGCAAACTTGAACTCATAGACGAGAAGGTTCGTGAGAATGGTGGTGAACTTCACGACAAGTTGATCGCTGCCGGCTCCATTTGTGTCGAGGATGGCCGTATTTAATTCTCAGGTGATCAACGTTCTGCACAAATTCAGGACTCGCAGAAAAGTGAAGATTTATTGGAAATGTATACTCGCCCAACCAGAGATTGTCAGGAAAAGTGTTTACTGAAGATAAACGGGGGACACCTTACTCATTAATTATTGTCGTCATCTTTCGTTTCTTGTATCGTTATCTCTATGCCAAGAATTGCACGCCTCATAGCTCCAGGTATTCCGCATCAGGTCACCCAGCGCGGCAATCGGCGCATGGAGACCTTCTTCTGTGATCAAGATTATCAAGACTATCTGGACTTGATGGCCGAGTGGTGCGCTAAGTGTCACGTCTCCGTCTGGGCGTATTGCCTGATGCCGAATCATATCCATCTGATTGCTGTTCCTGAAAGCGAAGATGGGTTGCGTCGGGCGATTGGCGAAGCACATCGAAGATACTCCTTAATGATTAACCGCCGACAAGGATGGACGGGGCATCTGTGGCAGGGCAGGTTTGCGTCGTTTCCCATGGATGAGAAGTACCTGTTAGCGGCCGCCAAATATATTGAAACCAATCCGGTGCGAGCCCATCTTGTTCCAGATCCGTACGCATGGAATTGGAGCAGCGCTAAAGCGCATGCCGCCGGGATGGACGATATGCTGGTCAAAGTCGCTCCTTTGCTGGAGAGGGTAGGGGCATGGCAATCATTTTTATCAGAAGCCGACCAGGTCGATGCGTCGATGATCCGCCGCCATGAACGCACTGGAAGGGCCTTGGGTGGGGATGAATTTCTTGGATTGCTTGAAACCTCCCTGATGCGGCCTGTTAAGTTGCAGAAAGCCGGTCGTAAGAAGAATGCAGATAAATAGGTGAGGTGTCCCTCCTTAGCATGACCGGCCCCTTCGTTTCACCCGTCAGCGATTCCTCGCCGCAATCGGCAGCTTTGACCCTTGAGCAGGTTTCTAAAACTTTTCTGGTCGATAAAAAACGGATTACCGCCCTTACTGGCGTCAGTTGCACCATTCGTCCCCAACGGGTCACCGGTCTGATCGGTCCCGACGGCGCGGGCAAAACCACCTTGATGCGCCTCTGCGCCGGCCTGCTGACTCCAGATCAGGGTCGTCTGACCGCCCTGGCTATCGATGTGGTTCGCGAACCCCTCAAAGTCCAGGCGAGCATCGGGTATATGCCTCAGCGTTTTGGCCTGTACGAAGATCTCTCGGTGCAGGAAAACATGGACCTGTATGCCGATCTCCAGGGGGTTGCTGCCGCATTGCGCCCGGAGCGGTACGCCCAACTGCTCGCCATGTCGGGGCTGGAGGGGTTCCGCAGGCGCCTGGCAGGGCGTTTGTCCGGCGGGATGAAACAGAAATTGGGGCTGGTTTGCACCTTGGTGCGACCTCCTCGGTTGCTGCTGCTCGATGAACCGACCGTCGGCGTCGATCCCGTTTCCCGGCGGGAATTGTGGGAAATCGTCTATCACCTGGTGGAGGCGGAGGGCATGAGTGTGCTGCTCAGTACCGCCTACCTCGACGAGGCCGAGCGCTGTGCCGAGGTCGTGCTCATGCACCACGGACAAATTCTGGGCCATGATCAACCCGAGGCCTTCAGTCGTCAGGTCGCCGGCCGCACCTGGCTGGTACGGTCCCCTTTGCTTCCCAAACGGACCCTGCAGCGGGAGTTGAGTCAACATCCGGCGGTGCTCGACGCCTTGATCCTCGGGACTGCGATCCGGGTAGTGGCTCAGGGCCAAGGAGATTTGCAGAGGGAACTTGCGCCGCTCGATCCGACTCTTGAGATCACGGCGGTTGCCCCACGGTTCGAGGATTATTTCGTGGCCACCCTCAAGGGCGGGGCCAGGGCCACAGCCTTGAACAACACCATCACCCTGCAAAGGGCCGGCAATCGATTTGCCGGGCAGGACGTCATCACCGCCGACAACCTTGTGCGGCGGTTTGGCGATTTTCTCGCGGTCGATCGGGTCAGCTTTCGCGTCCACAGCGGCGAAATCTTCGGGCTGCTCGGCGCTAACGGCGCGGGCAAGACCACCACCTTCAGGATGCTCTGCGGCCTCTTGCCCATCTCGGGCGGGCACTGCACGGTGGCAGGATTAAATCTGCGGACCGCAGCGGCAGCGGCTAGGGCCCGAATAGGCTACATGGCCCAGAAATTTTCCCTCTACGGCAACCTGACCGTGCTCCAGAATCTCAAATTCTTCAGCAGCGCCTACGGGTTACAGGGAGCGCGGCGCACCGCCCAGATCGATTGGGCCCTGGCCACCTTCGACCTCGAACAATTCCTCTCCAGCGAGAGCCAGGCCTTGCCGCTCGGATTCAAGCAGCGCCTGGCCCTCGCCGTGGCCCTGATGCATGAACCCGAGGTTCTGTTTCTTGATGAGCCCACCTCCGGGGTCGATCCGCTGGCCCGCCGGGAGTTCTGGACCCAGATCAACAGCCTGGCCGATCAGGGCGTGACCGTGCTGGTCACCACGCATTTCATGGAAGAGGCCGAGTATTGCGACCGCCTGGTGATTATGGCCGAGGGCCAGGTGCTGGCGGAAGGAACGCCCGAGGACGTCAAGGCCCGGTACGGCGGGGCCAAAGGTCCGGAAGCTACCATGGAAGAGGCCTTTATCAGCCTGCTGGAAACCAACCCGCAACGGAGTGCGGCCGCATGAAACCGGGAAGTTTGCTACGGATCACCGGGATGATCCGCAAGGAGTGCTTGCAGGTCATCCGCGACCCTTCCAGCATTGCCATTGCCTTTTTTTTGCCGCTGCTGCTGCTGCTTATTTTCGGGTACGGCGTATCGCTCGACGCCAAAAACGTGCCCATCGCCCTGGTGGTCGAACAACCCGGAGCCCAAGCGCTCAGTTTCAGCGGAGGATTTTATCAGTCGCCCTATTTCGCACCTGTACCCATGTTGTCCATCCAGGAGGCCGAAACGGCGCTCAGACAGTCGAAGGTGGATGGCATTGTCTGGTTGCGGGCGAACTTTGATCGCGAATATCTCAATAAGGAGTCGCCGCCGATCAGTGTGATTGTCAATGGCGTGGATGCCAACACCGCCCGGTTAGTGGAGGGCTATGTCCAAGGCATCTGGTTTGGCTGGTTGGAACAGGAGGCGGAGCGGGCGGGGAAAAAACTGCGATCGCCGATCCAACTGGAGCAGCGGATCTGGTTCAATCCCCAAGTGCGGTCCACCTTGTTCCTGGTGCCGGGGGTGCTCGCCGTAATCATGACCCTGATCGGCGCCCTGCTCACCGCCCTGGTCATTGCCAGGGAATGGGAACGGGGCACCATGGAAGCCTTGCTGGTCACCCGGATTTCGGTGATCGAACTCCTGCTCGGTAAATTGATCCCCTATTTCATCCTTGGCATGGGCGGATTGAGCCTTTCTCTGTTCATGGCGAAATTTCTTTTTCATGTGCCGTTGCGCGGTTCGTTCTGGCTGCTGCTGGCGACTTCCGCTCTGTTTCTGTTGGTGGCGCTCGGCATGGGGCTGTTCATTTCCACCATCGTCCGGTCGCAGTTTGTGGCGGCGCTGGTGGCGTTGGTCAGCACCTTTCTGCCTGCCTTTATTCTTTCGGGATTCATCTTTGATATTCAGAGCATGCCCCTGGTGATCCAGGGTGTCACTCACCTGATTGCCGCCCGCTATTATGTCTCAATTCTCCAGACCCTGTTTCTGGTGGGCGATGTCTGGGGCGTGATCCTGCCAAATTCGGCGGCTCTGTTGGCGATGGCAGTGATTTTTCTTGGCCTGGTCTATCGCAAGACCAGAAAAAATCTCGAATAGGCGCGCCAGTGGGTCATCGTATCCTCGCCCTGATCATTAAGGAATTTTTGGCCCTGTTCCGGGATAAAAAAAGTCGGATGGCGGTGATTGTGCCGCCGATCCTCCAACTCCTGATTTTTGGGTATGCGGCGACCTTCGATTTGGAGAATGCCGCATTGGCTGTTTTTAATGAGGATCCGGGCGCGGTCTCCCGTGCATTGATCGGTCGGTTCGAGGGGTCGGTGGGATTTAAACTGGTGGGCTATCTCCAGTCCGATACTGAGATCGGCCCCCTGATCGACCGCCAGGATGCTCTGTTGGTTCTCCATATCGATCGGCAGTGTTCTGCTCATCTGGCGGTGGGCGAGAGTTGTCCCGTGCAGGTGATCATCGACGGGCGCAACTCCAATACCGCCATGTTGGCGCTCAACTATGTCAGGAGTATAATCTCGGATTTCAACCAGGAATGGGCGGAGCAGTCCTTAGGGGCGAAACTGCCGGCGCAACTCAATATTCGAGCTTGGTTCAATCCCAATCTGGAGAGCCGTTGGTTCATTGTGCCGGGAATTATTGCCCTGCTGGCCATGATTGTCACTCTGGTGGTGACCGCGTTGTCGGTGGCGCGGGAGCGGGAGGCCGGCACTTTTGACCAGTTGCTGGTGACACCGCTGCACCCTTGGGAAATTCTGATAGGTAAAGCCATGCCCGGGTTGATTGTCGGCGTGGGGGAGGCCTCGCTGATCATTCTGGTGACGGTTTTCTGGTTTCGGATTCCTTTGGTCGGCAGTTTGGCTACGCTGTATCCGGCGTTAATAATCTATGTGTTGTCGATTATCGGGGTCGGGTTGATGATCTCGTCGTTTTCCACCACCCTGCAGCAGGCTCTGTTGGGGGCCTTTCTCTTTATTGTGCCGGCGGTCATTCTTTCCGGCTTCTCAACGCCGATCGCCAACATGCCGAAGTTTATGCAGATGCTGACGTATCTCGATCCGATGCGGTATTTTCTCACCATCGTTCGCCGGGTTTTTCTGGAGGGGGCCGGGCTGGAATACTTCTGGTACGATCTTTGGCCGATGACGATCATCGCCGTTGTCACCTTGAGCATGGCGACTTGGTTGTTCCGACACCGGATGTATTGATCTGCGGGGGACAGCCACCAAGCCAAGACAGCAAGCGGTCTTGGCTACGGATGGCTTGCTTTGAGGGAGGAGCATGGAAGCGGCAAATCCTAAACGGGTCGCCGGGACAGGAACAAGCAGTACTTCAAGTGCTTCAGATTTTTGGATCAGGTCCTGTCTCTGAATTTTTCGTCGCGCTTGATTTGCTTGGCAGCACGTTTTTCCTTTAGGGATTTAGTCGGTTCTTTTTTGACGTTAACCTGTTTGGTGTTTTTTTCTTTTGCCATGGCTTTGGGTCCTTACGGTAAATAATGATGGGTTTATTGTCTGAAGTTCCTCGCTTGCAGATGAAGAACTCCGGCTGCTTTCAATAAATGGAGAGCAGGCTTAGCGGCGGGGATTGGGCCGATTGTTTCTTCTGGGTCCGCTGGGGCCGTCATTTTTCAGACTCTTCTTAAATTTCGGTTTCGCGACCCGGTTGAAATCATTGACAAACAGGTCGTCCTCGGCCCATTCGGTAGGGATCTTGTGGCTGATGAATTCCTCGATAGCCTCCAGGTACAAGGCGCCTTCTTCATCGGCAAAGGAAATGGCCTTGCCCTTGGCGCCGGCGCGGGCCGTGCGACCGATACGGTGGACGTAGTCTTCGCAATCCTCGGGGAGATCATAGTTGATCACATGGGAAACGCCTTCGATATGGAGTCCTCGGGAAGCCACATCGGTAGCAATCAGAATTGGCAGTTTGCCCTCCTTGAAATCCTCCATGATGCGCAGTCTTTTTTCCTGGGCTACATCGCCGGAAATCAGCCGACTGGGGAAGCCGTTGGCGTTCATGCGGGAATAGAGGTATTCGCCTTCCCGTTTGGTGTTGATAAAGATCATGGTGCGTTCCATGCCGTCACGGCGGAGCAGGCCAAGCAGCAGAGGGAATTTTTCTTTGCGGCCAACATGAAACAAAACCTCTTCGATATTGTCCGCGGTCATGGTGTCGCCGGTCACGCTTACTTTTTCCGGAACATTCATGAATTCATAGGCCAATTCCATCACCCGATGACTGAGGGTGGCGGAAAACATCAGATTCTGCCGCTGTTCAAACGGCGGCAGTCGTCGCAGGATAAATCGTAGATCGGCGATAAAGCCCATGTCGAACATGCGGTCGGCTTCATCGATCACCAGCATTTCGACATCTTTGAGGGTGTAAATTTTCTGTTTGAGGTAGTCGATCAGGCGTCCCGGGGTGCCGATGATGACGTCTGCACCTTGGCGCAGGGCATCACGCTGTTTCATGTAATCGACCCCGCCATAGATGGCCTGAACGGTAAGTCCGCAATGTTGCCCCAGGAGTTTGGCGTCATTTTCAATTTGGACAACGAGTTCTCTGGTTGGGGCCAGGATCAGGGCACGGGGATTCTTGACGGCGGCAGGTTCTGTTTTCAGCAAACGGTCAAATAGGGCAATTAAAAAAGCCGCGGTCTTACCGGTGCCAGTCTGTCCCTTGCCGGCGACATCTTTACCGCTCAAGGCTAAGGGCAGGGTCAGTTCTTGAATGGGGGTACATGTGATGAATCCTGCAGCGGCGATGCCTTGGCTGAGGGATTCCGGTAAAGCGAGATCTTCAAATTGCATCAAGTGTCCTTCAGAAAATTAATATTTATTTGTAATTGTGTGACTATTATATGCATCCCAGGCGAATCTGGCAATGTCAACCTGCTTGGGGGGCGTATCCGAGGTGATTATCTTGGCGGACAGATTTGCAGGCGAATAATCGATTCGCAGGTAAATAAAGAAATTCAAACAGATAGCATCGGGATGACACAGGAAGGATTTTTGTGGACAAGAGCCGGGTTCATTTTGCTCAGTCGATCTTGAAATTGAGTTGCACGCTGTCCCGGGTCGGGAAAAATTGCCGGGTAGACGTTTTTGATTTTTCCAGCATGATCTTCGAGGCTTTGACCGAGTCAGTATCCTTATATTTATCGGAAAGATAAATAATTTCGCAGATACCGGCCTGAATGATGACCTTAGTGCATTCGTTGCATGGAAACAGGGCAACGTACAGCCGACAGTCACGCAAGTCATAGGTGATGGAGTTTAGAACGGCATTGAGTTCAGCATGGCAGACGTAGGGATACTTGGTGTCAAGATAGGCCCCTTCACGAGCCCAGGGCAGTTCGTCGTCCGAGCAGCGCCAGGGGAACCCGTTATAGCCAACACCGACAATCTTGTTCTGGCTGTTGGCAACGCAGGCTCCGACCTGGGTGTTCGGATCCTTGGACCGATGCCCGGAGAGGAGCGCCACAGCCATGAAATATTCGTCCCAAGAGAGGTATCCTGTTCGTTTGGTGGTCATATTATTTGAGCGGTGCATCGGCAGTTTGCTGAGTTTTGAACTGTCGCCTCCGATCCCGCCAGTCTGGAGCGATACCAGCGGCTGTGTCGATAAATTTTTTGATAGCCTGAAAATAGAGCAGACCGGCAATACTGATGAGCGAGTTGTGATCGGCACCCGGCACAATCTGTAACTCCTTGCTCTTGGCGCCGCTTTCACTCATCAAGGTTTCCGCCTGCCAGATGGGGATCAACTGATCGTACTGGCCATGCAGAATGAAGGTGGGGTCGGTGATTTGCGCTATTTTATAACTGTTGTTGAAGGTCTGTTCCTCGGTGATGCCCATCTGGGCGAGGTCCAGGCCGAGTACCTTGGCCAGCGGCAGGGTCTTGGCAAATCCGGATTCGATGATCAGACCACTGATGGAGTCGCAGTGGTTGAGCGCAATATCGATGGCACAGGCGCTGCCCAGGGAGCGGCCCATGACAAACAGGGCGCCGGTGTAACCGTGATCTTTGAGCCATTGACGTAACTGCAGGAAGATGGCATTGCTGTCGGGCAGGAAGGTGCTGGTCAACGGGTTGCCGCCGCTCCATCCGTACCCGCGGTACTCGGTTACCAGGAAATTGATTCCCATCTGCTGGTAGTAGGGGCCGATCTCATCGTAATCGGGGATGATCTCACCATTGCCATGGAAAAAAATCACGGTGGGCGCGGTGTTGGAGTGGCTGAACAATCGACAGCCAATGCTGATGCCGTCTTCGATCTGCGGCTCAATATCGATCGCGCCGGAAGGCGTTGCGTTTTTTGCAACTTTTGCGGGACGAAAAAGAAGTTGGGTGATTTCGGGTTGGTCCATGATGCTGGGTGCTGACAAGGAGATCTCCTTCATTTTATGCTCTTCGCTGCTGCCGCAGATCGAGACTTGGGGGATGAACAAACAGCAAAGGCCCAAAAAAAGCGCGATACGAAAAACCGTTAGCAGGTTGACGGTGCTTGGTTGCCGGCGCCGTTTTCTTTGCATTGGTTTTGCTGTTCGGCTTCTCTGGTAATTTTCTCGGTTTATAGCCTGACCTGGAAGCAGGTTTGCCGGCCCACACTGTTGTGCAGCGCAGTCTGGTTCGAGAAAACAGTATTTTTTCGATTTTTCAGGTTTGCCTGGGCGCCAGAATGTTTGAGTAGATGTTGCGGTCACCGTGCTGCCTATGCATGTACGTACTTTTTACCTGCATTCATTACCCCAACTTTTCCAATTTGTCAAAACGTCGTTTTTACAGGATTAAAATAGTATAAAGTGACGGATGCCGGGATGATAGTTTTTAAAACTGCGGCTCGTCGATGATAGAAGGGCCATTCTCGCACCATTTTTTCCAGGAGCGAGCATTGCAGGCATTCATCGAGCGGGCTGGTTTTTCGATCAGGAGGTCTTGCAATGTTTACATGAAATTTTTAGAGTGTTAATTGAAAGTAAAAATTTTTCTCAAAGATGCTTTGAGGTTCAACCAAAAAATGGTCCATAGACTCTATCGAACCTTTATCTTTGCCGCCGCAGGATGGTTTTTCCTGCTTATGGCGCTGTCTTGCCAAACCGGTACGGCAAGCGCCGAGATGGAACTGTCGCCCGCCGATGCCCAGCCTGCACAACAGCCTGGCAATCCCAAGGTTATACCACGCAAAGCCCACCTTGAGAAAAAGGCCTTTGCCGCGTCGAAGCAAAAAAGAAGGCGGCCGGAAAGTGATTATGTCACGCGCAGTCGTTTGGTCACGGGGGATTTGCAGTCTTTTTTTTCAAACTATGGAGGCGCCACCACTAGTGGATTCGATCCGGATAACATCGGTCTCATCCTCGGCGCCGATACCGCTCAATGGGCTCTTGGTTGTAGCTTTGACCCTATTATTAGCCCGGACGACCAAAAACTCGCCATCCTTAAAGCCAACCTCACTCTGGGTAATTTTGCCCCGCAGTCCCTGTCTTCAAATCGTATCCGTCGACGCCCCTTCAATCCTTCCAAAATCGTATCTCGGGATCCGCTTTTCTTGACCTTGGGCAGTTTCAGTACCCCCGGCGAGATCACCGGTTTTGAAAATAATGATATGTTCGGGACACTCTCCGGCTTTATGGATTTGCAGGGCCTTGAGTCCGAAGAGGGCCGCAAGCGTTCCGGTTCTCCCTTTGCCTATCGGTACCAGAAAGACAAAATGTCGGTCAATGCCGGTTTCTCCTGGATCAATGACCTCGTCGACTCCAGCACCAGTATCCAAACTTACGCAGAGGACGGTTCGAACACCACTTCCGACAGGGTGTCGGGTCTGAACTTCAACCTCGGTGCAAGATATCGGGCCTTATCACTGAGCGGTGGATATATTCGTGGCCTCGACCGATTTGCTCCTGTAAATCTTTCCCTTGATGAAACCGAATCCCAACTCAGTGCCTGGAACAGTGAACTCGCCTACACTACCGAATTGCTGGATAAGGAAACCGTGCTGGCGGTTGGTTATCAGCGGTCATCGGAAGCCTTACAGGAATACCTGCCCGGACAACGCTATATGACCAAAGCTTCCATGGCTCTTTTTGAGGGTACGACGCTCATTCTTGAATATTATTTGGATAAAGAAGATATCGAGAAAGGGGATGGCTCCGATGGGCAAGGGTATGGATTTACGACTCGAATTGGATTTGGGTTATAACTCAAGTATAATAATCCGTAATTCAACAACAGGATGTTTTCTTCCCCGTTGGCGCATATTCGGGCTCGGTATTCGCCAAGCCCTAAATTTCTTTGTAGACGGAGGGTAGCGGCCTGGATTGCCCGTCAGGGCGCGCTTCTCTTGGCATGCGGTGGTCGGCGTTTTTTCAGGCTATTTTTACCGCCCAGGATTGAGTTGCCGTACCTTCGGCTATTTTTTGAGATAACTGGTTGAGAATATCATCGGCTTCCTTCTGGTTTTTTTCATTGTTTTCATTGTAAACCAGCACCTCCAACGGACGCGGCCTTCCTGAATCCATTTGAATGGCAATATCGGCACAGATTTCCACGCCTGGATAGAGGCTTTCAAGGTGGTCGATGATGATATTTCCTTTTAATTCAGCCAGGTTTTCAGCACTTTTGCCTTCATCGTACCCGCTTTCGTTAAATAGGTTGCCAGTTAGTATCATGTCCGAAATTTCAATTTTAGTGATAGCCACTCTTTCACTCCTTATTTGTCCATTGTGCCCCTGCAAAGATGGGAAAGCCTTATATAACACAGTGCAGGCTACCGGCCAAGCAAGAAGGGAGAACTGAAGGTTTAACCTGTTCTTTCCTTTGAACGCTGTCGTTGGTAGAAATTTTTTTGCTGCCGGCAGTTTTACCTGGGGCACACAGTAAAAAGATGGTCGGCGGATAGAAATTTTCAGAAAAACAGCGAAAAAGAGACCGGGGTGCGATCTGTTTTTCCACTATACGGAAGATTTGAGATGTTATATATTAAGCGTTATACGGTAAAAAGAATCGAACCTGCGCAAAGGTGATCTGAACATGGAACTCCGCATCAGAATCGAACTGGAAACTGACGTCGAGGCGGAGGTCGAATTGGCGATTCGGTTTTACCAGCGATCCTGAATTGTTTTTGCGAAGGAGTCCCTTGAATATTTCATGGGGCTATATCTTATCGCCGCCAGGGCCCTTTGAGTCGACAGTCATTATCCGGCTTTTTTCCGATCGGTTTGATTGTACCAAACTCCAAGGTCAGGGAAAAGTATGAAAGGTTACGGTTCTTGCCCAGAGTGGCAAGCACCATGGTACGTTTTTTATCAGAGAGGACAGTGTGAAATTTTTCGTTACAATAATCGCCGGTTTGGTCGCCTTACTCGTCATCACAACGGCTCAGGCGGAAGCAGGTGTATCGATCAGTATAGGGGAACCGGGATTTTATGGCCGGATTGATATCGGAAACTATCCACCACCACGCTTAATCTACGAGGAGCCGGTAATTGTACGACGGGTCAAGACCTGGTATCCGCCGATCTATCTTCGCGTTCCTCCGGGGCATGTTAATAAATGGTATAAGCATTGCGACCAATATAACGCTTGTGGCCGACCTGTCTATTTTATTCAGGATGACTGGTATCGTGAGGTGTACGTACCCCGTTATCGCGAATATCGCTATGATCGTGGTTACTCCCACAGGCCGCCGGTTAAGGTGTATAAACCGGAATATTACGATTATAGAAAATATAACCATAAGCCAAGCAAAAAGGTATACATCCGCGAAACCTCTCACGATAACGACGGTTCCCGTAGGGATGGCTATAGGGATGGCTATAGGGATGGAGGCCGGCATCGATAGAATTTCGCATTTTTGATCGATAGTCTTTGAAAAGTTCTGAGGTCGGTGTTCGGCTTTTTGGTCAATCGCGGGCTAATCACTTTTGTGTTTGATCGTGTCGCTTGCAGTTGAGAAGGAGTCCGGTGTATAAGGAAATTCGGCAACCAAACAACCTTTCGTTTCGTTATCGTTTGTGGGCTGACTGATTACGGTTCTACATAAGGAAGGACGCCTCGCTTGCATATCGAAAATAAGGCCGACCGACTTAAGGCAATTCTTCAGGGCTACGGCCGGGTGGCGATCGCCTTCTCCGGCGGTGTTGATAGTTCCCTTCTACTGAAATGTGCCCTTGACTCGCTGGGTGCCGGCAACCTTCTTGTCCTGTTCGGTAAGTCTGAGCTGCTTAAGTCAAACGAAGTCGATAGAGCAGAAAACTGGCCGACAAGTAATGGATATACCAAAGGCATAGAGTTGGAAATTGTCCAACTGCAGCCTCTCTCTTGGAAGGAATTCGTCAATAATCCTGGGGATCGTTGCTACCTCTGCAAACTTCGTGTCTATACACTTTTTCGTGAACGTATGGAGAAACGTGGTTTTTCGGTATTGATTGACGGCACCAATATCGACGACCTCAAAGGAAATCGTGCGGGGCTTCGCGCTATCCATGAATTGGGGGTGAAAATGCCGTTGGTGGAAGCCGGCTTTGACAAGGCGGAAGTTCGCAGGTACAGTCAGCACCTTGGACTAGCAGATTGGAACCTTCCTTCTTCCTCCTGCTTGGCGACCAGAATTCCCGCCGGAACCAAAATCACCAGTGATCTGCTGCAAACGATAAAGGTTTGGGAAGAGGGGGTGGAAAGATTTGGTTTAGTCGGGTGCCGGGTTCGAATTGAGAGGGGGCGAGAAGATGCGGTGTATGTGGAAATAAGAGGGGGGGATTTTGATGCATTGCTGAATCCAAGTGTTCGTTTAGCTTTGCTCAGGTTTTTTCAAAACAGTGGTGTGAAAAAAGTGTTTCTTGATCTGGAAGGCAGATAAGAGCTAAGTACATTTTTTGAAAATCCGGAAACCTCGCTTCGTCCGGCTTTAGAGTTGGAAAAACGGTTTTTTTCTTTGACAAAGATTTTTTTTTTTATTTTAGTTTCCACGTATCAACAGATGCCACGTCAGAAATTGGAACCTGGCTGTTCTGGCAATGCAAAATTCATCGGGAGGGAAGAATGAACAAGAAGGAACTGGTTGAGTCCATGGCGGAAGCGGCTGACATCAGCAAGGCTGCGGCCGAGAAGGCGTTGAATGGAATGCTAATGGCGGTATCTGATGCGCTGTCCAAAGGGGACAAAGTAACCTTGGTCGGTTTCGGAACCTTTTCAACTGTCAAGCGCACAGAGCGCAAGGCCAAAAATCCCCGTACTGGTGCTATGATCGAAATTCCCGCCAAAACAATAGCCAAGTTCAAGCCGGGCAGTAAATTGTCTGACTCTGTCAACTGACAGTAATTCGTATCGTTTGTTGAGGAAACAGCTGGCCTTTGCCAGCTGTTTTTGTTTGTGAGGAAAGGCGCTGGAGGCACTGCTCCTGCGACGCTGGTTGGTCTTACTGTTCTGCAATGTTGCAGGGGAGTCTCGGCTCAGTCGAAAAGGGCTGGACACGGGGATGAAACCATGCTAAATGAGTAGCCGCATTCCATTTATCTTAATGGACCATAATGTTCGGGAAGTGGCTCAGCCTGGTAGAGCACAGCGTTCGGGACGCTGGGGTCGGAGGTTCGAATCCTCTCTTCCCGACCACAGTATACATAAGGGTTTCAAGCGTTTACGCTTGAAACCCTTTTTGTTTGTGGGGGCGGTGCTGGCACTGTGCGAATACGGGGTTGCAAAATGGCGAGCGGCACATGGGGGGGCGAATTTTTCGTGAATGGTCTTGTCACAGCAGCAAGAGCCTTCTCGCAACAGGATCAGTCGCGACCTCAACTCCTGTCACTGGTGCTTCAAGCTTGTCGCGACCTGATCTTTCTGTTAATATTAAATAATTCTTTTTTTCTAGTTAAGGCGCAGCGTGCATAGAGAAACTTATTTCTTTCATATCTCCCCTGATTTTCTGCACGTCACACTTCATTCTGCTGGCATGGAGGGCGAAGCCGTCAAGCTTGGTTCGAGCGAAGAGTTGGACAGTCTGCTTCTTGCCAAAGGGGTCATCTATGGCCTTGATCCGGCCGTCATCGCATGTGCCGCTACCTTCGTCGACCGGGCGGAACCTTTGGATGCGCCGCTCCTCCTCGCCGCGGGCATCCCACCGTTCGCCGCAATCCAGGGCATGCGTCTGCAGTTTGCCGTTCATCCGCTGACCTTCGAAGAAACGGATGAGAACGGGCAGGTCCGACAATCTCAAATTGCGCTTTCACCCCTGGCCCGTGTGGGCGATGTTCTCGTACAAAACGGCCCGCCAGTTCCAGACCGACCGGGAAAGAATGTGTTCGGCCGGATAATTCCCGCACCCGTCGCTCCTGAGCAAGTTTTTCTTCCCGGCGACAATGTGACCTTTGACCCGGAGAAACAGCAATTGACCGCCTCTGTCAGTGGTTATCCCGTTGTCAATACCAAGAAAAAGGGAATGGTGGCGCAACTTACAGTCAGCATCGAAAAACTGGTAAAGGTTACCTCGGACCGGATGCAGGCCATTCTTTTGCTCAAACCCACCCCGCCGGGAGAGTCGTTGCCCGATCTGGAGATGCTCCGCCAAATTTTTGATGAAGAAGGCCTTTCCTTTGGGCGGATGCCCAACGCCGTAGGACAATGCCTGGCAAAAGCCGCTGAGGAGGTGCGACCACAGCAGGCGGTGATCGCACTGGGCACCTTGCCGGTTAATGGAAAGGATGCCTGGCTACGCTTTGTAATGGAAATCGGCCCGCTGCCCGGTAAGATTCTGGGGAATGGGGAGATCGATTTTCGGGAAAGGAATATGTTTATCGGCGTAAACAAGGATCAACTCATCGCCGTCAAGATACCTCCCACGGAGGGGACACCCGGTCGAGATATCTTCGGCTATCCAGTGGCGCCTGTTCCGGGCAGTGACATCATCATCAATGTCTCTGACGATGCTGCCTTCGATGCGGTAACCGGCGAAATTCGCGCGACCCGTGCCGGTGTGCTTTCCAAGGTAAGTGAAGGCTCGGTCAAGGTCTGCTCCCGGCAGATTATCGCTCAGAACGTTGATTTTGAGACCGGCAATATCAACTCCAACGATGCCCTTGAGATCAAGGGATCGATCATGCCGAAATTCAAGGTCAATGCCCTCGGGGACATCCTGGTTTGTGGCACTGTCGAAAAAGCCCAAGTTAAATCGGGGGGTAACGTAGTGGTTCAGGGAGGCCTGATTGGTGATCTCTCCGATATCCACGCCAAAGGGGATGTCGACATTACCATCACTGAACACGGAAGGATATTTGCCGAGGGATCGATCATCCTTCGGAAGAGCGCCTTTTCCAGTCGTTTGGCTGCCAGCGGTGATATCCACTGTGATTCTTCCTCCAGGGTTATCCACTCTCAACTCATCGCCGCCGGTTCAATCACTGCCGGCAGGGTAGGATCGGATAATGCCGAGCCGTCCCTATTGGCTGCAGCCGTCTCGCCTGCGCAGATGCAGCTTTTTTTTGACATGCATCAACTCATAAGCGCCAAGAAAAAAGAGATCGAGGCATTGAAGATGCGGCAGGGCCCCAATGCTTGGTCCGATAAACTTGACGAGTTGACGGTCGAGTTGGAAGAAGTCCAAAAAAAATTGACTGATTTAAATTTGATTTGCTCTGCTATTCAGAGGGTTCCCGACAATGGGTTGTCCCATGCCCTGCAATGCATTATCGCTGTCAGGGGCAAGATTTTTGAGGGTACGGAGATACGAATCGGAAATCGTCGTATGGTACTGGAAAAAACAATGTCAAACATCCAGTTTCAGTTGCAAGATCATCTGGCCGCCGTTGGTGGTCGAACCAAATCCGGCATTATTGCGACCCCGTTAACAAAATAAGCCAGGAGCGCCACCATGTTCGTTAAACTCTGGATGACCAATAATGTATTAACAGTCAACAGCTCACAGCCGATCATCGAAGTGGAACAACTCATGAGAGAGCACCGCATTCGCCGGGTTCCGGTAGTGGATGGGGGCAAACTTGTCGGAATTATCAGTCGCGAGGATCTTTTTAGGGCTATGCCTTCTATTTTTGATCCGAGCGTCAGTGCTGAAACGCTCGATCAGGCCGGTCGGATTGATGCCGCTTCCGTGATGACCCGGTCTCCGTTGACCGTTGAACCTTCAACACCCCTGGAACAGGCAGCCCTGTTGATGCGAACCCATAAACTCGGTGCTCTGTTGGTGATGCAGGCAGGTGAATTGGTCGGTATCATAACTGAAACCAATATTTTTGACGCTTTTTTGGAAGTGCTTGGCACCAAAAAACAAGGGGCGCGGATCGAACTGAAGATAGATCACAATCCGTTGTCTTTTTATGCCATGTTGCAACTCTTTAAGAAATACGAGATGACCATACTGGGGATAACCGTTTATGTCGATTTCAGTGAGGAGCATCAACTCGTGACCCTCAAGGTGCAGGGCGAAAAGATAGAGGCTCTTATTGATGCACTTTGGGATTCGGGGCTGCAGATCAACCGTATTAACACTCAGGAAACGACTGTGGCGGGTTGATGAGAGCTCGGGAGAGCAAACTGGTGGAATCGGGGCGCTTGATGTAACCGACCGCGTTCTCGACCACCCTTTTTCAGCCTTGTCGATCTCAACCGGGAGATCACGCGACGGTAGCAGAAACCCAACAGGCATCCTTTCAAGAAACTGCCCGGCAGCTGGCAGAGTTGCTTGTCCTGAAGCCACACACTCTCTCTCTCCCCCTCTACGAACCAACCCGCTTGAGAAAGGCCACGGTGCACCTTGATTACCTCGTGGAGGTGGAGTGGCACTACTGCTCCGTCCCTTAGATATCCGGGTCCAGGCCGCGATGTCATTTGCGCGCCCTCGTTTCCGCCACCTTCTCCAATTAATCTTTCATCTTCAGAGGGGAAGAGCAATGCCGCATCATGAACGTTAGGAGAAATTCCGGATACTGAATAGAATAAGGCCACTCAGCAATTTGTTGCTGAGTGGCCTTATTTTTATTGTTACATTAAGTTAATGGTGCGAGCGGGGGGACTCGAACCCCCACGACCATAAGGCCTCGAGATTTTAAGTCTCGTGTGTCTGCCATTCCACCACGCTCGCGATCGTAAGTTGCTAGGTCGCTTCTGATCTCGGCTGCCGGTATTTTTTTGCAGCAATATCGATATATTATCGACTTAAAATATTAGGTTTTAAGTCCCTAGCATCCACCATCTCCGCCATCCGGGCAGGTTTGCTTTTTATACACCGCTCTTTTTGCTTTGTCAAACAGCAATTAGGGCAAAGCCTTTGAAGTTACAGCAGGTTAACTGTGGCGTTCTTCCCTGCCGATGTGCTATGGTGACGCAGCGCTCATTTGAGGTTTATTTCATGGTTCCAGCAGGATAAGATGCGGAAAATCATAATCGTCGTAATTGTTTTTATAGCACTGCTTTTCGTTGGGACCTTCGGGTATATGTACTTCGAGAACATGGGCTTTTGGATGGGGATGTATCTGACCATCATCACCGTGTTCACCGTGGGGTATGGTGATTTCGTGCCTATTCACCCCTCGGGCAGGGTCTTTACCGTTTTCCTGGTGCTTACCAGCGTCAGCTTTGTCATGTATACCTTCAGTAAGATAACTGAAACCATGATTGAAGGTGAATTGCGCGGATTATACAAGAGGAGAAAAATGATTCGACAGATAGGCCGGTTACGGGATCATTACATTGTCTGTGGCTTCGGCAGGATTGGCAAGGAAATCTGCAAAATTCTGCAGGAACATCAGCGGCCTTTGATCGTGATCGAGAAGGATGTCGAGGAGATCAGGGCGATTGAGGAGTTGCAATACCTGCAAATGCAAGGGGACGCTGCGGACGATGAGGTGCTCATCAATGCCGGTATTGAGCACGCCAAAGGGTTGGTTTCGGTGGTCGCCTCCGATGCCGATAACCTCTACATCACCCTGACCGCCAGGGGATTGAATCCCAATCTTTACATCATGACCCGCTCAAGCGGTGCCCCCGGAGTGCAGACCAAGCTCAAGCGGGCCGGGGCCACTAAGGTGATCTCGCCGTACTCGATTGGTGCCCGGCGCATGGCCCATTTGATCGTCCGGCCGACGGTCACCGATTTTATCGATCTGACCATGCGGGCCGGTGAACTTGATCTGATCATGGAAGAATTGCAGGTTAGCCCCACCTCCCATCTCAATGGCAAGAACCTGATCGAGTCGGAGATCAGGAAAAAATACGACGTCATCGTGGTGGCGATCAAACGTCAGGACGGCACTATGCTGTTCAATCCCAAGTCGGAAACCCGGATAATGGCCAGTGACATCCTCATTGTGCTCGGGGCCAGCGAGCATATCGTCGGGCTCGGCAAAGAAATGTAAACGGCCGAGCGACCGGGCGAGTTAGGCCGGTCGCACGATCGCCAGCATTTCCCGTACCGCCTGATCCAGACCGACCAGCACCGCTCGGCTGATAACCGCATGACCGATGCTCAGTTCCTCGATAAAGGCTAGGTCGGCGATAGGCCCGGCATTGCGGTAATCAAGTCCATGGCCGGCATTCACCCGCAGGCCCGATTCGTAGGCCAGTTCCGCTGACTGTTCAATCAGGTGAAATTCTTGCTCCTGCTCGGCGATGGTGCGGGCATCACAATAGCGACCGGTGTGCAGTTCGACAAAGGTGGCGCCGGCATCGAGGGCGGCCTGAATCTGGGAGGCATCGGGGTCGATGAAGATCGAGACCGGAATGCCTGCCTTGGCCATTTTCTCAATGGCTTTTCTCACTTTCTTGTCATTACCCAAGATATCCAGCCCGCCTTCGGTGGTCAGTTCCTTGCGCTTTTCCGGCACCAGGGTCACCATGTCCGGGACTATCTCCAGGGCGATATCGATAATCTCCGGGCACACCGCCATTTCCAGATTGAGCTTGGTCTTGATCGTTTGGCGCAGGATGCGCACGTCCCGATCCTGGATATGCCGACGGTCTTCACGGAGGTGGACGACGATGCCGTCGGCCCCGGCCAGTTCGCAGAGGGAGGCAGCGAACACCGGGTCGGGCTCCACACCGCCTCGGGCCTGCCGGATAGTGGCTACATGGTCAACATTGATGGCGAGATAAGGCATATTGGCACTCCTTGATGTCTGTAGGTGCTGGAACAGTTCTTTTTCAAAATCCCACATGCGCAGGGCTTCTTCTTCCGAGCGTTCATGGTCATAGCCGGTCAAATGGAGCAGGCCGTGGATGATCAGTTCAAGCAGGCGGCGGTGCAGGGTGTGGCCCTGCTCGACGGCCTCGCGCTTGGCAGTATCGACACTGATGAGGACATCGCCCAATTCCGCTTCCGGAATCACAAAACCGTCATCGGTCTGGCGTGCTGGAAAAGAGAGCACGTTGGTCGGCCCCTTCTTCTTGCGGTACAGTTCATTGTATCCCGTCATTTCCGCATCCCCCATCAGGACGATGCTGACTTCGGCCGCCTCCAGATGGAGCAGTTGCAGCAACCGCTCGCTGCGCTGCAACAGCATTTGGCGGTTGAGGGGATAATGGGTGATGTCGACGGTGTAGTTGAAGTGGACGGTCATGTTCAGCGCTCGCCTTCGTGGTTTCTTCTGGTGGAACGGTTGGCCGCATCCTGTTGCTCGTAGGCCTGGATGATCTCCTGGACCAGGGGATGGCGGACCACGTCGGCCTTGGAAAAATGGCGGAAGGCGATCCCCTTGATCCCGGTGAGGATACGTTCGGCCTGGATCAACCCGGATTTCTGGCTCCCCGGCAGGTCGATCTGGGTGACATCGCCGGTGATTACCGCCTGGCTGTCGAAACCGATGCGGGTGAGGAACATCTTCATCTGTTCGCGGGTGGTGTTTTGGGCTTCGTCGAGGATGATATAGGCGTTGTTTAGGGTCCGGCCGCGCATGAAGGCGAGCGGGGCTACCTCGATCACGCCACGCTCGGTCAGGTCCAGGGTCTTTTCCTGGCCGAGCATTTCGTTGATGGCGTCGGTGAGCGGCCGCAGGTAGGGATCGACTTTCTGGGCCATGTCGCCGGGCAGAAATCCGAGTTTTTCTCCAGCCTCGACTGCCGGACGGGTCAGGATGATCTTGGCGACCTGTTCCCGGGCGAGTGCGGAAACTGCCATGGCCACGGCCAGGTAGGTCTTGCCGGTGCCCGCCGGCCCGATGCCGAAGACGATGTCGTTCTCGCGAATCGCCTCGATGTAGAGTTTCTGGTTGATCGATTTGGGGGAAATGACCCGTTTGCGCGCGGTGATGCAGACCTTGTCGAGAAAGATTTCCTCCAGGCGGGCCTGGGGCGATGACTCCAGGATCTTGATGCCGAAGGCGATATCCTGGCTGAACACCGGATACCCCTTGAGCAGCAGGCTGTACATCTGCCGCAGGGTGGAGGCTGCCAGGTCCACAGCATGGACTCGGCCGTTGATCTGGAGGGTATTGCCGCGGGCCTTGATCACCACCCCGGTCGCCTGTTCGATGGTGATGAGGTTGCGGTTCAGCTCGCCGAAGAGTTGCTGGGCGACGCTGTTATCGGCGAAATCGAGCTCTTTGACGGTCTCGGCGTTGAGGGCGGTGGAGGTCTTCACCTCACTTAGCTCCGTCAGCCGGCAAGGCCTCGTTTACCATGGCCTGGAGTGCTGTCAGGCTACGATCCCGCACCGGTCGTCCGTTGATAAACAGGGACGGGGTCGAGGTGACCTCGGCCTGCTGGGCGTCGGTCTTGTCCTTGGCCAGTTGCATCTGAGTTTCCGGGTTGACCAGGTCGGCCTTGAATTTTTCCATGTTCAGCCCGATCTTCTGGGCGGTTTCGTCGATCACATTCGGGGACCAAGTGGTGGTTTGGAAGAGAGCGTCATGCATCTGCCAGAATTTTCCTTGTTTCTGGGCGGCGATGGCTGCGAGGGCGGCCGGTTCGGCTTGTTGATGCATGGGCAGCGGCAGGTGTTTGAAGACGATGCGCAATTTATCGGTATTGTTGTCGAGCAGTTGCTTGAGCACCGGCTCAAGTTTGCCGCACCAGGGGCACTCGAAATCGGAGAACACGACCATGGTGACCGGCGCATCGGTTTTACCCTGGATCGGGGCTCCGGTGATATCGATCTTCTGGTTGAAGCTGATGTCGATGGCGGTGTAGCTGTTGTTCTTGCCGTTGATCAGGTAGAGCATCTCACCCCTGGGGGCGATATCGATACCGCTGGTATTGGCATCCACCGGCAGGTCGCCTAGCTTCTTGCCGTCCGGGGCAAAGATATGGACCTTGGCATCGGCACCGAGGATGAAGACCTTTTTGTTATCCAGCGATTGGGCTATATCTAGAGGTTTGCCAGGCAGTGACCAGGTGTTTTGCACCGACCAGTTGAGGTCGCCGGAGATGTTATTTTTTTTCAGCTCTTGGGCATGGGTGGTAAGCGGCAGGAGCAGAAGGGCGCAGAGCAGAGTTTTTTTCAGCATGACAGGGAGTTGATCCTTTTGGTTGGGAGGAGAAGGGCTGCAGCCGTTTTAAGCGGGGTGGCCACCGGACGCCTCTTTTTATCGTGTTGATATATCTTTGTAATTGTTACTGGTAGGTACAAAACTGCACCATTAGTATAATGGGACCGGGAAGATTGCGCAAGAAACAAGAACAGGTTCCGGGGGTTAGGTTGCCGGGATAAAGCAGCGGGCGTTGGGGCGTAGCCGTAGGAGCCGCTTTTTGTGTTGGTTTCCGGCAGATTTTAAGGCGGAATTGGTGGTTTGGGCCACCTGCGAATGGACTGATTTTTATTCCGTTGGATGGGGGGAAAATGGCATTTCGGCTGAACTCATTGAAAACAGGATATTTTGTAAAACACTACATGTTGCATGTTTTATTCTTGATACGCTCTACATGTTGTGATAAGTTGCCGTCGGCTGCTACGGAGAGACACCGGTGCCGCCCCCTGAATTCTTTGCTGCAACCTCTGGTTTTCCCGAGGAGATTTTAGGGGTGAGGCAGAGGGGATAACCGGAGATTTCCGGAGCCGTCCGTACTAAATAGGTAGTCGGCTGTTCGGCGGTGAGATGAAACCAATTCAAGCGAAAAGAGGGAAGAAATGACCAGAAGCATACCACGGCAACAGTTGACCGATACCGCCGAAACCGTGCTGGAACGGCGATACTATCTGAAAGACGAACAGGGTAAACCGCTTGAAAACTGGGAGAGCCTGTGCCGTCGGGTCGCCAACGCTGTTGCCTCGGTCGATCGTGAATTGGGTGATTTTGATGACCTGGGCGATCGCTTCTTCAATCTGATTTATTATCTCGATTTCCTGCCCAACTCCCCGTGCCTCATGAACGCCGGCACCAATCTCGGCCAGTTGTCCGCCTGTTTTGTCCTGCCGGTGGAAGACTCGATGGACGGTATATTCAGCTCCATCCGCAATGGAGCCCTGGTGCACAAGACCGGCGGCGGCACCGGCTATTCCTTTTCCCGACTGCGGCCCAAAAATTCGGCGGTGCAGTCGACTCAAGGCGTGGCCTCCGGTCCTTTGAGTTTTGCCGCGGTTTTTGATATCGCCACCGAAACCATCAAGCAGGGCGGCAAACGGCGCGGCGCCAATATGGGCGTGCTGCGCGTCGATCACCCCGATATCCTCGAATTCATCTCCGCCAAGGAAGACCAGACCCGGTTCACCAATTTTAATTTCAGCGTGGCGATCACCGATCGTTTCATGGAGGCGGTCCGGGACGACCTCGAATACGACCTGCTCGATCCCTCCAACGGCGACATCATCAATACCCTACGGGCCCGGCAGGTCTTTGACAAGATCATCGATCTGGCCTGGCACAACGGCGAGCCCGGCGTCCTGTTCATCGACGCCGCCAACCGCGACAACCCTACCCCGCAACTGGGCGATTTCGAGGCCACCAATCCCTGCGGCGAGCAGTGGCTGTTGCCTTATGAATCCTGCAACCTCGGTTCGATCAATCTCGGTCAATATGTCCGCGACGGCAAAGTCGATTGGGAGCGGCTACGCGCGACCACCCACTTGGCGACCCGGTTTCTCGATAACGTCATCGACTGCAATCGTTTCCCTATCCCCGAGATTGCCGAGATGACCCATAAAACTCGTAAGATCGGTCTGGGGATTATGGGCCTGCACGACATGCTAATCCGACTGCAACTGTCCTACGGCAGCGAAGAAGGGCGCTTAGCCTCGTCCGAGGTCATGGCCTTTATCCGCAGCGAGGCGGAAATCGCCTCCATCGCTCTGGCCGCGATCAAGGGGCCTTTTCCCGCCTATGATGAACAGGTCAACCATTATTCAGCCCGGCGCAATGCCGCTCTGACCTCGATCCAGCCCACCGGCACGGTATCGATGATCGCCGACTGTGCCTCCGGTTGTGAGCCTTATTTCTCCATTGTCATGATCAAAAACGTCATGGATGGCGACCGGTTGCTGATGGTCAATAAGCATTTTGAACGGGTCGCCCGGGAGGAAGGCTTCTTTTCGGCGGTGATGCTGGAGCGGGTGGCCAGCAGCGGCACAGTCATCGGGCATCCCGAGATTCCGGCGAACTGGCAGGAGATTTTTCGCACCGCCCAGGATATCAGCCCGGAGCAGCATATCCGCATGCAGGGTGCTCTGCAGCGCAGCGGGGTCGATGCCTCGATCAGCAAAACCATCAACCTGCCATCCAACGCCACCGTCGACGATGTCCGCACCTCCTATATGCTCGGTTATGAACTGGGGTGCAAGGGCTTGACTGTCTACCGCGACGGTTCCCGCGACCATCAGGTGCTCAACACCATGGCCGCAAGCTCGGAGAAGACCGCGACGGTTTCCTCCGACGGATTGTTCCAAAAGTCGACCCTGCCCGATGTGCTCAGCGCCAAGCGTTATCGGCTCAAGGACATTAATCAAGAGACCATTTACCTGATTGTCTGTTTCGACGAGGATGAGAAACCCATGGAGGTCTTTGCCAAGTTCCCCTTTGACAACCGGGTGGACCTCAAAGACAAATCCACCATGTGGACAACCACTTGCCGATTGGTATCGCTGGCTCTGCGCTACCAGATTCCCATGGACGAGATTATCAAGCAGTTGGATCGTTCCAGCGGTCATATGCTCGACCTGCCCGCCCAACTGGGCAAACTGCTCAAGTCGTTCATGGCCGCCACCCAGCACGGCTTTGCCTCGGTCTGCCCCGAATGTCAGGGCAGGTTGGTGTTCGAGGAAGGCTGTGAGGTTTGCCGGGATTGCGGGTATTCTAAGTGTTCGTGATGGATGGGGGCATGTATTAGGTTTGGCTTGTAAAAATAGAAGGGCATCGTGCCTGTTTCGAGAGAGTTAATAGGCATGGTGTCCCCCTCTTTTCAGAAGCATGGTTGATAGCAAGACCTGACCCCGTGATCTGGAACGGGGCGTCATTTTGCGATGACCAACCCCGATCACTCTTCAGTTCCACTAATCCGGATGTAACACACTGCCATGTCATTATTTTCAGGGTACGACGAACAGGAGCTTCGATACCGGGGACATTTTTTAGCACGGGATGAGCGAGCATTCTATCTGTTCGCTTGTATTATTAGCATCGTTTTTCCCATTTTAATTTTCGCTGATCGTACCCTTTGGCAAGCCACAACGACCTTTTACTGGCTGCTGACCCTCAGAATTGCGGTACCATCTCTTGCAATGGGAGCTATCATCTGTGT